>NZ_LZEI01000012.1:0-190705 GCF_001693745.1 Gilliamella sp. wkB72 | reverse complement strand
TACCTCGACTATAAATATTATAGTCATAAAAGTTATCATGAATTTTTCATAATTGGCCTTTCCCTTTGTTAGTGGCGGTTATGTCGATAATGAATGATAAAATGACTGTATTGCTTTTCTTGCTATTCTGCTTAGGTTTGTGGATAGATGCCTTTTACTAATCTAATTTAGAATCTACCGTTAATATATTCAACATTTTTGCTCGTTCAGACTGTACAATGAATATCAATTGATCTGTATAAAAATACAATTAAAAATAAAATATATAGTTTCAATTTGATAATCTTATCACAATTAATTAATAGGTTTTCTCTCTGCCATATTAATAAAATTTCCAATTTGATTAATATTTATTCTAAGTTGATTCATTTCTCCCATTTTAATTTATCAAAACATGATATTTCTAGTTTTTAAGTTCAAGAGTAGCGTTCATTTATTGATAGATTAGTTAATGTAAAAAGAAGAGATTATGATACATTAACTTAATGTGATGAAATGATATATTATTCAGATTATTGACCTATTTTTATAAGATATGTATCTCGCAGAGCTCTCTATATCAGGAAAAACCGTACTTTCATTAATATTGATTAAATCTAATTCTTGTAAAATTTTTTTCCGATTATGAATTTTTATTCTTTGAATTTCTATATGTTCATTACCGTTTTCATTTAAAGTAGCATTTAAGCCAAATAAAAGAAAAACGCCTGATTGAGAAGATATTCTAATATTATTTTTTATCCCTTTAATACATATAATATTTTCTAAATCATATTTATCAATTCTGGGTTCAAAAAATGGTTTTTCTTCTCTAATAAAATGTAATAGTTTCTTTATACTTGGTTGCTGATTAAAACGTTCTTTTTCTCTATTAAAATTAATTGCTTTTTTTTCATCGTGGGATAGTCTTGCTAAATTTGCAATACAACTTGCTGTATCAGAGTCATAATATTTAATGTATTTGTGATTTATAAAGAAAAGAATTACTTCGCCAACTCTTTCGTCAATTTCAATACTAGATTTACAAGCGAAATAGAGAGCTATTAATGGATTTGATGTTAGATCCAGTAGTCTGGTGGGCATAGAGTAATGTTGCATTCTAACTAATTTATCTAATGTATATTTATCATTGATGAACTCTTTATATTCAGACATATAAAGTTCTCGATATAATATGTGCTCTTGGCTACAATATTCGGGATGACTTTGATTATTTTTTCTAAATAATGATGGCTCTAAAAAATAATTTTCATTTGAATGACCTCGATAGAATATCTTTTGGTGATTCTTATTTTCAATATTCAATATTTGAGCAATAAATTTAACCAAACTATCTATATGAATATTTTCTATATTTTTTCTTTTATCCATTTTATTTTCTTAGTTATTTTCGAATATTTCTTTACGACCAATTTTATATAAGTACAGAGGAACATCAATTAAACCAACACTATTCAAGGGAATAAAATGTATTTCACCATTATAATCAGAAAATTGAATAAATCTATTGAGTTCAAATTCAATTGTACCAACATTATCAAATAATTCCGAAGCATCTACTATGTCAATAGTTTCAACAGTATTATCATGATAATAAATATATACCTGATTTAAAATCTCAAATACATTATTCTCAGTAATTCTTTTTTCTCCAGTTAATTTTGCTACGATATTTTGTAGCTTTTCTGAAGTATTCTGACAAAAATGTTCATAGTCAAAAAAGTATTCATCTATCAAGTTATAAAATTCTTCAGAGCCTAGTCCCTGATATCCATCCCACGGAATTTCCCAATCTTTTGGCATGTCAGAAGAATCGTCGAGGAGTGAAATTTTTTTTACTATGTTTTTATTGATGAACAGTAATCGATTATTTAATGTGTCAAAAGATAAAATATTATTTTCTTTACTTGGTTCATCATTACTTAAGATTGATTCAACTCTATCAAATGTAGAATTAGTTATAGGATACCATTTAATTATATTAGAATTATATAAAAGAATACCTATATGTCCCCAAAAATAATCAATAGTTGCGTTGATGTTCCAAGGCATATAATTTGTTGTTGTTATTGTTTCATTACTTAAAATGTCGAGAACGCTTGTACCAAAAATAACAGCAAGATCTCGTAATATTTTTAATTCAGGCTGAGCTTTATTCAATTCCCAGTTTTGGATATCTTTGGTTTTTACGCCCAACATATTAGCCAAATCTTTTTGTGTATAATTACTTTGTTTTCTTAATATTTTAAGTTTTTCCATAAAAATAATATTATTATTTAAATATATATAATTATGGGTATAAATTACACAAAATACAAGTCATTAGGTATAGGCGGGAATTATAATTGGTGGTGGAGCTGGCGGGAGTTGAACCCGCGTCCGAAATCTCTACATCCTTGGTACTACATGCGTAGTTTGTCTTTAAATTTCGCCTACCTGCTGCGGACAAACACGCTACCGATAGACTAGCTTGATTAAGTTTAATGCTTCCGCCCCAAGCAAGGCTTCCACACGATCTCGTTTGGGTTTGACTCCTCTTTATCCCCGTCCTACGAGCGGAGGCTAGGGAGAGAAGGCTCTATGCAGGTTATTAAGCTGCTAGTGCGTAGTTTTCGTCGTTTGCGACTATTTTTTTGCGGTTTATTTACGAGGCCTACCGCACCTCGGCATGCACCTTGGGTTTCGCAAATCCCGTCGAATCCAGAATCAGCCCCAATTGTGGTATAAGTCATATTAGGGCATTATAGGTGAATTCAAGTAGTAATACAAGTTAACCTATTTCTGGATTTATCTATCTTTCCATTGGCCTTGCAGGTTTTAAAATAGCGATATTAATAGTATGCTTTTTTTGTTTTCTCTGAATTGAATAGTTAATATCAAATAGTGAAAAATGAATATTATTTTGATTTAGGATTGTTTTTACATATTTAGCCAATCGATGAAGTAGAGGGAATAATAACAGATTTATCAATCCCTCCGTTTAGCTGGTTAATAGACATTATGTGTTCTTTGAGCTAGTTCTTTGATGATATCAGGATAAATTTTTTCTAAGGTATAAAACCGTAATAATATAATGGTGATTGCGCTTAATACTAAGGGTGCATAAATAAATAATACTTGTAAAGTAGTTAATACACTTTCAGGTTGATTAGCAATATCTGTCGCAATATATCCTGCCATTCCTAATATCCAACCAATTCCTCCGGAAGCAATACCACTGCCTAATATCGCGCTAAAGCTCCCTCCACTATAGACTAGTCCATCATTTCTAATGCCAAATTTCCATTCGCCATAATCGATGGTATTGGCTAGCATAGAATATGCATTTCCCATAATAGGTGCAAAACCTGCTCCTCGTAAGATAGTTCCAATTATTGCAATATAGGTATCATGAGGTGCAATTGCCATGATAATACTACCTAATATAATGGTTGCCATACCAACAATTATAAATGTTAAACGGCTCATTATTTTTAAAATATAAGCTGAGCACATTAATACTACAACTAACGGTAGTGCAAAAGCCATATTGATTAAACCGATAAGTTGGCTATCGGCCAAAAGATATTTTGCGTAGTAAACACCCACACCATTGATTAGTCCTAAAATACTAAAACTTACTAACATGGTGAAGAACATTGTGACCCAATACTTATTTGCTAAAAGAGTTTTTAATGAAACACCAAGTGATGGCGCATTGTATTTAAATTGGTTAATTGGTTTAATCCGCTCTTTAGTATTAAAAAAAGTATAGAAAAAGGTAAAAATTAAAATTGCGGCATAAATTATCATAGTAAACTGCCAACCGCGTTCACCTCCACCAAAAAATTCGACTAAAGGTAGTGTAATATACGGAATGATTAGCATACTTGCAAAATAGCAAAGCATACGATAAGTATTTAATCGACTGCGTTGGTAAGAGTTTTGGGTCATTAATGCTGCTAGCGTGCCATAAGGGATATTGCTTGAAGTGTAAATAATCCAATGTATATTGAGCGTGATGGCAGCGAAAATTAATAATGCAAATTCACTCCAATTTTCTGGTGCACTAAATACCATTATCAAAGATAAACCAAATGGAATTGTCGACCATAAAATCCATGCTCTAGCTTTGCCATGTTTGCTTTTTGTTCTATCAACAATAAAACCCATAACGACATTAATCACAGCATCAAAAACACGTGAAAATAGTAGTACAGCTCCTAGTAAAGTAGCTGAAACTCCCACAATATCGGTATAATAGTAAAGCGCAAAGGTTCCAACGGTAACACCCGAAAAGCCTGTTGCAAAATCACCTAGTCCATAAGCGAGTTTTTCTTTAAATGAGATGTCATGGTCAGCCATATGACCATTGTTATCAATTACTGTTGTATTCATTATGATATCTCCAATGAATTTTCCATATTTAAATTACTGAAGATAATCGCCTATCTAAATTAAGGCTTTGATCATAAATAGTTGATGAAAGCCTTGATCATGATGATCATCTAACCTGATAGTTAAGTGACCTGATAGGCACGATTACCATTTTTCTGGAAAACATCCTTCATTTGAAAAAGAATTATTTTTACAGCTTAAAGTTCCATCACTGACGGCGATTGCCAAGCTATTTCCTAATTGATCATAACCACGAACATTTAGCGCAGTACCATCTATGTATAAAGTAAATAGCGTATCATCAGCGATGATCTGTAACTCATATTCACGATCCGCTTCAAGATGAATAGGGCGCTCTAAACCTTTATTCATCACGCGATACCAAGGATAACAAGGGGTTTTATCGAAAGTTAATCGGTTATCAACAAGCGAAAAAATAAAATCATATGATTCGCCAGTATGTTTATCTTTCATCAAACGGATGGAAAAATCTCGAGTACCTTTACTGAATTTAACTGTCGTTGAAAAACGGAATGTTTTGCCTGTATTTTCAATTAATAATTGTTCTTGACGTGCGTAAGGAGAATTAATTGAAAAATCATCAATTTTTTTTGGATGAATAAAAGCATTCCATAAACTATCCACTACTTTTACACCAAGTGTATGATCAGCTTTTTGATAAACTTCATGAGGTACAAACGTTCCTGCCCATTGGAAATTTTTTAAATCATCATTATCTTCTTTTGTTGGCACCCAACCAAAAAGAATACGGCGTTTACCGTCAAAAGCGGTTCTTGCTGCATAGTAAGCTCGCCCATCAAAAGCATCGTCGTCAGGGGTGATCCATGGACCTTCTAAAGATTGGCTCATGACGTAGCGAGTTTTACTTTGATCGCTATATTCGGTATAAATCAAATACCACCAATTTCCAATTTTGAATAAGTCAGGCATTTCAATCATGGTATATTTACCCGCTACCCAAAAATCACCTTGGAATTGCCAATTTTTTAAATCTTTTGATGTAAAAGCAACAACTCGACCAGATTGTTCTGTTTTCGGTCCTTTTAATCTTGCGCCTAGAATCAATAAATATTCTTGCTTTTCATCATTCCAAATTACCCAGGGATCTCGCCAATCACTAATGTCATAACCAGGTTGTGGTGTTAGTGTTATAAGTTGCGAGGATTTATGCCATGTTTTAAAATCGTCGCTCCAAGCATGTAATAATACTTGTGATGTTTTTCCCTCTTTCTCCCAACTACGGTTGTAACCTGTATAAAAAGCATGTCCTTTACCTTCTGCTTCGAAGACACATCCAGCATAGATAAACTGATCGACATCTTGTTCACCACCTTTTTTAATAGAATCTCCCAAATTTTGGTAATTAACAAAATCAGTCGTAGTGGCAAGTGACCATCCAAACGGTTCACCAAAAGGGCAAGGGTTGCGATTGTCGCGTTGATCATAAAGATAAAAAACCCCGTCTTTTCCAAATGGCATAATATCGCCAACCCAGTAGCCTTTTGGTTGATAATGTAATTTTTGCATTTTTTACTCCTTTTATTTATATGTGAATAAATGACATTTCTTTGTCATTCACTTTTGAATAATTTATTTCATTTCATGTCAACCGCGTTCATATGTCAACCGCGTCCACAATTAGAATGCAAAATTTGTGAGGGATATCACTTATTCCGAAGTGATTTTGTGATGAATGTCACTAAAAAATTTGATCTTAAAATTACAAATCAACTGAATGATTTACGTCATTATAAAAAGCATTATAATTATCTCGTTATAATATTAATGATAGTTAAAGGATGATTATGAAATTAAGCAGAGATGATGTTGCTAAACTAGCGGGTGTTTCCGCTACTACTGTTTCACGGGTATTAAATAATCGTGGATATATTAGTGCAACAACTCGTCAACGTGTGCAAGAAGCAATGGAAACGTTGGGATACTATCCTAATGAATTAGCACGTTCATTATCAAATAATAAAAGTAATTTAATAGGCTTGATTTTTCCAAGTTTAACTAATCCATTCCAAATGGAATTAATCAGTTATTTAGAAAGAATATTATCTCGCCAAGGTTATAAAATATTAATTTGCAACAGTCATCATAATCAAGAAGAGGAAAAAAATTTTTTATCGATGCTAAGGCGTCATCAGGTTGAAGGAGTCATAGTTAACTCTATGAATGAAAATTTAGCTGATTACCTAATACCCGATCTGAATATCGTCTCGATAGATCGAAAAATAAATGAAAAAATACCTGTTATTTCATGTGACAACTATGCAGGAGGACTTCTAGCTAGCCAACATTTAATAAAAAATGGTTGTAAGAAAATTCTTTATATTGGTTCGATTACAAATGATAAACAAGTTGATATGGATGCTAATAAACGGTATCAAGCTTACAAAGATAGCATTCAAGTTGCAGGTCTTAAGTCAATAACACTTGATATGGATTTTTCAATTAGTTATGAAGAAAAATATCAGTTAATTAAAAAACGGTTACAGTCCCAAACTATTGATGGAGTATTAGCTGATGATTCATCAGCGATTGCAACAATTAATGCTGCGCGAGATTGTGGATTATCTTTACCTTCGCAATTACAAGTAGTTGGATTTGATGGTGCTGAATTAACTCTACAACATATGCCGTTTTTAACTACAATCCGTCAACCAATTCTACAAATTGCCCAAAATGCAGTATCGATACTGTTAGCAATGATTAATGGTGAACCCTATCAAAGCATAACTAATTTACCAATTAGCTTGTATCAAGGTTATGATAATTCATTTTAAGTGATTTTATATATAAAAAAATTCAACAAATAAATATTTATAAATCAATCGCATACAATAATTTATATAAAAACTTTAAATTTTTTTGAAATTATTTGGAACTTTTTATGATTTAGTCTGTCTATATATTCAGATTACGTTAATTCATTTTTTGCCTTCCACTCAATTTTTGAGTGGATTTTTTTTATCTACTGCTTTTACTAATTCAATTGCACGCTTTTCTAATATTCAAATAATCTACCTAAATAATTGATGTATGGAAACATATTGAAAAAAGATTAGCAGCAAGTTAATCTAGCCGATCTTAAATTTCTATTAAAATAGTGATATTTTTATCATGACCAAGCCTTTTTCCTATATTTTTATTTTTTGTATGTCCAATCTGACAACCAAATGATAGGGAAATGATTAACATATAAATAGTAGATGGAGAGTAAGAACTTAAATGCTATTTTCATTGAGGACAAGAGGGCATCTGATTGCTTTGATGACAGTGTTTCTTTGGGGAACCACTTTTATTGCCACCAAAGTATTGTTAATCGATTTTAAACCTATTGAAATCTTATTTTACCGGTTTGGGTTGGGTTATTTAACGCTTTGGATTTTAGCGCCACGGATCTTTGCTTGGCAAGGTTTAAAGCAAGAGTTAATGTTTTTGTGTGCCGGGTTTTGTGGTGTAACCTGTTATTTTTTATGTGAGAATATTGCCTTAACTTATACCACTGCCTCAAACGTAGGGGTGATTACCACATTAGCACCCGTGTTTACCGCACTTTTATCAATCTTCTTTTTAAAAACTGAACGGCCAGCTAAGCGATTTTATATCGGGTGTTTGTTTGCAATCTTCGGCGTTGGATTAATAAGTTTGAATGGTAAATTTGTACTGTCACTTAATCCATTGGGTGATCTGCTTGCGGTAGGTGCCTGCTTGTTTTGGGCATGTTATTCAATTTTGACTAAAAAATGCAGTCATTATGGATACAATACGATTTTATTAACACGACGCTTCTTTTTTTATGGTTTAGTGATGATGTTACCAGCGTTGTATCTGTTTGATTTCAAATGGGGACTGGAGCGCTTCACGCACACGGCTAATCTTTTTAATATTCTATTCTTAGGCGTAGGGGCTTCGGCTATCTGTTTTGCTTCCTGGAATTATGCGGTGAAATTAGTTGGTGCAGTAAAAATTAGTATCTATCTGTATTTAGTTCCAATTTTAACCATTATTGCTGCAGTCGTTATTTTAAATGAGCCTTTTACTTGGATCGCGGCTATCGGTACGTTATCAACCCTCATTGGGGTATTGTTATCAGAAGGAAAAATCAGAATCAGCAAGCATTGATCTTATAAATCAGGTGAATCACTAAAAGGGGCTATTGCCCCTTTTTTGCTTATTTTAAGGTGTTATGCGTTTATCGATCGCTTCCATAATGATTTGACCGAGATGCGTATAGTTTTCATCAAAATGGTGACCACCAGGTAATTTATAAGCCTCTCCTTTCATCTCTGGTTGTAGACAACCGGTATCTTCTTTTTCTTCTTCGCCATAGATGCAAAATAATTTATTTGCTGGAATCTGATTTACTTCCGGCGCGGTTTTCATTTCATCGCCAGATTGACCAAGCCAGCCACTGACTTCTATTTCGAAATTAGCGTCTTTTGAAAAGGCAATCATAATTAAAGCTTGTATACTTTCTTGATCGTCTTTGGATAATCGATTGTATAGTGCAGGTAAGATATCACCACCAAATGAATAGCCAGCTAAAATAAATTTATTAACGCCCCATTTATCCCGATATTCTTGCATTAAATGAGTAAGATCTTTAGCACTACGTTCAACGGAACGATGTTGCCAAAATAGTTTTAGTGCATCAACACCAACGACAGAATAACCATGAGAAGCCATATACTCTGCCGAAACCTTGTCTAAATCTCGCCAACCGCCATCACCTGAATAATAAAAAGTAACACTATTGGGATGCGATTGTTTACCTTTAGCGGGTAATTCTATTACTGGTAATGGTTCATGCTCACCAAATAAAATAGATGGTAAATGTAAACTTAACAGTTCAATTGGTGATGCTTGATATTCGCCAATTTTGGTGGTTACTTTAATCTGCTTTTGTTGTCGAGGAAAAATGGCAACTTGTTCATCTGGTGGATTATTCCAAATTACTTGCCATTCTCCATGGTTAGCCTGAGCGGGTAAAGGTGCATCACAATCTTTATGATCTAATGTAAATTCAATCGATAAAGCTTTGGCATCATCATTTTGTTGGGTTAACCACCGATAAGCAAAGGCTGCACCTTCTTGCATACCAGCAACAACAAACTTATCTTCATTTAAGACTTTTTGTGCTTGCTCAAAACGAGTTTGCTGCTTTGCACAACTTCCTTGCGGTTCTAATTCAAACTGTACTAATTTAGCACCTGTTGATTCAGATAAACTTAATAATTGATCAGCCGTAAAATGATTATCTTTAGTGGCAACAATTATAGCAGCAGCCTCAGCTGATTGTTTTGGGGTAGCCGATAAGATAGAAAAGTTTTGATTAATGGCTATGGTATTTACAGAAGCGGTTCGTTGGTTTTTATAAAAATACCAACCTACGACTATGCAAACTGCAATGAATACTAAAATCATAAAGAATAAAATATAACGTATGATATTTTTCATCTTATTTGTTCTTATTGTGAGTTAAATTCGTTTTACCGCCAGAAATTAACATAGTGGTGTCAATCAAGGCGACCAAAGGATCAAGTCCATTGGGAACCGCCATATAACGTGGTTCCCAATGAGTAGCAAATTTTTCTTTAAAGCGACGTAATCCTTGGAAGTTATAAAAACGCCCACCACGTCGAAAAACTAACGCCCCTAAGCGTTGGATCATTGGCGCACCACGTCGCCTTTGCATACCCGCAAGCGGGACCATCCCTAAACTAAAGTACTGATAGCCTTTTTCCTGATAATGTAGAATCAATCCTACCATCAAAAATTCCATAGTGGATTTAGGAATATCTTGTAAAACTCGCATTAAATCAATGGTTGCACTGTAGTTTTGATTGGTTTCAAGTAAATTCACAAAAGCAATAATTTTGCCTTGGTATTCAATAACTGCAATGGTGAAATTATCTAAATAAGATTTGGAAAAAGCGCCTAACGAAAATTTCTTTTCTTTTGAGTGTTTATTTTTTAACCATGCATCCGAGACTATTTTTAGCTCATCAAGCGGTGCAGTACCTGGTGGATAAAATTTTAAACTAAGTCCATCACGTTGCCCGCGATTCCAAGTATATCGAAGATCTTTATAACCTTTTGATGTTAAATCAAATTCATTTAAATTAACTAACGCTTCTTCACCAAGTTTGACCACTCTAAGCCCTATATCCATATAGAATGGTAAATTGTTTGCTCTAACTTGGTAAAAAACTGTGCGTAAATGGTGTTGATCACAAAGATCCCTAAATTCCCATATTAAATCTGCGCGCGCACTATCATTACCAATCGGATCATAAAGCGCAACCATACTTCTTCCTCGCCTTGCATACATGATAAAAGCGGTTTTTGATTGATTGAAAAGTAATGATTTATCACCACTCATCACTAATCCGCCTTCAGGTTGCTTCGAGTTGAGGATGATTTGATGAGCTTCGCTCAATTCTTCTTTAGTGGGAATGGTTAAGATGGGTAATGCCGGTTTGAAAGACCAAAATAACATCACACCACTTAATAATATAAAACTCCCTAATGCTGCACGCAAGGCTCGAGGAACACGGCTATCTAATTCAAATTGCCACCATAAATTGTGACTATAAGGAATATCTTGATAAATAAATAAAATTAGCCAAACAAATAGGATAAGTAAGCCAAAAGTGATCACAAAGGATTTTAACGAAAAAGGCAAAATACTTAGTCGGCTTTTACGATAAAAGGCGTGTCTAAAATAGAACAATGATATTGCTATCGATAATAAAGTAAAGGCTTCAATCCAATGTAAACCTCTTAATAATGAGCAGATACTACCTAATATCAACAAGATAACGGACAATCCCCAAGCAGAATAAAGTCGGCGACGTAATCCCATCGCTAGTAATAAACATAAAACACCAATTAAGCTGGCAGTTAAATGGGCAAAATTGACGATTTTGTTAGGAATGAAGGTGCTATGATGATTGAATCCAGGGATGACACTTGAAAACATCATCACCACTCCAGCAAAGAATACCGAGGCGGCCATAATTGTTGCAGCAATGCCAGTATCGGTTTCTTTTACTTGTGGAGCAGAAAGAAAGTTTTTACCTTCATTAATTAACAGCAAAATTCCTGCGGGAATGAGTGGTAATATAATATAAATTAATCGATAAATGACTAAAGCAATAGTTAATGATGCCGCACCAATTTGAGATGAAAAAGCGGCTAATATAATTGCTTCAAATATACCAACCCCTCCCGGAACATGACTAAGCACCCCTGCTACTAAAGCGAGAATATAAATCATGATAAAAACAATAAAATTTGGCTTATTCGGTAATAAGAAATAGAGGATCGCACCAGCTAAAATAGCATCTAGTAAGGTAATTAAAAATTGACTACTAGCTAAACGCCAGTTAGGTAAACGGATTTTCCAATGAAAAAATTGGTATAAACGCGTATCTTTATTTGGTTTTTCAGACAATCGATGAGCATATAAAAATAATAATACACCGG
The DNA here is from genome assembly GCF_001693745.1 of Gilliamella sp. wkB72. Classification (NCBI taxonomy): domain Bacteria; kingdom Pseudomonadati; phylum Pseudomonadota; class Gammaproteobacteria; order Orbales; family Orbaceae; genus Gilliamella; species Gilliamella sp. wkB72. The sequence continues at coordinate 178,807 of NZ_LZEI01000012.1, read as the reverse complement.
CATAAATGATAAATACTGCACTACATATTAACTCGATACTGATTGCTGAAGTATGTAGTGCTATCGTGGTCTTTTCAATATGAATTAGTGCCGCGATTGATGCTAATAACGGTAAGGTAAAGCCTAATGAAAGAGTAACAAAAATTGACATCCTTGCTACATCTATAGTGGTTAATCCATATTTGAAATAGAGCCGACAACGAATGGCGCCACCTGATAATGCTGATAATCCGACAGCATTACCAATCGCCGAAGCACAAATACCGCCGACCGCAATTGTTGATAATTTTAGTTCAACACCTGCATAACGTGCAGCTGACCATTCATAGCAGATAAGCATAATATAACTAGCTATTGCTGATAAAAACGAAAGTAAAATTGCATGGTAAGGGAGTTGATGTAGAGCTGACCTTAAATCATTAATATTGATGGTTTTTAATAAATGCCAACACACTACCAGTGCAATACAAAAAATAGATAGTCCAAATAGTAGAGCGATGAATTGACGATATCGAGTGAAGCATTCTATAAGTTGCCATGGCAAAACTTTACGTGTTGATATTTTCACTTAATCAACTCCAGTTAGTTGCACTGATTATGAATTTTGATTAGCGCATTCTACCTCTCGGAATTAGTGAAAACAATCGAAAGAAATTAAAAAAAATATAAAAAAAACATTAAATACTAGGCATTTTTTAGTAAATGAGGCCAAACAGTCATTAATTATGATACCAATTTAGGATTAATGATTTTTTTTAATTGATTTTATTCATTTTTTATAATTAATTTCTTTGTCATAATTATTAATTAAAAGGATAAATAGCGGTTGAGTTTTAACTGCGGTAATATAAACAATATTCAGGTTTTAATAAAATCTTACACTAAATTTTAATAAGCATAATAAAATGACTATATCACCCCAAACCACTCTTAATAACGTTAAAATGTATGTAAAGCAAAAGCTCTCCCATGATTTTTCTGGTCATGATATGGCGCATATTGAGCGAGTGGTTAAATTAGCCCAAAAAATTCTTAACCACCAGCCACAAGCAAATGCTTTTATTGTGTTGATGAGTGCTTATTTACATGATGTTATTGATGAAAAAGTTACGGAAGATGTTGATAGTGCCATAATTGAATTAAAAGAGTATTTGCGCAGTTTGAAATTAACATCAGCCGAAATTAATGCTATTTTCGATATTATTGAAAATATGTCCTATCGAAAAAATCTTTCACAAAAAGCCACATTATCGCTTGAAGGGCAAATTGTTCAAGACGCGGATCGCCTTGATGCAATAGGGGCTATTGGCATTGGGCGCACTTTTTATTATGGTGGTAATAAACACAATATCATGCATGATCCCAATGTCCCACCTCGAATTAAACTTGATGAAAACAATTATAAACAGACCAATACAGTAATTAATCACTTCTATGAAAAATTATTTTTACTTAAAGATATGATGAATACTGACACCGCTAAACAAATGGCCGAAAAGCGCCATGAAATATTGGTTAAATTTGTCAATCAATTTGAACAAGAATGGCTTGGCATTGATTGATTTTATCCATCTATTATTTTTATTTAGATAGGTATTGGCGCACCAATTAGTGAAAGAACAATAGGTAATGTAATTAAACTTAACAAAGTACTCACCAAGGTTGCACTAGATACCAGTTCAGGATGAGTATCAAATTGAACTGACATTAAGGTCGTATTGGCTGCACTTGGCATTGCGGCTAAAACGATAAGAATTTGTTTATACATGGGTGACAGTGGCATAAAATAAACCATCGCAAAAGCCACTATTGGTGATATAACCATTCTTGCAGTTAAAGCAAATGAGAGCTTTGGGTAATCAAGTTGGGTAATTTTTATTTTAGCCAGCTGCATTCCGAGAATAATCATAATGATGACAATAGATGAGTCACCGATCATTCCAATTGAAGTCATAATAGATTTTGAAAGTGGAATGTGGCAAAGCTGGAAAATAATTCCGGCAAAAGCACCATAGGCAACTGGCATTCTAATCACTTTTTTTATTACATCTTTTTGACTCACAATATCACTATGTGCACTGCCTTTAGCCGCATAATAAATACCAACGGTGCTCATAACAAATTGTTGTAACACCATCATAATGACACCCAAATCGAATCCAAGCGATCCAAAAAACACCAGTAATACTGGGGTGCCATAATTACCATTGTTCATAAAGCATGAACTTAAAATCAACGCACAACGCTCTTTTACCGAATAGCGCATAGCAATTGACCACATGCTGACAATAAATACCAAAGAAAAGCAGAGTCCAAAAATATAGGCGATATAGATTAAATAGTCACTGGTTAAGGTATGCGTGTAAAACGTTTTAAAAGCCAAAAAAGGTGAAAGCACATACAGCGACATTTTGGAAAGATTGGCGACATCAAACTTCAGAACTTTTTGGGCAATAAATCCTACAATAAAAATAGAAAAAATAGGAAATAAAATAATAAAAAATTGCATTGTGTTAACTTTTCGATAATTAGTTTATTGAATCTATAGCCAATACTATCGATTCGCGTAGTTTTTGACAGGTGTTATCATCAAGGGCTTTATTGTGTTTATCTGTTAGAATAAACAGATCTTCAATATGCTCACCAATTGTCGCTATTTTAGCACTACTCAACGATAAGTCTAACTTTGCAAAGACTTCACCAACACAAGCAAGTAATCCCGGTTTATCAAGTGCGATTAATTCCATATAAGTATCGTTAATTGAAGAGACAAAGTTAACTTGAGTCGGAACAGAAAATGATCGTAATCTTTGTTTAGTCGGCTTAATCGTCACACCTTTATAAACTGATTGATGAAGAACTTTATTTAAAGTTTGAATGATATCCTGGTGACGATTTTCAGGCACCACTTGCCCATTAGGTTCAAGTACAATAAAAGTATCAAGCGCAAATCCATTTTTATTGGTAATAATTAAAGCATCATGAATACTTAAATTTAGCATACTTAAAGCATTACATGCCGCTGCAAATAGGAAAGGTCTATCTGATGAGTAGATAATTATTTCCGTACCACCGTGATAAGGATTTGGATTAATTGAAACGAGTGTTTGATTCAATTCATGGTTCAATAGAAGCTGTACATGCCAAGCAATCTGTTCAGCGGTATATCGCAAAAAGTAGTCAACACGATAGCTTTGCCAAAAATGTTTAATGGATTGTTCATCGTAATTTTGTGCAAGCAATTGAGCTAGTGCTTGCTGTTTATGTTGACGTGCAATACTACGTTGTTCTGGTATTTGATGAATGCCAGAATCAAGCGAGCGCTTCGCTGTTAGATAAAGCTCACGCATTAAGCTCTGTTTCCAGCTATTCCACAAGGTTTCATTGGTTGCACAAACATCGGCAACCGTTAAACAAAGCAAATATTGTAATCGTCGTTTGCTTTTAACCAGTTGAACAAATTCACGAATAACTTCCGGATCTTGCAGATCACGGTTTTGGGCTGTTACTGACATCAATAAATGATAACGAACTAACCAGACAATCAAATCAGTATCTTTCGCATCTAATTCATGTAATTGACAGAAAGATTCCACTAATTTTGCGCCAATTTCCGAATGATCGCCATGCCGTCCTTTGCCAATATCATGAAATAATCCGGTAATAATAAGCAATTCAGGTTTTGATAATTTAGCCAATGCCATTGAACTATTTGGATGTTTTTGTTTGCCATCTTCTGAACGTAAAAGATCCAGTTCTAACAATAAACGGATAGTATGTTCATCTACGGTATAAGCATGAAATAAATCAAACTGCATCATTCCTGAAATCTGTTGCCAACCGGGAATATAAACCGCCAGAATACCATATTGATGCATGGGTAAAATGGCTTTTTTGATTGCATCAGGATGTTTGATGATCTTCATAAACAACGTTCTCGCCTCTGGCTTTTCACATAATAAATACGTGAGTTTTCGCCTTGCAGAACGGAGTTGTCTAATGGTATTAGAGTAAAGTCCGGTAATTTGAGGATTAAGTAAAAGCGTATAGAACAGCTTAAGAATCGTTACCGGATCATCAGTAAAAACACTATTATGTTTAACATCAATAAGGTTATCTCTACTTTGGAAATGCTCATCGATATCATAAGTTTTATATTGTGAGTAACTTTTCAATATTGATTCATCAAATAACTGTAAAAGCATTTGATTGAGTTCAGTAATATTATGTGCTACCCGATAATAATCATGCATCATGTTTTCAACCGGAGCATTTCCTTCTCCACTATAACCTAACATTTTAGCGATGCTTAACTGGCGATCGAATAGTAGGCGGTTGTCATAGCGGTTAATAACACAATGCAGGGCAAAACGCATCCGCCATAAAAATTTGCGACAGGCTTTGAATTCTTCGACTTCCTCGGGTGTGAGATAATCAAAATGTCCAATTTTTTGCAAAAACTCTCCCCCAAAATGGCGAATAGCTAACCATTGGATAATTTGCATATCACGCAAGCCACCAGGACTATTTTTCAAATCCGGTTCTAAATTATAGGTAGTGCTATGATATTGCTGATGTCTTTCTTGTTGTTCCTTGATTTTTGCGCGATAAAACGCTGGCGAAGGCCAAATTTTATCGCTAAAAATTTGTGTTTGGAGCTCCTTAAGTAATGACTCACTTCCTGCAATCAATCTTGATTCAATTAAGTTTGTCATAATTGTGATATCATTTTTAGCTTCTTGCAGGCAGGTCTTTAATGTTCTGACGCTGTGACCAATATCAAGATGAAGATCCCAAAGTAAACGAACTAGATCACCTATCTGTTTTTCAAGCTCTTTGGTGAGTGAGTTATCACTTAGTATCAAAATATCGATATCAGACAAAGGATGCAGTTCACAACGGCCATAACCACCAACAGCAATAAGTGCAATCCGATTTTTTTTAAATAGCGATGAAATTTGTTCTGGAATTTGATAGTAATGCCATAAACGTTCAAGTATCTGATCGATAAATTGACTACGCAGGTGTACTAAATCATCAATATCCGCATTGTTTTCGAATTGAGTAATTGACCATTGTTGAAACGCATTGAGTTGCTGTTTTATATAAGGAACTGTGATTTGGTTATCACTAAAATTAAGCGGAGAGACAGAATAAAACAAATGCGCATTAGTCATAGTCATCATATCAAATTGAGATAATTCAATTGTCATATCGTCTCCCGATTTTAAAAGAGTGTCAAGTTAGAATACCTTTACTTTTAATTAAAGAGCATTTGCACCTTTTAAAATTGATTTTTGATTTTTTTGTTAAAATAATTGAGGAGTGTATACCGTTTGATAATATTTATTAAAGATACATTCACCTAATTCAAATGCTTTTTTACTCAGAATAAGTATTAATAACCTCATGAATTTTTCATTTCATACTTTATGAATAAGGTAAGTTAATACTTTGTGTAAAAATAATTGAGGAGTGTATACCGTTTTATAATATTTATTGAGGATTCATTCACCTAATACAAATCCTTTGTTACTTAGAATAAGTATTAATAAATCATGACTTGGTTCATTTCATACTTTATGAATAAAGTAAGTTAATACTTTGTGTAAAAATAATTGAGGAGTGTATACCGTTTGATAATATTTATTGAGGATACATTCACCTAATACAAATCCTTTGTTACTTAGAATAAGTATTAATAAATCATGACTTAGTTCATTTCATACTTAATGAATAAGGTAATTTGATACTTTGTGTAAAAATAATTGAGGAGTCTATACCATTTGCTGATATTTTATTTAATCTTAAGAATAGTGTAGAAAAATTAGGAAGAACTAAATTACTTAAATTTATCAAAATGATAAATGTTTAGTTTGGCACTAATTGCGAATAATTAAACATAGCTTGCACAGTTTTATTTTTTCAATCCATGCAAGCTACTATCAATTATAATTTGAAATCACTTAAATCATCTTCGCTGATTTCTGAGTCAATCTGACCAACAAGATATGAGCTCATTTCTGCTTCTTGTGGTGCGACTTGTACGTTATCGGAAACAAGCCAATTGTTGATCCAAGGGATTGGGTTGGATTTTACTTCAAATGGTAATTTAAGCCCAACAGCTTGCATACGAATATTGGTGATGTATTCAACATATTGGCAAAGGATATCTTTATTTAATCCAATCATTGAACCACCTTCAAATAGGTATTCTGCCCACTCTTTTTCTTGATTGGCTGCTTGTAAGAACAGGTCATAACAATCTTGTTCGCACTCTTTGGCGATCTCGGCCATTTCAGGATCGTCTTCACCACTTCTTAGGGTGTTGATCATAAATTGAGTACCAGTTAGATGAAGCGCTTCATCACGAGCTATCAATTTGATTATTTTAGCATTACCTTCCATTAATTCTCGTTCTGCAAAGGCAAATGAGCAAGCAAAACTTACATAAAAACGAATAGCTTCAAGGGCATTAACGCTCATTAAGCAGAGATAAAGTCGTCTTTTCAGTTCACGCAAGTCGATAGTGACGGTTCGATTATTGATAGTGTGTTTACCTTCACCCAATAAGTTGTAATAACTTGCGTAGCTAATTAGGTCATCGTAGTAACCCGCAATATCACCAGCTCTTTTTTGGATTTCTTTATTGGTAACAATATCATCAAACACTACAGAAGGATCATTGACGATGTTGCGGATGATATGCGTATAAGAACGAGAATGGATAGTTTCTGAGAACGACCAAGTCTCTACCCATGTTTCTAGTTCAGGGATAGATATTAGGGGAAGTAAGGCAACATTGGGGCTTCGTCCTTGTATTGAATCAAGCAATGTTTGATATTTTAAATTGCTAATAAAGATATGTTTTTCATGTTCAGGTAAAGCTGCATAGTCGATACGATCTTGTGAAACGTCGACTTCTTCTGGGCGCCAAAAGAAAGAAAGTTGTTTTTCTATTAATTTTTCGAACATTTCATATTTTTGCTGATCATAACGAGCAACATTCACCGGTTGACCAAGAAACATTGGTTCTTTAAGTTGATCATTATGGACGTGTGAGAAGGTGCTGTAATTCATACTCATAGTCGAACTCCTAATTTTGTTTACTTTTTCACTAAATATTCGGAAAAAGTAGGAATAGTAAGGATAACTTATCGCTATCCTTCACTTTTGTTATAGTGCTAAACAGGGCCATTAAATTTTACATGCTCCGCCTTCACAACCATCATCACTTGATGTGAGTTCAATATCACCTTGAATATCTTCAGCACCATCACGTGTATTATGATAATAAAGGGTTTTTACACCGTATTTATAAGCTGTTAGTAAATCAGCTAAAAGTTGTTTCATTGGTACTTTGTCATTCAGAAATTTGGTTGGATCGTAATTAGTATTTGCCGAAATTGATTGGTCAATGAACTTCTGCATAATGCCTACTAAATGCAGATAACCTGTATTATTTGGAATTTGCCAAAGTAATTCATATAAATCTTTTAATTTATTATATTCAGGCACAACTTGTTTTAAGATGCCATCTTTCGATGCTTTAATGCTGATATAACCACGTGGAGGTTCAATACCGTTAGTGGCATTGGAGATTTGGGATGATGTTTCAGAAGGCATTAATGCTGATAAAGTTGAATTACGTAAACCATGAGTTTTTATTGATTCACGTAAAGACTCCCAATCATAATGTAGTGGCTCTTTAGTGATTGTATCGAGATCTTGTTTATAGGTATCTATAGGTAAGATCCCTTGTGAATAAGTCGTCTCATTGAATAGTGGGCAGGCGCCTTTTTCTTTGGCTAAGTTATTCGATGCTTTTAATAGATAATATTGCATCGCTTCAAAAGTACGATGCGTTAAATTATTAGCACTGCCGTCAGAATATTTAACGCCATGTTTCGCTAAATAATAAGCATAATTAATCACACCAATACCAAGCGTACGGCGATTAAGCGATGCGTTTTTAGCCGCAGGAACAGGATAATCTTGATAATCAAGTAATGCATCGAGAGCACGAACTGTTAATTCGGCAAGTTCTTCAAAGTCGTCAAGCGATTCGATTTTACCTAAATTGAAGGCAGATAGGGTGCAAAGTGCGATTTCCCCTTTATCGTCATTAACATTATTAAGTGGTTTGGTTGGTAACGCAATTTCCATACATAAATTAGATTGATGTACCGGCGCAAGTTGTGCATTAAACGGACTATGCGTGTTACAGTGATCAACATTTTGTATATAAATTCGACCAGTCGATGCGCGTTCTTGCATTAATAATGAGAAGAGTTCTACCGCTTTTACTACGCGTTTTCTGATATTAACATCTTGTTCATATTGATGATAAAGTGCTTCAAATTTGTCTTGATCGGCGAAAAACGCATCATAAAGCCCTGGTACATCTGATGGGCTAAATAGTGTAATGTTTTCATTTTTAATGAGGCGTTGATACATTAATTTATTGATTTGTACACCATAATCCAGATGTCGAACGCGATTTTCTTCAACACCTCGGTTGTTACGTAATACTAATAAACTTTCAACCTCTAAATGCCAAATTGGATAAAATACGGTAGCCGCACCACCACGAACACCACCTTGTGAACAAGATTTAACCGCGGTTTGGAAATACTTATAAAATGGGATACAACCAGTATGGAATGCTTCTCCACCACGAATAGAGCTACCTAATGCCCGAATTCGACCCGCGTTAATACCGATACCAGCTCGTTGAGAAACATATTTTACGATAGCACTTGCGGTAGCATTGATGGAATCTAAACTGTCATCACATTCAATTAGTACACAAGAACTAAATTGACGAGTCGGGGTACGAACACCTGCCATGATTGGCGTGGGTAGTGAGATTTTAAATGTCGAAACGGCATCATAGAATCGTTTGATATAATCTAGTCGACTATTTTTAGGGTAATTCGCAAATAAACATGCTGCCACTAAGATATATAGGAATTGGGCGCTTTCATAAATTTCCCCAGTGACTCGATTTTGAACTAAATATTTACCTTCAAGTTGTTTAACCGCTGCATAAGAGAAGTTCATGTCACGCCAGTGATCGATAATTTTATCCATTTGTTCAAACTCTTCTTGGCTATAATCTTCAAGAAGATGCTTGTCATAACGTTCGCTGGCAACAAGTTTTTTTACATGTTCATAAAGCGGTGGGGGGGTAAATTGGTTATAGGCTTTTTTACGTAAATGGAATATCGCTAATCGAGCAGCTAAGTATTGGTAATCTGGTGCATCTTGAGAGATGAGATCTGCTGCTGCACGAATGATTGTTTCATGAATGTCGGAAGTGCGAATACCATCATAAAACTGAATATGCGAACGTAATTCAACTTGAGAAACCGAAACATTTTCTAATCCTTCAGCGGCCCATGTAATGACTTTATGGATTTTGTCTAGGTTTATAGGTTCTTTTTTTCCATCACGTTTTGTGACTAGTATTGATTTATTCATTTTCCATCCATTTTTGTGGTTTTTAATGGTGATTATAATAATTGATATTTATCAAAATATACAATATATAGTGCCTATTAATCATTTTATTACTATATATAGTGTATTTAATAAGCGGTGATCTTTAATTTATTGACGAAAATCAATGACTACGGGTGATATTTAGAAATATGAACTTTTTTTGTCAAAAAAGGCAATGATAGGTAGTTACTTACTAAATGAGATATTGGGGAATGATAAGATCTACCTATCTATAATTACAACTCGAAATACATATCATAAATATGAATCTATTTCGTTTATTGAGCTATATATATTTAGCAATATATTATTCATTTTTATCTTGAGATTTGCTTTTATAATGCTATTTAGCTTTATAAGGATATAAAGCATAATAGCTGTTTAAGGCTATCTCCCAAATATAATTTTAATTAAATATGCTCAAGAACTAGGATAAGCCTTTGCTAAGGATCTCTCATTTACCTATCAGTGAATCAATTTTTTAGGTATATACAACTTTACCAAAAACTTTGTTTAAACATGCATGATTTAGTTTGATCAATTTGATATCAGTCAACATGTTTGCTCAAGCAAGAACTTTTGGTAACTATTAATATATTCAATCTAATTCTTTTTGTAGCGCTGATTTGTGCTAGCTTTATTTTGTGCTTCCAACCAAGCCAGTTTCTCCGAGTAATTTTTCTCAGCACCTCGTTGTGTTGGGTGGTAATATTTGCTGTCGGCCATTTCTGGTGGGAAGTAGTTTTCACCAGCTGCATAGGCATTAGGTTCATCATGTGCATAACGATATTGTGCACCATAACCTAAATTTTTCATTAAACTGGTTGGCGCATTGCGTAGGTGTTCTGGAACATCATAGTCAGGTTTGGATGTTGCATCTTTCATCGCTTGGTTAAATGCAAGATAAACCGCATTACTTTTAGGTGCACATGCTAGGTAAACAATTGCTTGTGCGATAGCTCGTTCGCCTTCTGTTGGCCCAACTCGAGTAAAACAGTCCCATGCTGCTAAAGCGACTTGCATTGCTCTTGGGTCGGCATTACCGATATCTTCTGATGCAATAGCCAATAATCGACGAGCGACATATAGCGGATCTCCACCGGCGGAAATGATTCTTGCATACCAATAAAGTGCTGCATCAGGTGCAGATCCTCTAATTGATTTATGAACCGCCGAGATTAGGTCATAATAACGGTCACCTTGATTATCAAATCTTGCACTACGTTCGCCGATGACTTCTTTTAGTAATTCAGGCGTTAATGGTTTTCCATCAGACATATCAACCAGCAATTCAAGCGTGTTGAGTGCGCGTCTTGCATCACCACCAACAAATTCGGCAATCTGTTTTCTGGTTTCCTCAAGTAGCGTAATTTTTTGGTTGCCATAACCACGTTCCGGATCATCCATCGCTTGTTGTAAAATTTGCTCAATATCTTCATTAGTTAATGATTTAAGCAGATAGACTCTGGCACGGGATAGTAGTGCTGAATTTAACTCAAAAGAGGGGTTTTCAGTGGTAGCGCCAATAAAGGTTACAGTACCATTTTCGACATAAGGTAAAAAAGCATCTTGTTGGCTTTTATTAAAACGATGAACTTCATCAACAAATAAAATGGTTCTTACTCCGGATTGTTGATTAATTTTGGCGCGTTCAATCGCTTCGCGAATATCTTTAATCCCTGAAGTTACTGCTGAAATTCGTTCTACTTTGGCATTAGCATGATGCGCAATAATTTCTGCTAAAGTGGTTTTGCCGGTTCCAGGTGGTCCCCAAAGGATCATAGAATGTAAATGACCTGCTTCAATTGCTTTAGGCAGGGGTTTATCTTTACCAAGTAGTTGGCTTTGACCTATATATTCAGATAAATTACGTGGACGCATCCTTGCCGCTAAAGGTTTAAATTCATCTGACCCAAATTCAAAAGAGAGACTAGGCATGCTACACCATCCAAATTTACAAAATACAGTTATTATATACTGCTTAACTGATAAGTGAAAAAGAAAAGAAAATATCTTTCACAGCTAACAGAAAAACGGTAATATTTTGAACTAAATTAAAATGATTGTTTAATTTATTGTATTAAACAAAATGCATAAGGATTGGTAATGAAGAAGTTTTTAATTTTAATTGGGTTAATGACAAGCTGTGCAGCATGGGCTGGTGATAAAGAGGTGTTGCAAGAGCGATTAGCTAAAATTGATGGGTTTTATGCTCGATTTTCACAAGATGTGAAAACAGCCGATAAACAACCAGTTCAACAAGGTAAAGGTGATTTGTGGGTAACAAGGCCTTATTACTTTAATTGGACAATGACTGAGCCAGACGAGACGTCAATCATTTCAGATGGGCGTAACATGTGGGTCTATACTCCTGCCGTTGAACAAGTTAGTGTAATGAGCTTAAAAAAATCGGTGGATAATCGTTTAATGCTTTTGATTACGGATAGTCATAATCCTATTTGGAATGCATATACTGTTACACGTAAACAAGACTCTTTTACATTGAAACCAACTGATGGTTCTAACCAAGATTTTGTTATTTCTGTTTTGCCTACTGGGATGATTTCAAATTTTACGATTATCGAGGAAGATGGTCAGCGTAGTTTTTATGATTTATCTCGTCAAACCCTAGGTAAGGTAGCACTTGATAAGTTTAAGTTTACTCCACCAGCTGGAGTAACGGTTGATGATCAGCGTTAATAGTTTAAACAATAGTTAATTATTTAACTTTTGCGAATTAATACACTTTGCGCAATGGCGCAAAGTGTATTGCCTTTAATAGAATCTACTCATTTTCATTAATACTAATAACGGGGTTATCTGAAAATAGATAGTGATCTCGTTTTGTTTCAAAATCTTCGCTAGCAGCATCAAATAACATTTTTTTTGTGTTCTCTAGATGTTGCCACATGGCTAACTTAGCCGCTTTCGGATCACGATTAATTAGCGCATCTAATATTTTGTCATGTTCATCCCACCAGCTTTCAATGTCTTGTTGTTGTACATGTTCATGAAGTTTTTTCCATAATGGGTTTAATGTTCTTTGCTGCCAAGCTTCTTGAACGATAGTAATTAAAGCGGTATTCCGTGTGATCATGGCAATCTGTGTATGGAATTTTAGATCCCAATCAGAATCACGATAATGATCTTCTTTTTTAGCATTATGTTGAATTTCTAATAATTTGACGATGTCGTCTTTAGTAATTTGTGTTGCTGCAAATTCGGCAATGTTACTTTCAATAAGTTGGCGGGCTTGCAATAATTCAAATGGCCCTGTCGTGGAAAAATTTAATCCTTTCTGTGAGGTTAGAATATTGGTCTGTAAACTATTAGCTATAACATGAATTCCAGAGCCTTTTCTTGCATCAACATAACCTTCAACTTCAAGCATAATAATAGCTTCACGGACAACTGAACGACTTACTTTTAGTTCTTCACATATCAATCTTTCAGATGGTAATTTGCTTCCTACTGGATAAATGCCGTCAATAATTCGGTTTTTAAGTTCAGTTGCGATAACTTGATAAAGTCTTTGATACTCGTGCTGTTCTTGGGTCATGATGAATTTTGCATAAATCCTTTAAGTTTTTTTAGACTTTTAAAATAACATCTAATTGCTTCAAATTAAATAATGTTGTTCCAATTTTTTTAATTAAATTTTTTAGTTACAAACTTTTTAGTTTAAAAAATATCCCTTTAATTATTAGGGATATAGTTCATTTTTGTGATGTATGTCAACTTTTTTAGTTGTCAGGCATGTTATTATGCGCCAAAATATCTATATATTTAGGAGCAATTAAAGATGTACAAAACGATAAAAAACCTACGATGGTATATGATAGCATTAGTCACTGTAGGCACAATTCTTGGTTATCTTACGCGAAATTCGATAGCGGTAGCCGCCCCAGTTCTTAATGAAGTAATGGGATTAACAACGCAGCAATATTCATATGTGGTAGCTTCTTATTCAGCTTGTTATACCATTATGCAACCAGTTGCCGGATATATTTTGGACTTGTTAGGCACGAGAGCGGGATATGCGGTTTTTGCTATTTTGTGGTCAGTATTTTGTGTTAGTACCGCATTTTCAGGTAGTTGGATCGGACTGGCTTTTGCTCGAGGTGCTGTTGGTGCAACAGAAGCCGCAATGATTCCTGCGGGACTTAAAGCGACTAGTGAATGGTTTCCGGCAAAAGAAAGGTCGATCGCGGTAGGTTGGTTTAATTTAGGTTCATCAGTGGGCGCCATGATCGCACCACCATTAGTTGCATGGGCAATTTGGTTCCATAGCTGGCAATGGGCATTTATATTGTGTGGTTTATTAAGTTTTATTTGGGGAATTTTTTGGTTAATCCTTTATCGTCACCCTACAAAACAGAAACGTCTTTCTGAAGAAGAGAAAAAATATATTTTATCTGGTCAAGAAGCAAGTCATCAAACTTCAAATAATGAAAAATTACCAGCGAGTAAAATTTTAACCAGCCGCCGTTTTTGGGGAATTGCTTTACCAAGATTTTTAGCAGAGCCTGCATGGGGTACCTTTAATGCGTGGATTCCATTATTCATGTTCACAGCTTATGGCTTTGATTTAAAACAAATCGCTATTTTTGCTTGGATGCCAATGCTTTTTGCTGATGTTGGATGTGTTCTTGGTGGTTATATGTCACCATTTTTCCAAAAACATTTTAAAGTAAGCTTAATTAATTCAAGAAAAATGGTAGTGACGGTTGGTGGTGTGCTTATGATTGCACCTGGTCTGATAGGTCTATTTTCAAGTCCTTATGTTGCTATCTTTTTATTCTGTATTGGTGGTTTTGCTCACCAAGCATTATCAGGAGCATTAATTACTTTATCGTCTGATGTATTTGGCCGTAATGAAGTGGCAACAGCGAATGGATTTACCGGCATGGCTGCATGGCTAGCTAGTACTATTTTTGCACTTATTGTTGGTGCACTTGCTGATACTGTTGGCTTTAGTCCATTATTTGTAATTTTATCTTGTTTAGATCTTTTAGCTGCCTTAGCGGTTTGGACTATTTTGAAAGAACCATCATCAGATCAAAATTAATCAATAAATTAATAAGATTACAGGATGTATTTTCCTGTAATCTTTTAATAGTTAACTACTATTTATGGAGAATAAAATGAGTTTTTTAACTGAAAACTTTTTACTAGATACCGAATTTTCTCGTCAGCTTTATCATGATTTTGCTGCTGATCAGCCAATTTTTGATTATCACTGCCATTTACCACCGGAACAAATTGCTAAAGATTATCAATTCAAGAATTTATACGATATTTGGTTAAAAGGTGATCATTATAAATGGCGTGCAATGCGTACCAATGGTGTTGCAGAAAAATTCTGTACTGGTACTGATATTAGTGATTTAGACAAATTCAAGGCTTGGGCAGAAACTGTTCCTCATACTATTGGTAATCCTTTATATCATTGGACTCATTTAGAGCTTCGTCGTCCTTTCGGTATTGATAACGTTCTATTATCTCCTTCTACAGCAGAGCAAATTTGGAATACTTGTAATGAGATGTTAGCGACTCCAGAGTTTACAGCTCGTAGCATCATGAAAAAAATGAATGTTAAGATGGCAGGTACAACAGATGATCCTATTGATGATTTAGCTCATCATAAAACTATTGCAGAAGATAGTTCATTTGATGTTAAAGTTTTACCAAGCTGGCGTCCAGATAAAGCATTCAATATTGATTCAGAATTCTTTGCGGCATATATGGAAAAACTTTCTGCAGTAGCCGATGTTGAAATTTCATCATTCCAAGCGCTTTGTCAGGCTTTATCAAAACGTATGGATCATTTTGCTGCTCATGGTTGTAAGATTTCTGACCATGCATTAGATACAGTTGTTTATGAAGAAGCTACTGAAAAAGAGTTAGATACCATTTTAACTAAACGTTTATCTGGCGAAGTTTTAACCGCTAAAGAAGTTGCTCAATTTAAAACTGCTGTACTTATTTTCTTGGGCGTTGAATACAACAAACGTGAATGGGTTCAACAATATCATATAGGTGCATTGCGTAATAATAATTCAAGAATGTTTAATTTAATGGGGCCTGATGTTGGGTTCGATTCTATTAATGATTCACCTATTGCTCAACCACTTTCTCGTCTATTAGATGCTCAAGCAAAACAAGATGCATTGCCAAAAACGATTTTGTATTGTTTAAACCCTTCTGATAATGAAATTCTTGGTACGATGATTGGTAACTTCCAAGGAGCAGGTATTCAAGGAAAAATGCAATTTGGTTCAGGCTGGTGGTTTAATGATCAAAAAGACGGCATGATTCGTCAAATGACACAGCTTGCTCAACTTGGATTATTAAGCCGTTTTGTTGGTATGTTAACCGATAGTCGTAGTTTCTTATCTTACACTCGTCATGAATATTTTAGACGTATTTTATGTCGAATGATTGGACGTTGGGTTGAAGATGGCGAAGCACCACGTGATATCCAATTATTAGGTCAAATGGTTAAAAATATTAGTTTTGATAATGCTAAAAACTATTTTGGTATTGAACTAAGCTAAAAAGCATTAAGTCGTTGTGATTAGATTAATTAAAGAAGAGTTAGAGTAATGAAAACATTAAACAGAAATGATTTTCTGGGTGCAAAATATACGACACGTGTTGTTCAGTTTGGCGAAGGTAATTTTTTACGTGCATTTTTAGATTGGCAGTTAGATATTCTTAATGAAAAAACTGATCTTGATGCTGGTATTGTTGTGGTTCGTCCGTTAAATACGGACTTCCCACCATCATTAAGTATTCAAGATGGGTTGTATACAACGCTTGTTCGTGGTTTAAATGAACAAAATGAAACAGTGAAAGAGTTTAGATTGATTCGTTCAGTTAATAACGAAATCAATGTATATACTCAATATGATGAATATCTTGAGTTAGCTAAAGATCCGAATATTCAGTTTATTTTTTCAAATACTACCGAAGCTGGTATTAGTTATGTTGAAAGTGACAAATTAACAGATAAACCTGCAACGAGTTATCCAGCAAAATTGACTGCATTTTTATATGAAAGATTTGTTCACTTTGCCGGCAGTAAAGAAAGTGGTTTGATTATTATTCCTTGTGAATTAATTGATTATAACGGCGATGCACTTAAAAAATTAGTACTTAAATATGCGAATCAGTGGAACTTGTCAGACCAATTTATCAATTGGCTTGAAAATGATAATTTATTCTGCTCAACTTTAGTAGATAGAATTGTTCCAGGATACCCAAAAGCACAAATCGCTGAGCTTGAGACTGAATTAGGTTATAAAGATAACTTTATTGATTCAGCGGAATATTTTTATCTATTTGTTATTCAAGGACCGCAATGGCTAGCTGAAAAATTATGCCTTGATAAATGCAATATGAACATCAAAATTGTTGATGATATTAAACCGTATAAAGAGCGTAAAGTAGCTATTTTAAATGGTGCTCATACTGCATTAGTTCCTGTTGCTTATTTATCAGGTATTGATACTGTTGGCGAATCAATGAATGACGCTCAGATTTTATCTTATATAAAAGAAACCATTTTTGATGAAATTATCCCTGTTTTAGATTTACCTCATCAAGAATTGGTTGATTTTGCTCAATCAGTTATTAGTCGTTTTAAAAATCCATTTATTGAACATCAGTTGATGTCAATTGCTTTAAATAGTATGACTAAGTTTAAAACACGTATTCTTCCTCAATTAATTAATTATCAGAAAGAAAAAGGAACATTGCCTAAACATTTGGTGTTCTCTTTTGCTGCATTGATCGCATTTTATCGTGGTGTGCGTAATGGACAAAGTTATCCGTTACAAGATGATGCAATCTGGTTAGAACGCTTCAGTAATAGTTGGGCAGCCATTGCAGAAGGGAAAAGCTCATTAGAGGATTTAATCAAAGTTGTTTTAGGTGACACGGCTCATTGGGAGTATGATCTATTAACTATTCCTCAATTAGCGCAAACGTTAACACAATATTTAACCGTCATAACCGAAGAGGGAATGCGTCAAGCAATTGAAAAATGTGTTAATGGTAGCAAATAACATGAGTGATTCAATGGTTAAATATATAAAAATAAACAATAAAGATAATGTCGGTGTGGCATTATCTGATTTAGAAGCACATGAAGAAAATATCGTCGTTGATGGACAGATAATTGATCTAAAAGATCCTATTAAACAAGGGCATAAATTTGCCCTTATCGATATTGAGCAAGATGAAAATATTATTAAATATGGCTTACCAATTGGTCATGCTACTCGCTTAATTAAAGCTGGAGAGCATATTCATTCTCATAATTTAAAAACCAATTTAAGTGATATTAATGATTACAAATATCAACCTACGTTATCGAAAAATGATCTGTTACATGAGATTGCCGATAAGGAAGTACAAATTTATCGACGTAAAAATGGTGAAGTTGGTATTCGTAATGAACTTTGGATTATTCCAACTGTAACTTGTATAAACGGGATAGCAGAACAAATTGTTAAACAGTTTTGTGATGAGTTAAATAATCAATTAGAAATTGATGGTATAACTGTACTTGAACATCCTTATGGCTGCTCCCAGCTTGGACAAGATCATCAAAATACTAAGACAATTTTACAAAATTTAGTTAAACATCCTAATGCTGGTGCTGTATTGGTCATCGGACTTGGTTGTGAAAATAATCAGGTTTCAGAATTTAAGGCTAGTTTAGGTGAATATGATGAATCTCGAGTTAGATTTTTAATCGCTCAGCAAGAAACCGATGAAGTTGAATCAGCATTGGTTCATTTAAGAGAACTTTATGCCATTATGAAGCAGGATAAACGTGAAGTAGGGCATTTAAGTGAATTGAAATTTGGATTGGAGTGTGGTGGTTCTGATGGTTTTTCAGGTATTACAGCTAATCCAATGCTTGGTCTGTTTTCTGATTATGTTATTGCTCATGGTGGAACAAGTGTTCTTACTGAAGTACCAGAAATGTTTGGTGCTGAGAACATTTTGATGTCACATTGTATTGATGAGTCGACTTTTGATAAGACTGTACACATGATCAATGATTTTAAACAATATTTTATTTCAAATAATCAACCAATCTATGAAAACCCTTCTCCTGGGAATAAGGCTGGTGGCATTACAACTTTAGAGGAAAAATCTTTAGGTTGTACGCAAAAAGCGGGTGGTAGTGAAGTTATTGATGTTCTTAAATACGGTGAAATGTTAACTAGACATGGATTAAATTTACTAAGCGCACCTGGTAATGATGCAGTAGCTACTGGTGCTTTATCAGCAGCTGGATGTCATATGGTGCTTTTCACCACAGGAAGAGGCACTCCATATGGCGGTATTGTGCCAACAGTCAAAATTGCGACTAATACACAATTAGCTGATAAGAAAGCCAATTGGATCGATTTTAATGCCGGTAAACTTATACAAGGAGTTTCTATGCAATCTTTGTTGATAGAGTTTATTGACTATATCGTTCTTATTGCTAGCGGGAAAAAAACTCGTAACGAAATTAACAACTTTAGAAATTTAGCCATTTTGAAAAGTGGCGTAACTCTATAGATAAAAATCCAAGAATAAATATCCACGTCATTAAGTCCTTCGGGACTTGATGCGAGGGATCGTTTTTTTAAATATTATAGGTATCTTTTATGAGTAAGGAAAAAAAGAATAAAATTACATGGTTAGTAAGATTTTCTTATGGCAGTGGTAATTTAATTGGTAGTGGTGCATTAGCAATTAGTGGTGCTTGGCTTCTCTATTTTTATACCACTTTTTGTGGATTAAGTGTGGTGCAAGCTGCGTTGATTTTTTCCATCGCTACTTATTTGGATGTCATACTGAATCCATTGATGGGCTTTATTACAGATAATTTCTATCAAACTAAAATAGGGCAACGCTTTGGGCGACGTCGATTTTTTATTTTGATTGGTATTCCGTTAATGGTCATTTATCCTATGTTATGGATTGATGGTATGGGATTTTGGTATTACTTAGTAACATATATTTTATTTGAGATTATTTATACCAGCATCATGATTCCATTTAATACGTTACCTGTAGAAATGACATCTAACTTTTCAGAACGTACTTATTTAACTGGTTCAAAAGCAATGTTTGGTAAAGTAGCTAATTTCTTAGGTGCGGCAATACCAGGCGTATTCTTTTATTTCTATAGTAAGGAATCAGCAACCCCATTTTTATTAACTGGGATCACATATGCCACTATCATGATGTTAGCTTTGATTTTGCTTTATTGTAATAGTTGGGAAAAACCTAAAGAAGAAGTAAAAGATGAATCTGTACATAGCTTTTTTGAAGCAATTAAAAAGCTTTTTATCGATATCTTGTCAACATTCCGTGTTAAAACTTTTAGAACGCATTTAGGAATGTATCTATTTGGATTTGGTGCTGAATGGTTATTTACAGCGGTATTTACCTATTTCATCGTATTTAGTTTAGGTGAACCTCGTTCATTTGTTGCTTCAATGAATTCATTAAGTAGTATTTGTCAGTTGGTTTCAACCGCATTTTTTATGATGTATTGTGCTAAGAAGGGCTTCAAAAAACCATTTATTATCGCATTACTCATCGTTATTTCATCGATGATTGGTTATGTCGGTATTTATTACTTTAATCTGCCTCATATCACTTGGATTGTAGTGGGTATTACAATTTGGTTTGGTTTGGGTACTGGTGGTGTTTACTATATTCCTTGGAGTGTATATGTATTCTTAGCTGATGTAGATGAAGTTGTAACTAATCGACGTCGTGAAGGGGTATATGCAGGAGCTATGACCATGGCAGGTAAACTAGTTCGCGCTTCAATTGTTTTTGTGCTTGGTATGATATTAAGTGCTTATGGCTTTGAATCGAAATCACATATACAGCCACAAAGCGCAATTGATGCTATTAATGGTATTATTTTATACGGCGTTGTAGGAATGGCATTAATTGGGGCATTTTTTGCTTGGAGAATGAAGCTCGATCACTCTACCCATTCTATTATTATCAATGAAGTCGCTCGCATTCGACAAGGTGGCAAAATGGAAGATGTTACGCCTGAAACTCGAAAAGTGGTTGAGGAATTATCTGGCATCGCTTACGAAAAATGTTTTGGTAATAATAACATTGGATTTAAGCAAAAAGAGACCACAACTAATTAAAGAAAAATATTTATTAGGATCAGTATGCTGATCCTGTAACCTAAAGCTGCAAACATTAGAGTAAATTAAAAGGTTTGTAATAATATAAAGGATAAACTCATGACGACTGTATCTGTAACAGATTTTGGCGCTATTGGTGACGGAAAATCAATAAATACTCAAGCTTTTGAAAAAGCAATTCAACATATTGATCAACTAGGTGGTGGAACGTTAATTGTTCCTGTTGGTACCTATTTTACTGGGGCAATTAAGCTTTGTAGCAACATAACGCTTGTTATTGAGCAAGGGGCGACTTTATTATTTTCTGATGATGCTAAAGATTATCCTGTTGTTAATTCTCGTTGGGAAGGGGTTAAGCAGGCTGTGTATATGCCTTGTATATACGGCCAACATATTGAAAATGTGGTTATAACTGGAAATGGTAAAATTGATGGTAATGGTCAAAAATGGTGGCATACATTCCGTCATGATCGAAGCAATCTTAAATATCCAAGACCTTATTTAATTGGTTTTGATTTTTGTGAACGAGTTACGATTGAAAAAGTTTTTCTAACTCAATCACCTAGCTGGACTGTTCATCCGATGGAATCAAATAATGTCGTTGTCGATAATATTTCAATTCTTAATCCAGCTGATTCACCGAATACCGATGGTATTAACCCTGAATCATGTCGTAATGTAAGAATTTCAAATTGTTATATTGATGTTGGCGATGATTGTATTGCAATAAAAGCAGGCACTGAAGAAACAGCTGAAAAAAGTCCATGTGAGAATATTTTAATTACTAATTGTAATATGATTCATGGTCATGGTGCGGTGGTTCTTGGTAGTGAGATGAGTGGTTGCATTCGTAATGTAACTATTACAAATTGTGTATTCCAAAAAACCGATCGAGGTGTAAGATTCAAAACTCGTCGAGGTCGAGGAGGAACTATTTCTGATATCACATTTAGTAATATTGTAATGGATGAAGTTTTATCAGCATTTGTTATGAACTACTATTATTATTGTGGTCCAAAAGGAAATGATCCAATTGTTTGGAATAAAGATGCTCTACCCGTTAATGAGTTTACACCAGCATGCCACAATATTAGCTTTTCAAACATTATTGCTAAAAATGTTCGTGCTTATGCCGGCTTTTTATATGGTATTCCAGAATCTCCTATTTCTAATATCTCTTTTGATAATATCCGTGTTTCAATGCAACAAAATGCCCAAGCAGGCGAGGTTGATATGTTTAAAGATGTCAAACCGGAGGCTGGTAAAGGGTTCTTTATTGAGAATGCGAATAGTATTTTGTTTAATAATGTGATTATTGATAATGTACTGAGTGATCCACTTTGTATTAAAAATAGTAATGACGTGCATGTAACACAATCTTTTGTTAAACAAAATGGTCAATTATTTGGACTTAAAACTGAATAATGTGTTTGAAAATAACCGCTAAGTAGCGGTTATTTTTTATTGATGAATATTAATTCAATATGACCTTATTTTATACATTACTTTGATAAGAAAAAATTATTTTTATCAAAATGTTGTTATATTTTATGATTATTTTATTTTTCCAAATTTGGACTTTTCAAGAAAAATTATTCAGTTACTCCATTTTTAAATATTGATAGGTCACGAAATTCATTTATTTCATTACAGGTTTGTTTACCGTTTGCAAGCTGCACAATTAAATTAATAAATTGCTCTAAAAGTTTCTCCATCGGTGTTCCATTAACTAATTGCCCCGCATCAAAATCGATCCAGTGTTTCTTTTTTTGGGCAAGTGTTGAGTTAGTTGAAATTTTTACAGTTGGTACAACACCACCATATGGAGTGCCTCTTCCGGTTGAAAATAACACCATTTGACAACCAGCAGCAGCTAATGCACCTGTAGCAACTGCGTCATTTCCCGGAGCTGATAATAAATTTAAACCTGATTTTTGGAGTCTTTCACCATATTCTAATACATCAATAACATTACTATTACCTGCTTTTTGGGTGCAGCCCAATGATTTGTCTTCAAGTGTTGTAATTCCTCCTGCTTTATTACCTGGAGAAGGATTTTCGTAAATAGGTTGATTATATGTCATAAAATATTTTTTAAAATTGTTAACCATATTTACTGTTTTTTCAAAAATTTGTGAATTAATACAATGAGACATTAGGATTGTTTCTGCTCCAAACATTTCGGGAACTTCGGTTAAAACGCTAGTTCCGCCATTGGTAATTATATAATCAGAAAACTTGCCTAATAATGGGTTTGCTGTGATGCCAGATAATCCATCGGATCCCCCACACTCAAGTCCAAATTTAAGTTCACTAAGCTTACCTGTTTGGCGACGATCTAATTTCATTACTTGATATATTTCGAGTAAATACTTCACACCTTGTTGAATCTCATCTTCCACTTCTTGTGAAATCATAAAACGGACTCGCTCATGATCATATTCACCAAGGCTTTCTTTAAATGCTGAGAGTTGATTATTTTCACATCCTAAACCAATAACTAATACTCCACCTGCATTAGGATGTTTGACCATATCTTGTAATATAGTTTTAGTTGTTTGATGATCTGCTCCTAATTGCGAACAACCATAGGGATGTGAAAGTAGATGGACACCATCAAAAAAAGCGTGATCTAACTCAATGTCTTTCGCTATTTCTGATAAAAATCGTTTACGAATTTGTTCCGCGATACCATTAACGCAACTAACGGTTGGGATGATCCAAAGTTCATTACGAATACCAACATCACCATTTTTTCGGCGATAAAGATTCACATCTCTATCCGGTAGTGATGATGAAATATGACTAGCAACAGGTTCATATTGATACTCATCAAGTTCACCAAGATTGGTTTTAACATTATGAGTATGTACGTGTTCACCAACTTGAATAGCTTGCGATGCATGACCAATGGGAAAACCATATTTAATGATGTTTTCACCTTGTAAAATCGGTTTAATCGCTATTTTATGACCTGAAGGAATTTCTTGTAAAACAGTAATTTGTTGATTATCTTTTAATAGCTCACTATTTATTTTATCGCCTGGGTATAATGTTTCTAATGCAATAATAACATTATCGTTACCATTGATTTTAATTATTTTTTTCATGAACTCTTTCCTAAAAATACACTTTCCGCTACTTGTTAGTAGCGGAATAATTGAGAGATAATTATTTAGTTAACCTATCTTTATTACTGATTTAAGTCGATTACTTGGATCATCTCGCATTTCTTTAAAAGCATTTTCGGCATTATTCAATTCGTATATGTCGGTAATGATTTTTTTAACATCACATTTTCCAGAACTAACTAAATCAATCAATTCGATAAAGTCTTTTTTTAGTGCATTACGTGAACCAAAAATATCTAACTCTTTAGTTTGAATTTGTGTAAAAGCAAAATCTAATTTTTGTTTACTTACTCCAACTAGACCTACACGACCACGGTAAGCTGCTGCATCAATACAATTTTGGAAAGTTTGTGGTAATCCAACGCATTCGATACAAACATCAAAACCATCACCTTGGGTAATCTCTTTTACTCTTTCTTCAAAATTCTCTTTATCTGTTCTGATAACACCTTTTGCACCTAATGATAATGCTTTATCTAATCTTGATTGCATGACGTCACTTACATATACGTCAGCCTCTTTTAATACTGCAGCCATGACAGCAAATAAACCAATAGGTCCGGCACCAACGACTAATACTTTATCGCCTTTTTTTACTGACGTTCGTTGAATTGAATGATAGCTAATACAAAATGGTTCAATCATTGATAGCGTTAATGCATCTAATCCTTTACCATCATAAATACGTTCAATTGGCATACTATAATATTCTCTGAAAATACCATCACGTTGTGCGCCAAGAGTTTGATTGCCAGTACAGCAGTTAACAAAACCGCGTCGACAAGAATAACATTTACCACAGTTAAAATAAGGATTGGCGGTAACAATCATTCCTTTTTTGATACCATAATCATTCTCATCTATTTCAACCACTTCGGCTGAAAATTCATGACCTGGGATTCTCGGATAGCTTGCATAAAGAAAAGTTCCTTTATACGTTCCCATGTCAGAACCGCAAATACCACCATATAATACTTTTAGGATTGCTTCACCTTTTTGTAAGGTTGGTTTTTCCATTTCTTTGACTTCAACTTTTCCTGGTTCTGGAATAACAATATATTTCATTTTAGTCATATGTTTGACTCCTGCTGTTTAGTTGTTTGGAATATATTTTTTAATATCTTGAGCTAAAATGTTTTCCAGATTTTTAGTCACTAAATCAGTTAATCCGGTAACATTATTGAGATCTTGTCCCCAATGATCAGTCATTTTTAATACGTTAGAGACGAGTGTTTTTGCGTCGTTTTGATAAAGTGGTTGCCACTCTTTAAACTTCTCTAGTAAATGAGCATCATCAGTTAATGGAATAGCTTGACCTTGGTATTGGCCTCGATAAAAAGCAATAAGAGCAGCTAAGGAAAACGAAATATACTTTGGTGGTTTGTTAAATCGTTGACTATATGTTAGTAATTGTGGCAGTAGTCGAGTTTTAAATTTTGTTAATGAATTTAATGAAATTGACATTAACTCGTGTTTAATGAATGGATTTCTAAAGCGTTTTAAAACCTCATCGGCAAATTGTACTAATTGTTCTTTATCTAAAGATAAAGTTGGAATCACCTCTTGATTAATTAAATTTTTAACGAATGTTTCAATCTGCGGATCATCCATGCTTTCGCCAACGGTTTTCAATCCAGCAAGGTAAGCAACAGGCACCATCGCAGTATGAGCACCATTTAAAATACCTACTTTTCTTTCTTTATAAGGTTTAATATCATCAACAACTAAAATATTTAGGTCGACTTGATCTAATTTTAATTTCTGTTTTAACCATTGTGGACCTTGAATAACAAACAGATAAAAATACTCAGCTGTATCTAAAAAACGATCTTGATAACCAAGTTGTTGTTCAAGTTGTATTGCTTCATCTTTTGGATAGCCTGTCACAATACGGTCAACTAAAGTTGAGCAAAAGGTATTACACTCATTGATCCATATTGTAAAATCATGATCTAATTGCCATAATTTAGCATATTCCAGAACCAATTCTTTCAGTTTTTCTCCATTATAATCAATAAGTTCACATGGAATGATAATCAAGCCTTTATCTTTTTGGCCTTTAAAAAATTTAAAACGATGGTGTAAAAAGCAGGTTAATTTTGCAGGAAAAGTTGCTGGAGGTAGATCTGTAGCTTTATCTTTATCACTAAATGCAATACCTGCTTCAGTAGTATTTGAAAAAATAAATTCCAACTCAGGATTTTCAGCACAAGCTAAATAGGATTGATAGTCTTGATATATTAGTATTTCTCGATTAACCGAATAAATAATTCGCGGTGTAGCAATTGTGCAACCTTGTTCATTCAGTCCCCGAATAATAGTCGTGTAAAGTCCATCTTGTTCATTGATAGATGGTTGATGTGTATCAATAGGTCTAACAATAGTAACACCACTATTGAAATTTGTTTTTTCATTTAGATTATCAATAATCCAATCTATAAATGCTCTTAAAAAATTTCCTTCACCAAATTGAAGTATTTTTTCAGGGTAAATTGGACCAGGAAAGTTGGATCTATTTAATTGTTTTGTCATATGATTGTTCTCTTTAATTATTGGTAGTAAGTAAAGAGAACTATAGAAGAAGATAAAAAGTAGTATGTTTTTTTTTTGTAGTTTCGTGTTGAATATATAATTTTTTTGTTTTTTATCTGTTTTTTATTGCTAATGCGCGTCCAATTGACTCTTGCATTGACCTTTTAGCTGTATTTAAATGACGACACAACGCTGCAATGGCGAGTGGTTCGTTTTTTTGTAGAATTGCAGTTAATATTGCAATATGTTCTGATACAGCAATACTGTTTCTTTCTTTAAGATCACTACTGTCCCACTGGTAATGGAAATGAAATATAACGGAAATTAAATCAAATGATTGTAAAAAAAAACGATTTTCTTTACACGATAAAATGAGTTCATGGAAATCACGGTCAAGTGTTGAAAAAAGTTTATATTCATCTTGTATATTTTGTTGAAGATTTTTGTGACATTGCAATAATTCTCTTGCTTTGATCCAATTAATATGGTTATCTGGTTGTGCCATAAAGGATTTGAGGGCGAATATCTCTAATACACTTCGAAATTCATAAAGTTTTTCAGCATAATCCTTAGCAAAGGTGACCAATTCCCATTCACCTCTTTTTACATTATTAATAAGCCCATAGTGTAAAAAGCGTAATAAAAATTCACGAACAACAATAGGACTAACATTAGCATCTTTAGCTAATTGAATTTCATTAAAATGTTCTCCTGGCAATAATTTTTTACTATTGATCAAATAGTAGAAATAAGCTTCAAATTTTTCATCTTGAACAGCTCGTTTATCAAACTGACAAGCGATTTTATCTTTTGGT
Source organism: Gilliamella sp. wkB72 (assembly GCF_001693745.1). Taxonomy (NCBI): domain Bacteria; kingdom Pseudomonadati; phylum Pseudomonadota; class Gammaproteobacteria; order Orbales; family Orbaceae; genus Gilliamella; species Gilliamella sp. wkB72. Next base: position 151,639 of record NZ_LZEI01000012.1, on the reverse strand, counting down.
ATGGGATTACGGTTTAAATAATATTTATTATTTTTATATATTAAAATATCAACTTGACATAAATATTCTAAAACAGCTCTCATGGTTGTTCGACTAACATTAAAGTTATCGGCAAGAATCGAAATCGATTGTAATGGGAAAGATAATATATTGTTATTAATACAATCAATGAATTGATTGATTGTGTTTTGTCTTAAGATTTGACTTCGGCTCATATTACGTTTTAAATCTTTCAGATATAATTATCTAATATATAGAAATATATTAGATAATTATTTTAACTTATAAAATTATCTTTTACTTATTTTTAAAGCATACATTGGTAAAATCATGATAGCACCAATGAAGGCAATTATCCCAAGTAAATATAGCCCTGCTAATGGCGAGTTAAACCAACTTTCAGCTAAGACTCTAATATTAGGAGCAACAAAACCTCCTAGATTTGCAAGTGAATTGATTAAAGCAATCCCAGACGCAGCAGCGGCTCCACTTAAATATCCTGTAGGAAACGTCCAAAATATTGGTTGGACAGCCAATAATCCTGCACAGCCAATACATAATGAAATAAAAGCCAGTAATGCACTGTATTGTGCTAAAGTACCTGATAACGCAACACCTAAGGCAGCTGTACCTAGAGTTAAAACTGATATAATACGTCTTTCCTTTAAAACGGTTGATAAATGAGGAATAAAAAAGGCTGCAAGTAGAGCACAAAACCAAGGTATTGCACTTAAAAAACCAACAAAAAGACCTACATTACCGTCACCAACTAACCCAGCGATTTGTGATGGTAAAAAAAACGTAACACCATAAGATCCTACTTGAATTGTAAATGCAATAATACATAAGTATATGACTTTAGGATCTAGTAAGGCTTGCAAAATTCCTTTAGGTCCGTGAGAAGCCTTTTCTTGTTCTTCTTGTGACATTTTAGAAATTAAAGCATTTTTCTCTTCTTTAGATAACCACTTGCAACGTTCATCTTCAGGTTTATCAACTAGGTATAACCAAGCCCATATTCCTACTAAGATGGTTAAAACGCCTGTGACTAAAAACATCATTTGCCAACCATGTAACCCTGCAAATCCATCAAAAGAAAGTAATAAACCAGAAAGAGGACCACCTAAAACGAATGCTAACGGTGGACCGAACCAGAAATAACCAGCAACTTTTGCTCTAATATCGATGGGGAACCAAAGCATCAAATAGTACATAACCCCAGGCATAAATCCCGCTTCACATGCTCCTAGTAAAAAACGCAATATATAAAAAATTGTAGTTGTTTTTGCAAACATCATTAAGGCAGAAACAACACCCCAAGTAATCATAATGCGGGCAAGCCAAACTCTAGCTCCAAATTTGTACATAAATATATTACTTGGAACTTCGAAAATGGCATAACCAATAAAAAATATACCAGCTCCAAAAGCATAAGCGGCGTTACTCAAACCTGTATCAATTAAAAAGGCATGATGAGCAAAACCAATATTTGCACGATCTAGAAATGCTAAGATGTACATTAAAGCTAAAAAAGGTAATAACCGAGTTATTGATTTTTTTATTGCTGTTTTTAAAATAAAATCATTATTAGTTAACGTCATGGAAATCTCCTATTATTCATGATGTCAAATAAACAACATTAATTCTTTACCCATTCTTTTCCGTTAGGGTAAACAAATTGCTCAATTGATTCTTGTTTCATTGTTACGCTATATCCTGCTTGTTTTGGTGGCATATAACGTCCTTTCTTAATTACAATAGGCTCTAAGAAATTTTCATGTAGATGATCAACATATTCAAGAACACGGTTTTCTAATGATGCTGAAACCGCAATATAATCAAAAAGAACAATATTTTGGCTATATTGACAAAGACCAACACCACCGCCATGAGGGCAAACAGGGATATTATATTTAGCAGCCATCAGAATTACGGCAAGAACTTCATTTAATCCTCCTAATCGAGCTGGATCAAGTTGGCAAAAATCTAGACTTTTAGCTTGGAACATTTGTTTAAACATTACTCTGTTGTGAGCATGTTCTCCCGTGGCAACACCAATCGGATGGATTCTTTCCCTAATCGTTGCATGACCTAAAATATCATCAGGGCTTGTTGGTTCTTCTATCCACAAAGGATCAAATAAGGCAAGTTTTCGCATATTTTGTACAGCTTCATCAACACTCCATATTTGGTTTGCATCCATCATTAATTTGCGATCCCATCCTAATTCTTCTCTTAGAATTGTAGCTCGGCGCATATCTTGCTCAATATCTGCACCAACTTTTTGTTTTAAGTGTGTCCATCCTTCTTCAACAGCTTTTCTTGCTAACATCCGCATTTTTTCTTCCGAATACCCTAACCAACCGGCTGCAGTTGTATAACCAGGAAAACCAACCTCTAACATCTCTTTTTCTCTCTGAGATTTTGTAGATTCTACTTTTCTCAGTAATGTTATTGCTTCTTCAGGGGTTAAAACATCTGTCAAATAAGTAAAATCTATACATTTGACAAGCTCTTCTGGTGACATATCAACCAACATTTTCCATATAGGTTTTCCTTCTTTTTTCGCCCATAAATCCCAGATAGCATTGATAATTGCAGCTGTTGCCAGGTGAATGACACCTTTTTCAGGTCCAACCCATCGCAGTTGACAATCACCTGCCACAAGTTCGTGCCAATAAGCGCCAAAATTTTCCGTAATATCCTCAAGATATCGATCTTTAACAAATAAAGCAGATAAAGATTTTACAGCTTCAACACACAATTCATTGCCTCTTCCAATAGTAAAAGTAAGACCATTGCCTTGGATATTGTCTGGTGAATCTGTTATCAAAGTTACATATGTTGCAGAATAATCTGATATAGCATTCATTGCATCGGAACCATCTAAATTTTTAGATGTTGGGAATCTAATATCTCTCACCATAATGTCTACAATTTTTGTTTTCATTTTTTTGTCCTCATTTACCTTTAAATAAAACATTGCCTTTTTATACAATAGTAATAAATTTCTAATTTACAGATAGTTATCATCTATTAGCATTGTTGAAAATAATTTTATCAATAACAATTAACATTAATGTTATAAAAAATGAGGTTTTGTGTTTGGCTTAATATTTTTCTGTTTTTTATTTGTTTTTAATCTTTAATGCCATTTCTTATTGAACATCATCATTACCTATTAAAATAATTTTGATGTAGATCACATTTATCTAATAAAGCCGTTAAAGCTAAATTTTTAGCTATTCATACTTAAAACAGTGCTTAACTCTTTATAGGATAAATTATGACAAGTGCATTTTATAAAAAACCAACTTATTGGTTTGCTTCGTTTTATAGCATTATGTATTACGCGGCGGGTAGTTTTGTTTTTTCTTTTTATGCAATATGGCTTAGTAAAGAGATTGGTTTAACAGCAAAACAGACGGGTATTATCTATTCTTTTAACTATTTTATTTCGTTAATTATCATGATTATTTATGGTGTTTATCAAGATAAATTAGTCTTAAAAAAACATCTAATTTGGTTTCAAAGTGTCATCATAACATGTGCTGCACCTGCATTAATCTATGTTTACGAGCCACTTTTAAGACATAATTTTTATGTAGGTGTTATCTTTGGCAGTTTCTTCTTAGGTTTTGGTTGGGTTGCCGGTATGGGCTTGATCGATTCTTACTGTGAAAAAATCAGCCGTGCTTTCGATTTTGAATTTGGACAATGCCGGACTTGGGGTTGTATTGCTTATGCAGTGGGTACCTTTATCGCTGGTATTTTAATTAGTATCAATCCTCATCTTAACTTTTGGGCTGCTTCAGTGGTCGGTATCTGTTTTATGATACTCAATCTGAATTTCAAACCAGATTTAAGTAAATCATCGGCAGCAGTATTTCAGAAGAAAGATAAACTAAGTTTTAATGAAATTGTTTCAGTCTTTGGACTGAAAAAGTTTTGGATATTTGTTGTTTATGTACTTGGTACTTATAGCTTGTACAACATTTATGACCAACAATTATTCCCTGTCTTTTTTACTCAGCAATTTACCGATGTAAATGATGGTTATCGTTTATATGGTATTTTAAATTCATTTCAAGTCTTTTTAGAAGCCGCTGTTATGTTTTGTGTGCCATTCGTGGTTAACAAAGTTGGTGCAAAAAATGCATTAATCTTTGCTGCATTCATATCTGCAACTCGAATATTTTTAACTGGCCATGTGGAAAGTATTGCAATTATTTCCGTAATAAAACTTATGCACTGTTTAGAGATCTCAACTATTTTAGTCTCAGTGTTTAAATATATTGATAACAATTTCAATGCTCGCTTGTCAGCTACAGTGTTTTTGATTGGCTATCAAGTAGCCGGTTCAGTAGGCGTAATATTATTTTCTACCTTTGTCGGTAATTTTTATGACACTGAAGGTGCTGCGACTACGTTTAATTATTTAGGCTTAGTTGTTTTAGGCTTCATGATATTTGCTATGGCCTTCTTAAGTCGTGATAGAAAGTCAGACAAAATTGAAAATGAAAGTAATTAAGCAAACGAAATTTATATTTTAATTAATAATATTTGTTAAAACTTATTAAGGACGCAAAATGAATATATTTGATTCAGTAACACAGTTTCACTTCGAACAAACAAGAACTATTTCACCTGAAAATTTGACTGGTGAAAAGGGTAAATCGTGTATGAAAGCTAGTGCTTTAGGTCCATGTAGGAAAGGACAAGGTTTTATATCTATTCCTGCTGGTGAAAAAGTGACTATTGCTGAAATTACCGGCCCAGGGGAAATTCGTCATATGTGGTTTACTTTAACTGATAAAACACATCGTGGAAGCTTTGTATTACGTGATGTTGTGATTCGAATTTATTGGGATGATGAAACTGTTCCTTCAGTGGAAAGTCCTATTGGTGACTTTTTCTGTAATGGTTTTGGTGCGAGATGTGATATTAATTCTATGCCAATAGTGGTTAATCCAACAGGTGGTTTTAATAGTTATTTTAGAATGCCATTTAATAAAAAAGCTAGAGTTGAAATTCACAATGAACATGAAGCTGATTTACAACATTTCTTCTTTGCTATTAATTATGCGTTGATGCCAAAACCATTTGAAAATCCACTTTACTTTCATGCTCAATGGCGTCGTCAACGTGTGACTAATCATGCACAAGATTATGTCATATTAGATAACATTCAAGGTTATGGTTATTATGTAGGTACTTACTTAGCTCTTACAGCTTTAGAGCGTTATTGGTGGGGAGAAGGGGAGTTTAAATTCTATCTTGATGATGATAGCGATTATCCAACACAACATTCAACTGGTTCAGAAGATTACTTTGGTGGCGCTTGGGCATTCCATAACCGTGATAGCCAAGGTCGTCCAAAAGCGAAATGTTTCCAAACAATGTTTATGGGTTATCCATATCAAACAAACCGTGATGCAACACGTGACTTTTTCCAAACTGGAGATTCTAATCCAGTACATGGTTTTGGTGATGATGGTTTGCCTTCACATGGTTTATATCGTTGGCATCTTCCAGATCCAATTGCATTTCACAAAAATATCAAATTAGCGTTTCAACAAATCGGTAATGATGATATAAGACTATATGAACGTTGTGATGATATTGCGAGTGTTGCTTATTGGTATCAAAGTCCATCGGTGAACCACAATCCAGTGTTCCCGAATAAACAACAACGTACTCCACGTTAGTATTAAGGTGATCTATGGCGAGTAATAAACTAAAAATTAATGATATTGCTCGTTTGGCTGGCGTGTCGGCAACGACCGTCAGTCATATATTCAACAAACGAGATAAAAAATATCGTATTTCTCCACAAACTCGGCAAAGAGTCTTATCGATCGCGGAGAAATATAGCGATCAACCCCATATTCGTCAATATTTGGTGAAAGCTAACAGCACCAATACGATTGGTGTTATTGTCCCCGATATGTCAAATTCATTTTTTTCTATGTTTTTGCATCATCTTGAATCATCTTTTCGGCAAAAAAATATCCAATTATTAATTACTTGTAGTCACTATAATAAAGAGGTTGAAATCAAAGTAGCTCAAAACTTAGTAGAGCGAAAAGTTGATGCGATGATTGTTGTAACCTCATTAGACAGTGATAAATTGTATGTAGATATTAATCAAAATACACCGGTACTACTTTTTGACCGTTATCTCAAAGATACCGTATTACCCTTTATTACAAGTGAATCATTACAGTCTGTAAGTGATTTAATTAAGCCTTATGCAAAGAATTTAGACGAATTTTATTTTATTGGTTGTGATATTCAGTTAACTTCGATATGTGCAAGACTTGAGGGTTTCAGGCGTGGCTTAGAAAGTGTGGGATTAACTGTAAAACCAGAATGGATTGTGAGTGATGATTATTCTCCTAATAAAGGTTTTGAATTACTTAAAGGTGTTCATGAAAGGTTAGGCCGAATGCCAAAAGCTATTTTTACACCATCAGGTAATTTATTGGAAGAGGTCTTAGGTTATTTGGTTACAGCTAGAATTGATCCTGAGCAGGTGTATTTGTGTTCTTATGATTACAATAACTATCTTGGCTATTCGTATTATCCGATAGATGCTATTGTACAAGATATCGAAAATATGGCGCTAACTTGTGTAGATGTGGTTGATGATTTGCTAAATTTTAAAGAATTAAAACATCTAGAATTTTTTATTGAGCCACAAATTATACGCCATCGTTAATTTAAACGTTATGATTAGCGATTCGCATTTTTCATTATGCGTGCTTTGTCAACTTGCCATTGGCGTTCTTTAATATCAGTACGTTTGTCGTATTCTTTTTTACCTTTTGCAACGCCAATTTTTACTTTTGCCCATGCATTTTTCCAATACAATGAAAGTGCAACAACAGTGTAACCTTGACGATTTATTTGTCCAAAAAGCGAGTTTAATTCTCGTTCATTTAGCAGTAATTTTCGTGTGCGTATAGGGTCACACACTACATGGGTAGAAGCAACACTCAATGGAGTTATAGTTGCACCAAATAGCCATGCTTCGCCATTTTTAAGTAACACATAGCTGTCACTGATATTCGCTTTGCCAGCTCGCAGTGATTTAACTTCCCAACCTTGTAGGGATAAACCTGCTTCAATTTCCTCTTCAATAAAGTACTCATGACGCGCACGTTTATTTAATGCAATGGTAGCCGAACCGGGCTTATGTGATTTTTTCTTAGTCATAATGTGCGTTATTATAGAGTTACATGATACTATATGCCACTAATTTTAACTTTTAATTTTTTATTATTATGGCACATGTTTTTCATGAAGTGATCGAGCCTTATTCAATCCAACAAATGTTTGCGTTGGTAAATGATATAGCTAGATACCCTGAGTTTGTTCCTGATTGTATCGCAACTGGGATTATTAGCAAACAAGATAATCTTTTAACTGCATTTATTGAGGTTGAAAAATTGGGATTTAAAAAATCTTTTACCACCATAAATCAGATTAATGAGCCTAATTCAATTGATATGGCATTGATAGATGGTCCATTTAAACATTTAAAGGGGCGATGGGAATTTACTAAAATTGATGAGCAAAAAAGTAAAATCAGCTTAAATTTAAACTTTGAGTTTAATAATAAATTAATGAGTGCTGTTTTTACGCCAATATTTAAGGAGGTGATGACCAACATGGTTAATGCATTTTCTCAAAGAGCAAGGCAGATATATTAATATGATAAATATTCAAGTTGTCTATGCGCTACCTAATCAACCTACGATTATTGATTGCGCAGTTGATGAGCAAACTAATGTCTTGCAAGCCATTACAAAATCCAATATCTTATCAATATGTAAAATTCGATTAGATGAACATCTTGTTGGAATTTATGGAAAACGTTGTGAACTGAATGAACAAGTAAAAGACGGCGATCGTATAGAAATATATCGAGCTTTAATCAATGACCCAAAAGAAATTAGAAGAAAAAAAGCGGCATTGAAAAAGTAACAAATAAAGTGAAGGGAACTTAACTGAATGCATAATATGCTGATTGAGAAAATTGAAACTTTATGCAAAAAACGTGGCATTAAGCTGACAACTCAGCGTAAAACCGTTTTAGATATCATGCTTAAAGCGAATAAAGCTATGAGCGCATATGATCTTTTAGATCTCTTAAAAGTTAGTGAGCCACAAGCAAAACCGCCAACGATTTATCGAGCTCTTGAGTTTCTACTTGAGCAAGGTTTCATTCATAAAGTTGAGTCAACCAATTGCTATATCATTTGCCCTCATTTTCAGGATCCTCAGCATATATCAATCTTATTTATTTGTGATAATTGTCAGCAAATTATCGAAAAACATTCTGAGAATATCGAGTCTCAACTTAAACAACTTGCTAGCCAAAGTCAATTCTTAATAAAGCATAGTGTGCTTGAAATTCATGGAATTTGTCACTCATGTCAACCTTAATCTTTTTTTTATGGTTAATTAATATTGCTTGTGACACGGTAGGGCAGATTGCATTCAAATATGCTGCGATTACTTCTAATGATGAGAAGGGTTTAAATTATTGGCAGAAATTATTTGGTAACATGTGGTTATGGTTAGGTTTTGGGGTTTACTTCATCGGTTTTGTATTTTGGTTGGCTTTTTTGAGTGAAGTTTCTTTGTCTAAAAGCATACTATTAGGCTCTTTTAATATTATTACAGTAATGATTGCTGGGCGTGTTTTATTTAAAGAACATTTAACGCCATTTCGTTTGATTGGTATTTTTTTTATAACTCTTGGCGTAGTACTAGTAGGATTAACTTAATGAAAAAGTTCTATATTATTGGTTTTATTTTACTACTTTTTTTTGATACTTTTGGGCAAACCAGCTTTAAACTTACTGCTATTTCAGCGTTGCCATTTGAACCAGATATTGCTTGGTTGTTAAGAGTTTTTAGTCATGGTTGGGCATATTTAGTTATGATTGGGTATGCAGGTGCATTTATAACATGGATGGTATTATTGCAAAAAGCACCAGTTGGTCCAGCTTTTGCTGCTTCTCACCTACAAGTGGTAACAGTAATGATAGTGTCGGTCATTGCTTTTAACGAACAAATTACCATTTCACGATTATTAGGTGCTTTATCTATTATTGTTGGGATTATCTTTCTTGCGTTGGCTGAACAAAGAATACACAATAAATCTTCGAGTTAAATTATTTTAAAGATTTTATAAAATCATTAAATAGCTATTTACGAAGTGATTATTAATTCTAAAATAGAAAACGTGTTTTTATTTCACCTGTCCTCTATCTCGCTCCATCACAATTAGATAGGCTTCACGTTGCCAGAATAAAAATAAGCGACGGATATCTTTTTGCATTGTAATTACGCGCCAGCCTTCTTGGGCAATATTATTTAAAAAAGCGGAAAATTTGTCAGCATTTGAATTAGCTGTACCGAAAACTAATGAAGACAAAGCCCCTTCTTGATAAATGACAACTTTATATTCTTTCATTGTTTTTATAGAGTCTAATTAAAATTAAATAAGGAAATAACTTAGATCTGTTTGTCTAGGTTCTTAAGCATTTCGATAATCGGTCTGTTAGCATCTGGAAATTCATCTGCATTTAGATCTTCCTGATCTATCCAACGGCTTGGTTGTCCTTCTTTTGCAAAAGGAACACCATCCCACTCTTCTACTAGGTAAGCATGAATAGTGATATCACGATCATCATAACTATGTTCAAAAGTTTTTAAAAATTGTGATTGATGAATATGAATATCAACTTCTTCTGCTATTTCACGCTCTAAAGTTTGATAAGGTGTTTCGCCGGCTTCGATTTTTCCCCCAGGAAATTCCCAAAAACCAGCAAGATGAGAGTCTTCACCGCGTTGGGTGATAAAGATTTGGCAATCTTGCGAACGAATGATACCTACAGCAATTTCAGTATGTTTTCTCATGATCCAATTTGTATGTGATTAAAGTTTGGGAAAGCAACTGCTTTCCCATTTGTTTTTTTACCTTAATTGGTTATTTAAACATCAATGATTATTTATCATACTAAATTTTTGATTTAATTAACAGCACCATGACAATGTTTATATTTTTTGCCTGATCCACAAGGACAAGGATCGTTACGTCCAACTTTTGCCTGAGCACGTACAACAGGTTGTTGTGAGTTTGCTGATTGTTCATCATTGCCCATGCCACCCATTGATTCATGATTAGCTTGCTGCTTAGCCATTAATTTTTCGACTTCAGCTTGGCGTTGGCGTTCTGCTTCTTCAACTTCCTCTTGTGAACGAATTTGTACTCGGCTTAATATACCAATTACGTCATATTTCAATGTATCTAACATGCTTGCAAACATGTTGAAAGATTCTCGTTTATATTCTTGTTTAGGATCTTTCTGTGCATAGCCTCGTAAGTGAATACCTTGGCGTAAGTAGTCCATTGCTGCTAAATGTTCTTTCCACAATGTATCAAGTGTTTGCAACATAACACTTTTTTCAAACTGTCTGAAGGCTTCAGAACCCGCAATATTTTCTTTTTCAAGATATTTATTTTGTGCAAGTTGTATAATACGTTCACGTAAAGTTTCTTCATGAAGATTTTGTTCTTCATCAAGCCATTTTGCAATTGGTAAATCTAAATCAAAGTCACTTTTTAATGCTGCTTCAAGTCCAGGAATATCCCACATTTCTTCAATAGATTGTGGTGGAATATATTGATCAATAACAGTGGTAAATACATCTCCATGTATAGAATCAATAGTTTCTTTGATATCTACGTTATCTAATAAATCATTACGTTGGCTATATATAGCTTTACGTTGATCATTTGCAACATCATCATATTCAAGTAATTGTTTACGAATATCGAAATTGCGGCTTTCAACTTTTTTCTGAGCATTAGCAATAGCTTTAGTGATCCATGGATGTTCGATTGCTTCACCTTCTTTCATACCCAATTTACGCATCATGTTACCAACACGCTCTGATGCAAAAATACGCATAAGTGGATCTTCTAATGATAAGTAAAAACGTGAAACACCTGGATCACCTTGACGGCCAGCACGTCCACGTAATTGGTTATCAATACGACGAGATTCATGACGTTCAGTACCTAAAATATAAAGCCCACCAAGTTGAATGACTTCTTCATGTTTAACTTGCCATGCTTGTTTAGCTTTCTGGATATCGTCATCAGTTGGATTTTCTAATTTCGCAACTTCACTTTGCCAATTACCACCAAGCATAATATCGGTACCACGACCTGCCATATTTGTTGCAATAGTTACAGCGCCTTTACTACCTGCATCAGCAATAATTTCAGCTTCTTGAGCATGGAATTTAGCATTAAGTACATTATGTTTAATCCCTGCTTTTTTAAATGCATGAGAGACAAGTTCGGATTTCTCAATTGAAGCAGTACCTACTAAGACTGGCTGTCCTCGTTTGACACAATCTTGCACATCAGCAACGATTGCATTAATTTTCTCTTTTTCTGTCATATAGACAAGATCAGGTAAATCTTTCCTAACCATTGGACGGTTGGTTGGAATAACAATGGTATCTAAGCCATAGATTTGATTAAATTCAAAGGCTTCAGTATCAGCTGTACCGGTCATACCAGCTAATTTTTCGTATAAACGGAAATAATTCTGGAAGGTAATAGAAGCTAACGTTTGATTTTCATTTTGAATTTTTACGTGTTCTTTAGCTTCTACTGCTTGATGTAAACCATCCGACCAACGGCGACCATCCATTGTACGGCCTGTATGTTCATCGACGATAATAATTTCATTATCCCTAACAATATAATCTACGTCACGGTGGAATAAATGATGAGCTCGAAGAGCTGCATTGACATGGTGCATCAACACAATATTACTTGGTGCATAAAGTGATTCATCACCTTTCATAATTCCTTGTTTTATTAATAGTTCTTCAACTTTAATTAAACCTCGTTCAGTAAGATTTACTTGGCGTGATTTTTCATCAATTGAGAAATCTCCATCTCCTTGAAATTGCTCTGAATCTTCTTTTTCTTGTTTAATAAGATGAGGGATGATTTTATCAATACTGATATATTTATCTGAACTATCTTCAGCCTGACCTGAGATAATTAATGGAGTTCTTGCTTCATCTATTAAAATTGAGTCAACCTCATCGACTAAAGCATAGTGTAACGGTCGTTGAACACGTGATTCTTTGTTAAACACCATATTATCGCGTAGATAATCAAATCCATATTCATTATTCGTACCATAAGTGATATCAGCATTATAAGCATCACGTTTTATTTCTGGAGGCATGTTAGGTAAATTGATACCGACTGTTAAGCCCAAAAATTCAAATAGAGGGCGGTTATTTTCTGCATCACGCTGAGCTAAATAATCATTTACAGTTACAACATGTACACCTTTACCGGTTAATGCATTTAAATAGGCAGGTAATGTAGCTGTTAATGTTTTACCTTCACCAGTACGCATCTCGGCAATACAGCGCTCATTAAGCACCATGCCCCCAATGAGTTGGACATCAAAATGGCGCATACCAAATACACGCTTACTTGCTTCACGAACTACTGCAAAAGCTTCTTCTAATATGTCATCTAACTTAGTACCATTTGCAATCTTCTGCTTAAATTCATTGGTTTTTGCTTTAAGTTCATCATCGGTTAGCGCTTCCATAGATGGTTCAAGAGCATTAATATTTTCAACACGTTTACGCATAGATCTTAAAACGCGTTCATTACGGCTACCGAATACTTTTGTTAATAATTTTAATAACATAACTGTTCTCTTATTCTTTTTTTATAATGGGACTAATAAGGAATAAACCTTATTTAATAAATTAATGTAATTATATAAAAACACGTTAAGCAGTAGCTTGAGGACCCGCTCTTATTCCATTATATGGTGATAATCGAATAACGGTATTTGGAGTAACTTCATCATAATTGAGTGAGATAATTTGCTTATCGTAATGCTCTTCTTTTAACAAAGATGAAGTTTGAGATTTTGTTTTTATTGGTGCTTGGTGATCTTGTACTATTGCTGTTATAGCAATAATACCAACCTGTGTGGAAGATGATTGAACTGGTAATGCATTTTCTTCATATAAACCGAACCCAGCAGCGATTACACCTAATAATAAGTGCGATAGGGCTGTTTTGATGATGAGGCGTTTACTAATTTGTTGCCAGTAGTTAATCAAGGTCATAACTATAATATCTTAGCATTTTTTGCCAAAATGAAAAACTATTATTATTTATTAGTAAATGTATTAAATTTTATTATTTTATTTATTAAAAAATACCCACGATCTTTTTTTGAAAGTGGGTAATTTATTTCATTATTCTTTAACCATTAATTGCCCCATCATACCCAGCGTTTCATGCTCTACAATATGACAGTGATACATACGTAGTCCCGGCATATTTTGCTGAATTTTAATAACAAGCGTTTCGTGCGGGCGTAAGTTAGTGGTATCTTTCAAAGCAACAAACTCGGGTGTAGTTTTAGTGCCATTTAATTCACGAGATTGCACAATAAATTGCGCTCCATGTATATGGAAATTGTGATCCATATGTGAGTTATTAACAATTGTCCACTCTTCAACATCGTGAAGTTTACTTTCCAAGTCGATTCGTGACATATCATGCCGTTTGCCATTAATTAAAAATAGCATACCACCTCGAGGCTCACTTTTATCCATTACTTCAGTATATTCAAGTGATTTTTTGGCGACGGCTTCGCCTAAAGTGGGTACTTGTTTTAGATGCGTTGGTAGAACTGTACTGGCCGTTTGAGTTAACTGGAGCTGTGAAAGAATGATGTTTGGTTCCGGCGGTACATTTCCCATTTTGCCACGATCGTAGCCGATGTTTTGCAGATAAAGACTGGCGGTTTTTTTCGGAACGATAACCACTTCAGCCCGTTCTGCCGGAGTAAGTAATAACGGTTTATTGAGTTGATGCGGCTCGGCAATGAAACCGCCGTCGGTAGCAACTAAAAAGACATCACAATCCGGTATTGATAGGTTTAAATATCGGCCAGAACACGCATTCCAGATTCTGACTCTGGTTGCTCCTTCTACTTTTATATTGGGTTGGTAAGCGCCATTGATTAACACAAATTGTCCTTCCCGACCATTCATCCAGTCGGTCATGGAATTTTCGGCGATTTCGCCGTTTTCAGTTAATTTTAAGTCAGAAAAGAACCAATGTTGCTCCGGTAGCGAAGCAAGCGGATCATTTTTACTGCGCACAATAAAGGTACCGGCTAAACCACGAAAGACTTGTTCTGCAACGGTATTATGTCCATGTGGGTGATACCAATAGGTTCCGGCTGTGCCTTCTGGAATGGTAAATTCATAAACTCGGCTGCCACCTGCCGGAATAGCATCTTGCGGGTTGCCGTCTTGATCTGAAGGAATCAGCAAACCATGCCAATGAACGGTTGTTGGCTGTGAGAGATCATTTTTAACGGTTATTTTAACATGATCGCCTTCAAATACTTCGATTTTCGGACCAGGAATCATGCCATTATATGCCCAAAATTCGGTGGTAATTTCCGGTGTTAAGGCTATTTTAACCGGTTTTAAATGTAGCGTTGCTTCAAATACGCCAGCTTGGGTGCTGGTATTTTTTAAATTAGTTAACTCGGGTAAGTTTTTACCGTGTGGTAGCGCTGTAGTCGATAACAGTTTTTGTGGCATGTTGTTATTCATGTTCATATTCATATTCATATTCATATGATCGTGCATGTTGTCCCCCTTATCACAATTATCAGATTTAACATCACAAACCATGTCAGACATTGGTGAATTATCCAATTTGGCTATGGCTTTAGTTGCAATTAAACCACCGACAGCAGCGGTAATATTCATTATAAAATTTCGGCGTTTCATAGTATTCCTATAATTATTTATTACGTTAAACAATAACCTGCATACAACCGTCAAGACTATAAAAAGTGAGATTGTGTTATTGATTTCCAGTACTTATTACTAATATTTAACTGCGTAAATTAGATAAATTTTGGTGGCTTTAACTCAGGAATAAATTCTTTATATTCAGGAATAAATTTAGTAAGTAGATATTGTTCACTATGAATCGGATAATCAAAATTAACAATATAATTAGTTATAATTGTACTGCAAGTGGCACAATGATTAACCGATTTACCAATAAAAGATTTTGTTGATTTAGAAGTCGGCAAATCTGTATTTGCATAATTAAGATTTGCGTTCACCTGAGATATAAAATTTGGTGAATGATGATCTGAACAAGGTTTAGAGATAATTAGAGAAAAATGCCCAATAGAAGAAAAAAGCAAAAATATTGCCAATATAATTAAAATATAAAATTGCTTCTTGTTAATGATTTGCGACATTATTCATCACACAATTAATCTCCTCGAATCCATTTTACTAAAAATAGCAGCAAATTTATACAGTTTTAACTCTTGATATAAAAATTTGATTTTAATACCAAGGAATTAAAGCTGTTCAAACGTTTAATGATAAATATCACTTACTCATTTATTTGTTATAATCATAAAATAAATAAGCCAAATATAAATGGTTCTGGTATCATATTTGCATAAAAATAATATTCTGATTAAAAACGATATGAAAATTCTTTACGGAGTTCAAGGAACAGGAAATGGCCACATCAGTCGTAGTAGAACTTTAGCGAAAGCTTTAAAAAAGGCTGGTGCTGATGTTGATTACATTTTCAGTGGTCGTGATCCTAAAGATTATTTTGATATGCAGGCCTTTGGCAATTATCGAACATTTAGCGGTCTATCTTTTGCAACACTTAATGGAAAAATTAATTATCGAAAAACTATCCAAAAAATTCGCGCCTTTAGGTTAATTAAAGATGTTCGTGATCTCGATTTATCAAAATATGATTGCATTATTAGTGATTTTGAGCCAGTAAGTGCATGGGCTGCACATTATCAAAATCGAGAATGTTTAGGGATTAGTAACCAATCTGTCTGCCATTACCTTAAGCCAAAAGAATACGGCATGATAGCCAATGTTATTATGAAATATTATGCACCTGTTACAAAACCAATTGGTTTACATTGGTTTCACTTTGGCCATAAACTAATTCCACCAATGATTGATTCATTTGAAACTGTACCAACTGAAGATGGTAAAATTGTTGTGTATTTACCTTTTGAAGATTTAAATGAAATTGCAGAATTAGTTACTCAATTTCCACAATATCAATTTTGTTGTTTCCATCCCGATGTAAAACAAGTTACGGAGCGTAAGAATTTATTATTACAACCGTTAAGCCGAGATGATTTTACGCAAGCTTTGCTTAGTTGTTCTGGGATTATTTCAAATACTGGATTTGCATTAATATCTGAAGCGTTATCTTTAGGGAAGAAGATTCTAACTAAGCCAGTAGCAGGTCAATTTGAACAAGTTTATAATGCTCAATGTTTGCAATCTTTGGATATGGCAACGGTGATGGAAAATCTAAATAGCATGAAGCTTAAATATTGGGTTAGCTTGCCTTCTCCCAAACCAGTTGTTTATCCAGATGTGGCGACCGAGTTAGCTAATTGGATTGTTTCAGGTCAAAAAGAATCATTACTATCTTTAAGTCAAAGACTTTGGCAGCAGACTATATTCCCTGACAATGTGAATGAGCGTATAAAATCCTTAGGGTATGTGTAAAGGAACTAATATGATATTAAGTATTATTGTTGCCATGGCGGATAATCAAGTTATTGGGTTAAATAATCAAATGCCGTGGCATATGCCAGCAGATTTAGCATGGTTTAAAAAAAATACATTAAATAAGCCAGTTATTATGGGGCGAAAAACGTTTGAGTCTATTGGTAGACCATTGCCTAATCGCCATAACATTGTCATTAGTCGTCAAGCTGATACTTCAATAAACTCTGATGTTAGCTGGGTTCAATCGGTTGATGAAGCAATATCGTTGCTCAATGAACGGTCGGTTGAAGAGGCATTTTTTATAGGTGGGGGTAATATATATAGTCAGGTATTACCTTTAGTTAATCGTCTTTACTTAACTCATATTGATGCTCAATTACAAGGTGATACGTATTTTCCAGATTATTCTCAAATATCATGGCGACAAATTCACTCAGAACAACATAAAGCTGATGAAAAAAATCAATATGATTATCAATTTGAGATTCTAGAAAAAACGAACCAATCAAAATAAATGAGTTGCCACCTAGAATTAGTGGCAACTTAATCAATAGCTACCCTTGAAACCGTTTTGCCTCAATTACATCTGGAAGCTGTTTAATTTTGTTTAATACTCTTTCTAGTGAATCTTGATCAAAAATTTGCATATCCATATCAATAGTCGCAATTTGTTGTTTCATTTCAATTCGGCTTGAGACACCTAAAACATTTACTTTCTCGTTAGCCAATATAGTGGTGATATCTCGCAATAAACCACTCCTGTCGTTAGCTATGATTCTAACAACCATTGTATAACTTGAATTGTGATTGCCACTCCATATAGCGCTAGTAATGCGCTCTGGAGCATGATTTTTTAACTCTTGCAATTGTTCACAGTCAGCTCGATGAATAGAAATACCTCGTCCTTGTGTCACAAAGCCAACAATCGGATCGCCAGGAATAGGTCGACAGCAATTAGCAATGGTGTAAAGTAAATTGTCGACACCTTCAATAATAATTTCACCACCTTTTATAGCGGTCGATTTTCCTGTATTTTTAGCTTGAGATGTTGATTTTTGGGTAATTTGTTTTAGAACAGCTTCATCTTCTTCTTCTGCTGTCGGTTTATTAAATTGGGCATTAATGAAGTTAACAAGTTGATTAATCCTAACATCACCACTACCTATCCCAGCAAGTACCTCATCAAAAGAGTGGGCATTGTATTTACTAATAAGAATTTTTTCGACACTTTTTAAGCTAATATTTAATGGCTCTAGCTCGTTTTCTAAAATTTGTTGTCCGGCAGCAATATTTTTATCTCTATCTTGCTTTTTGAACCAAGCTTGTATTTTTGCTCGAGCGCGACTGCTATTAACAAATCCCGTATTAGGATTTAACCAGTCACGACTTGGATTTGGTTGTTTCTGAGTAATAATTTCAACTTGATCGCCAGTTTTCAAAATATAAGTGAACGGAACTATACGACCACCCACTTTGGCGCCAATACAACGATGTCCAACATCACTATGAATATGATATGCAAAATCTAAAGGGGTTGAACCAGTTGGTAAATCGACTACATCACCTTTAGGCGTAAATACATAAACCCGGTCATCAAAAATTTGGCTACGGACGGTTTCTTGAATTTCGCCACTTTCGGACATTTCTTGTTGCCATGTTAATAACTTACGCAACCAAGAAATTCGTTGATCGTAAGCTGTCATCTTATCCGTACTGCCTTCTTTATATTTCCAGTGTGCGGCTACACCTAATTCAGCATCATTGTGCATTTGTTCAGTACGGATTTGAATTTCAATAGTTTTATCTTGTGGACCATAAACAACCGTATGGATCGATTGATAACCATTGGGTTTGGGGTTAGCCACATAGTCATCAAATTCTTTAGCTATATGTTTATAATGGCTATGCACAATACCTAATGCATTGTAGCAATCTTCAATTCGGTCACAAATTATACGCACAGCTCGAATATCATATAATTCTTCAAATTGTAGATGTTTGCGTTCCATTTTTCGCCATATACTATAGATATGTTTTGGACGACCATAAACTTCAGCACGAATATGATCTTTATTCATCATATCCTGTAAATTCTTAACAAATTGATTAATGTATGATTCACGATCCAATCGTTTTTCATGTAACTTATGAGCAATGAAACGATATTGATCTGGATGTAAATAACGGAAACAAAAATCTTCAAGTTCCCATTTTAATTGCCCAATTCCTAATCGATTGGCTAGAGGAGCATAGATATTAAAGCACTCTTTAGCTGCAAGGACTTGATCTTCTTTTGGGGCATTCATTAGATTACGTAAATAAGTAATACGCTCTGCTAATTTTATTACCACACTACGGAAATCATTTACCATAGCCAATAACATACGACGAATACTGTCAATTTGCTCAGTAGTTGCATGTCCATTACGGATGGCTCGTAGTTGCCTGATATCCTTCATTTTGATAACACTGGAAAGGATGTGAATAATGTCGCGATCGAAATTTTCAGGCAGATCTTCACGGCGGATAATTTTAGTATCAAGGAATGGCAGTAAAAGGGCTGTACATAAACTGTTAATGTCCATGTTCAAGGTTGATAAAATCTCAACCATCTCAATTGCATTTTGGAAGCAGTAGGTTTGTTCAGGCGCACCAGCACTGTGTTCAAAACAAAAATCCCAGATATCCTTAAACTTTTGATAGGATTCAAAATTGGTTAATAAAAGTTCATGTTTAGCCCATTGTTCAACATCAAACTGTGTTAGAGTATAATGCTCGTCATTTTGTTGATGGGCGCCTCTAATTGATACCATAATTATTACCCTGATCTGGTTAACATCAACATTGATTCAATATGCTTAGTTTGTGGAAACATATCCAAAATAGCAATCTTTGCAATATTGTATCCTTCCTCAATAAAGAGTTTGCAGTCCCTAGCTAATGTAGCAGGATTACATGAAATATAAACTATTTTTGATGGTGATAATTTAACAATTTCTGCTGTAGCATTATAAGCGCCTGCTCTTGCAGGATCTAATAATACTTTGTCATATACTGTTTGATTCCATATCGAAAATTGTTGTTTATCTTCTAAATTACAGGTAAAAAATTGGGTTTTAGCCTGAATTTTATCTTGATTTAAGTTGGCATTAAGTTTAGCTTTTTCGACTAATTCCTCTACGCCTTCAACACCGGTAATAGATTGGCAATATTTTGCTATAGGTAATGAAAAGTTGCCCATGCCGCAAAATAGGTCAAGTATTTTGTCATTTGATGATATATCTAACCATTCAAGTGCTTTATTTACCATCTTTTGATTAATCTGGTTATTTACTTGAATAAAATCGAGTGGGCTAAAGCTTAGTTTTAATTGATCGATAAGGTAGTAATGTTCTTTATTGCCAAAAACATGAACCAGATTATCACCATGTAAATAGAGTGATATGTTATGAATTTCAGCAAACTGTTTTAATAAATGACTATCTTGCTCAGTCAATAGCTCAGTATGCCTTAACACTATAATTATTCCACTATCAACTGCAATTAATTCAATATGGCCAAGTGCTTTTTTCTGTTTGATTTGTCTTAAGCAAGATTGTAATGGAATGAGTAAATCATCTAGTTGTTCAACTAATACTGGGCAGTGGTCAATATTTATAATTTTGTTCGATTCGGATTGCCTGAAACCAATAAGTAATTCACCTTTGAAGAAATTAATTGATAACCGAGCACGTCTACGATAATGATAGGGTTGATCAGCAATGATATTAGGTGTGTTATCTTCCAACAAAGCCCCAGTTTCTTTTTGTATTAGCTTAATTAGTGCTTCATATTTTGCTTGTTGTTGTAGATCTGGCGAAATATGTTGTAATTCACAGCCACCGCATTGGGTAAAATACTTACATTGTGGTTTAACCCGATATTGACTGTAATTATGGTACTTTATTACTTTGGCTTTAGCGTAATTTTTTTTATCTTCGGTTAATTGAATATCGACGGTCTCGTCCGGCAAGGCTGATTTAATAAAGATTGTTTTACCTTTATGATTTGCTAACCCTTGTCCAAAGGCATCTAATTTTGTAACTGTAACTGTCAGTTTTTGAGAGGCTAGTTTTTTTTTCGGAGGAGTATAAAAATTGACCATATTAATAAATCGATATTATGTTAACCGTTTCAATAACTCTGTTTTAACATGCAAGGGTACTAAATTGGATATATCACCACCATGGTAAGCAACGTCTTTAACGATGGTAGATGAAATAAATCCCATTGCAATTGAAGGCATTAAAAAGATGGTGTCTAAATCTGGTTTTAATGCTCGATTCATTTCTGCGAGTTGTCTTTCATATTCAAAATCATGAGTTGTTCTCACACCTCTAACAATAACTGTTGCTCCGTGTTTCTGGGCAAAGTCAGCCATAAGATTATCAAAGCCAATCACTTCAACATTCAGTAAATGTTCCACTGGTGTTGAGGCTAAGTTAACTCTTTCTTCTAAAGTAAATAGCGTTTTTTTATTAGGGCTTTCCGCTATTGCGACAATCAAACGAGGAAAAAGTTGGGATGCACGGGTAATTAGATCAATGTGACCATTAGTAATTGGATCGAATGTTCCCGGAAAAATAGCCGTGAGATTTTTACTTTTCATTTATCTTATCCATTAGCGAATAGGATAATATGATACCTAATTTTGACTTGGATTGTTAGTTTAACCGTACAAAATCTTCGTTTTTTATGTTCAAAAACCCCGTTCCTCAACTTTTTTTATTATCATAAATCTATTTGAGGTATGGTTAAACTTGTAGAATTTTTATTATTGATGAAGTTATTTATTTTTCATCAATAATAAAAAGAGAAATTTATCAGCTTATAAAAAACTGATAGGTAATTTGGTGATGGTAAGTTTGTCCCGGTTCTAAGAAGCAGCTTGGTTGTGGCCATGTTAGATGATGAGGGCTATCGGGTAAAAACTGAGCTTCTAATGCTACTCCTGCAAAATTAGCATATTTACCATTGTGACGATTTGGTGTGTTGGCTAAAAAGTTACCAGTATAGACTTGTAGGGCAGGATAAGACGTTGTTACGTCCATTGTCACTTTTTTGTCTGATGATACAAGTTGAGCTGCAACTGGTTTTGATTTATCTAATAAGTAAGCGTGGTCATAACCGCCTGTAATTTTTCGTGCTGGGCTAGTTAGCAAATTATCGGATAGAACTCGTAACTGTCTTAAATCCATATCGTCTTGAGTAACATCAAGCAAATCATTGCATGGAATACCATTGGCATCGACAGGTAAGTAATAGTTAGCATTTACTTTTAAACTGTGTGCAAGTATATCATTAGTTTCACCATCTAAATTAAAATAGGCATGGTTAGTTAAGTTAACTGGCGTACATTTGGTTGTGCTCGCATTATATTCGACGATGACTTGATTATCGTCAGTTAATGTATAACTAGCGGTAACTTTAAGTTCGCCAGGAAAGCCTTGGTCACCATCTGGAGAAATTAATCCAAATGTAACTTGTTGTTCCGATTGTGATTCAATTTTCCATATTTTTTTATCAAAGCCTGATTTGCCACCATGTAACTGATTAACGCCTTGATTGGCAATAAGCTGATAATGTTTTCCTGCTATATCTATTTCAGCATTTGCAATGCGATTGGCATATCGTCCAACAGTAGCGCCTAAATATGCATCTTGTTGTTCGTATTGTTCGAATGATTGGCAACCAAGTATTAGTTCTCGGTTTTCTCCTTCAACTTGCATGGTACAAGAAAGCCAAGTTGCGCCCCAATTGGACAATTTAATTTTCATGCCTTGGCTATTTTTAAGGGTGATAATTTGTTTTACAGACATAATTTATGAGCCCCTTCACTTGGCTGACAGATATAAAAATCTTCCTTAATATTAAATTTCTTATGATAGTTTTGGCTAACCACATCTTTTACCTCATCAACTTTGTTCTTAGGAACTAAGGCAACAACACAACCACCAAAACCACCACCCGTCATCCGTACCCCACCTTCATTTCCAATAACGTCTTGTATAATTTTAACTAGGTAGTCTATTGCAGGTACTGTGATTTCAAAATCATCGCGCATCGAATTGTGGCTTTCAGCCATTAATTTTGAGAGTAATGGATAATCTTCATTAGCAAGCGCATAAGCGGCTTTAAGTGTACGTTCATTTTCGGTAATGACATGATGAGCACGTTTAAATACTAGCGGATCGAGTGAGGATTTGATCTGTAGTAAATCAACCAATGATGCATCACGAAGGGCATTTACACCTAGCGCTTTGGCTGCGGCTTCGCATTGCTTACGACGAGTATTATATTCGCTATCAACTAATCCACGTTTAATGTTGGAATTAATGATTACAACTGCTAGATCTTTGGGGATAGAAATAGGTAATGCTTCTAATGATCGGCAATCAATTAATAAAGCATGTTGTGCTTGGCCAAGCGCGGATATTAATTGATCCATTATGCCACAGTTGCAACCAACATATTTGTTTTCTGCTTCTTGACCGATTAAGGCTATTTTTTTGCCATCAAAAGGTAAATCGTAAAGCACCTGAAACATTTTACCAATTGCAACTTCAAGTGAAGCGGATGAACTTAATCCTGCACCTTGTGGCACGTTACCACTGATAGCTAAATCAACACCTCTAATATCTTCTGAATATTTTACGATATACTGAATTACACCTCGGACATAATTCGCCCATTGGTAATTTGGATGTTTTTCAATTGAAGGATTAAGTAAAAATTGATCCTGTTCATTATTATAATCAACCGCTATTACCCTAACTAAGTTGTCAGAACGTTTGTGACAGCTAATTACAGTTTCATAATTGATGGCACAAGGTAATACAAAACCATCATTGTAATCTGTGTGCTCGCCTATCAGGTTTACTCTGCCCGGTGCTTGTACAATGGTATCGGGTTTATAACCAAATTGATCCTCAAATGCTTGCGCGGTTTTATTGATTAATGCTTTCATTTATTTATCCTTCTTATCTTTATAATGCATATCACTAACGTTGCGCAGTCTTTCGGCTGCTTGCTCTGGCGTTAAATCTCTTTGCACTTCAGCTAACATTTCATAACCTACCATGAATTTTTTTACGGTAGCTGAACGTAATAGCGGAGGATAAAAATGGGCGTGTACTTGCCAATAATCAGTATTTCCTTCCACAAACGGTGCACCATGCCATCCCATAGAGTAGGGGAAAGAGCAATTGAATAAATTATCATAATGACAGGTCAGTTTTTTTAATGCTAAGGCCAAATCTTTTTGCTCAGATTGGTTAAGCATTGTTAATCTAGCAATATGTTTCTTTGGCAATAGTAGGGTTTCAAATGGCCAAATAGCCCAAAAAGGAACGACGGCTAACCAATGTTCTGTTTCTACCACAATGCGTTCTTTATTGGTCAACTCTTTTTCTACATAGTCTACTAATAAATTTCGTCCATTTTTTTGAAAATAGTTGCGCATATTGAGATCTTCTCGCGCTATTTCATTAGGGATAAAACTATTAGCCCAAACTTGTCCGTGCGGATGAGGGTTTGAACAGCCCATTGCTGCCCCTTTGTTTTCAAAAACTTGTACCCAAGGGTATTTTTTTCCTAGCTCTTGTTGCTGGGTGATCCAAGTTTTTATCACCGTTTCAATTGCAGGTAAATCAAGTTCAGGTAGAGTTTTACTGTGATCTGGTGAAAAACAGATAACTCGGCTTGTTCCTCTGGCACTTTGGATTTGAAATAGAGGATCGTTACTATCGGGTGAATTAGGCGTATCTTCCATTAATGCAGCAAAATCATTCGTGAAAACGTACGTTCCAGTGTAGTTAGGATTTATATCGCCAGTGACACGTTTATTGCCCGGACATAAATAACAATTAGGATCATAATGGGGTTTCTGTTCTTCATTTAAGGTTTCTTGTTGACCTTGCCAAGGGCGTTTTGCTCTGTGGGGCGAAACTAACACCCATTGTGCGGTCAATGGGTTATATCGGCGATGAGGATGATCAACTGGGTTAAAAATATCCATATTTGCCTCTTTAATTATAGTTTTACTGCAATTTTGATGTAAACATTTCTCTAATCAGGATAACCTTGCGGATTCTTTGATTGCCAATTCCATGAATCTTTTACCATATCATCAAGGGTTAACTTTGTTTTCCAACCTAATTGTTGTTCAGCTTTTTTAGCGTCAGCCCAAAATGCAGGTAGATCACCGGCTCGCCTTGGTGCGAAATGCCAATTAAGTGATTTTCCTGATGCCTTTTCAAAGGCTTTAATCACTTGCAGTACACTGAAGCCTACACCAGAACCTAAATTATAGATATGAACTCCAGCTTTATTTCTATCAGTTTTAAGTGCTGCAATATGACCATCTGCTAAATCCACAACGTGAATAAAGTCACGCACACATGTGCCATCAACTGTTGGGTAATCATTACCAAATACTGATAGCGATTCTCGTTTGCCTATTGCAACTTGGGTAATGAAAGGCATCAGATTATTGGGCACACCAAGCGGATCTTCTCCCATTAAACCGCTAGGATGAGCACCTACAGGATTGAAATATCGCAGTAAAGTTAAGGACCAATCAGGTTCAGCAATAGCTAAATCCATCATACATTGTTCAACCATAAGCTTACTTTTTCCATACGGGCTAGTTGGTAAACCTTGTGGTAATGTTTCGACGTAAGGAACTGGCGCTAGCTCACCATATACGGTAGCTGAAGAACTAAAGACTAATTGTTTAACGCCAGCATCACGCATTGCTTTCATTAAAACAATACTGCCATAAACATTATTTTCATAGTATTCAAGTGGTTTATATACTGATTCACCAACGGCTTTCAATCCTGCAAAATGAATAACAGCTTTAATATCGTGTTCTTTAAAAATTCTTGCAAGCAAATTTCCATCACAAACATCACCATGATAGAAGTCGACTGATTTTCCTGTGATGGTTTTTATTCTTTCTAATACTGAGGCTTTACTATTAAATAAATTATCAATAATAATAGGAGTATAGCCAGCAAGAATTAATTGAACACAAGTGTGACTGCCTATATACCCACAACCACCTGTTACTAATATTTTCATTTTGATACCTTAATTTTTTGAATTGTTATTATTTAACTATTCTTCAATTTCAACGTTGCTTTTCTTTTTGAAAAGATCCAAAGGTCCACGTCCTGATAAGGTGAAAGCAGAAATAAGTGTAAAACTTAATGCAATTAAGCCAAGCACTAAATATGCTCCTTCAAATCCAATTTTAACATACATTAAACCAGCAAAGGTGGACATAAACATTATAGATAATTGTTTTGCAAAACAAAAAGCAATTAAGTAAACAGTTGCTGATAATCGAATTGGGAAATGTTTTGTAATATATTTAAATGCACCAACTAACAATAAAGGTGCTTCGAACATATGTAAGGTTTTTAAAATAATAACTTCAACTGCGCTACTAGCAAATGCTGAACCTGTAATACGAATTGACATAATTGCACCAGCAACGAGTAAAGTATTTTTACTTCCGATTTTCATGACAATAATTGGAGCAAAAAACATTACAGTCGCATTTAAAAATTCACCCAGTGTTGTGACGTAGCCAAATGCTTCACGACCAACTTGTTCACTTGAGAAAAATGAGGTGAAGAAGTTAGCAAATTGCTGATCAAATACATCATAAGTACAAGCCACACCAATAATGTAGAGCATAAAATACCAAGTTTTAGGCATTTTAAGTAAATTAACCGCAAGTTTTAAATTAAATGGTTCAGGTTTATTTAGTCCCATTTGGTCGACAACATCTGTGGTTGCTGTTTTAGCTGGATCGGCTATTTTGACTAAAATAAGTAACACTAAGGCAAAGCCAGAACATAACCAAAAAACAGCATTAATATCCTTAGAAATCATGATTCCAACAAATGAAGCACAAATCGCCCAGCCGAAGCAACCAAACATACGGCAACGACCAAATTCAAATCCACTGCGTCTACTGATTTTTTCAACCAATGCTTCTATTGCCGGAGCACCACCACTAAAGACCATACCAAGATATAAGCCGCCTGCAGTAGCCCCTAGAGTAACATTTAGTTTAAGTAAAGGACCTAATATAAATATAAAGAATGGTCCAAATAAAACTAAAAGGAAGGTGATAATCCAAAGAAGGTGTTTTCTTAAACCTAACTTATCGGATATCAACCCAAATAACGGCTGAAAGAATAGTGCAAATAATGAGATAAATGAGAAAACATATCCAGT
Source organism: Gilliamella sp. wkB72 (assembly GCF_001693745.1). Lineage (NCBI taxonomy): Bacteria > Pseudomonadati > Pseudomonadota > Gammaproteobacteria > Orbales > Orbaceae > Gilliamella > Gilliamella sp. wkB72. The sequence continues at coordinate 124,669 of NZ_LZEI01000012.1, read as the reverse complement.
ATCCGCTTGATCTAAACCTATCATTTTTAACCAAACTGGGAAAAATGGAAAGTAAGCTCCCATAATGAAAAAATAAAGAAAAAAGTAGAGGCTAAATACCCAATAATTTTTGTTATGCATTGCAGATTTAATTTTCTGATTCATAGTGAATTTCCTTTGCTAAGCTTTAAATGATTACCTAATCATTCAGAAATCGTTTATGTAAGAAATAAACTAAAAGCTATAAATTGCTCAGGATAATAACATTAAAAAAATGCAAAAAAAGTGATCTAGTTAACATTTTGTGAAATCGATTACATTTTTATTGAATTATTTTGGATTAGTTAAATAACATTCAAATAAGTTATATCAAAATTCAATATGTGCCTAATTGAAATAGTAATTCATAGTATTTTAATTAAGTTTTAAGTAACAAATTTTATACAAAGAATAGATACTTATGAAAATTATTATCTATTTTGTGGTATCGATTACATTTTGAGGCGAAATTAAAATAACAATTTTAAATGTGACTGATATTTATAGATTGCCTAATGATTTGAAACTTAAAGTCATATCGGCAATCTAATCTGAATTTTATTGAAACTCTTTTAGCCTATTTTCAAAATGTTGCCATCGGTAGAATCCATCACTGTTTTGTTCTGCATTAAGCAACTTAAGTTGATAATGTTGTGGTGGATTATTAATATCAATAGCTTCACCAGTAAATAGCTGATCAAAACTTTGGTAGACATATTCAGCTTTGAAGAAGTATTCACCTGATGGTAGATGGCGGTAACGTTGAAATATAACCATTCCGCCAATTGGTGTATTTTCAAATTGATTAGGCAGTTGATATTCAGCAAAATCCAAAGCACCGAGCAGTGCAGCAATAGTACTATCATGACCAACCAATAAATTGACTTTATGAGATTGACTGTGTATTAAATCATCTATCTTATTGATTAATAATTTACTAATACTTCGTGCAATCGTTTTAGAGTGAAAAACTAAGTTAATATAGTGGTTACGAATTTGTATTATTTGTTGCCATTGTTCTTGGCTGGTTATTCTTCCCCAAGCAATTTGTTCTTTAGGAAATGCAGAGTAATACTGTAATAGAAAAGCATCAACGGCACAAATTCCAATTGCTAATGGTCCATGTAATTCGGGTTCTTCATTTTTCACAAAATGAAGCTCATAAGGAATATCAGCAAAATCACATTTAAGTTCAGAATATAATTGCGAATTTTTATAATCTAATATATCCGACACGATTTGATAAGCCGGCGCTAAATTTTTGAAAATTGATGCTGCTTTGTCTGCATCATTAATATCTTTTAAGACTTTTTGTTTAATTTCTGGGGAGTCATCTTGTACACTTGGATCAAAAATAGGATCCATTTTTTCGATGGTATATTTGTGATGAACAGGTATGTCATAACCAGCATAAGCACCGCCAACTAAGAATTGAGCCGTAGCTACTGTTCTTTGAAGGCTATTTGCATAAACATATATATCAGGATTCTCTGGTGAGAGCTTAATATTTCGTTGCTCTAGCCATTGTGATAGATAATGTCCAAAAAACGTTTCTAAAACGGCGCCTCGTGTTGTTAGATAACCATAAGCATGATCCCAAATTGGCCATTTAAAAGGGCTTGATTTTTCTAAGAACGCTATCGTGTTTTCTAATGGAGTACGTATGCCATGGCGACTTAGTATAACGACTTTGTCTAACTGATATTGAGTGTTGTTCATTTAGTTATCCATCCTTGTTCATGCAAATAAGTTAAAATGAAATCTCTTTGCCCTTTGATAATTGTTTCAGCAATTTTATCACTCCAACCACTTGCTTTTTGATTTGTCTGTCGATGACTATAGTATTCACTCATTTGAGTATCGTATTTTGCTAATAGTTGATCATCTATTGGTTGATAGTAATTTTCAAAAAACACTAATTCCTTCGGTAATCTTGGTTTTATTTCTGGATTTTGATCAGGATGACCGATACAAAGCCCAAATAAAGGAAGGACATATTTAGGTAATGCTAGTAATTCGGTAACTTTCGAAATATTATTGCGTAATCCACCAATGAAAACTGTCCCTAAACCTAATGACTGTGCTGCAATAACGGCGTTTTGCGCCATAAGTGCCGTATCGATACAGCCAACTAAAAGCTGCTCAGCTTTTTCAAGTGGAATAGTTGAATCAATTTGAAAGTGGCGATTAAAATCGGCACAGAATACCCAAAATTCAGGAGCTTGATTAATATAACTTTGCTCTCCTGAATAATGTGCTAGCTTTGAACGATTATCGCTGTCTGTAATTCGGATAATTGTGGTGCATTGTAGAAAATTAGAGCTCGGAGCCGATTGTGCCGCTTGAAAAATTGATTCCAACTGTTCATTAGTCAGTGGTGTTGATTTATAAGACCGAATTGAGCGGCGCTGACAAATTAAATCGATTGTTTCATTTTGCATATTGGCTCCTAGGCACCATTATTTTTTTATAAATTGCAAATCCCAAACACCATGCCCTAGATTTTGCCCACGTTTTTCAAACTTGGTAATAGGTCTGTCATCAGGTCTCGGGATATAGTCATTTGTTGTAGATAAATTTTTAAACCCATCAGCTTGACTTAATACTTCAAGCATATGCTCAGCATAATGTTGCCAGTCAGTAGCTAAATGTAATACTCCATCAACTTTTAATTTTTCATGAATTAATTTAACAAATTCAGGTTGAATAATTCTGCGTTTATTGTGCCTTGCTTTATGCCAAGGGTCAGGGAAGAAAATTTGAACTTTATCTAATGATTCATTAGGTATCATATTTTCTAATACTTCAACTGCATCATGACACATTACTTTTAAATTGGTTAATTTATTTTCTTCGATTGCCATTAAGCAAGCGCCTACGCCTGGTCGATGGACTTCAATACCTATAAAATTTTTGTCTGGCGAGGATTTTGCCATCTCAATCAATGATGCACCCATACCGAAACCGATTTCTAGAACCAGCGGTTTGTCATTTTCGAAAGTGATTTGTGAGTGTGCATTATATTCAATGCCATATATAGGCCATAAATGAGTTAAAGCTTGTTGCTGCCCTTTAGTTAAGCGGCCTTGTCTCAATACAAAACTACGTATTGTTCGTTTAGATTCTGTCTCTTGATTATTCGTTTTTAATTGTTCACTCATTGTGTGTCTGCTGTTAGTATTAAATGATTTATCAAGGTAATTATTCACCTTTGTGGTACAGTATTTTAACCGATTTTTAATCTACTTCAAAAAACATCATTTTAACTTATATTTCTATATATTATTGTGATAGATATAAAATATTTGTAATAATTTTTTATAATGTAGTTGAGGATGATCTGTAAATGATTATATAATTATCACTCCGATTTAACCGATTACGTTTTATGTAATCATGATTACATGCTTGAGGATTTCTCGTGCCTGATATGAAGCTTTTTGCTGGTAACGCCACACCCGAACTAGCAAAACGTATAGCTAATCGTCTTTATACTTCTCTTGGTGATATTATTGTTAGCCGTTTTAGTGATGGTGAAGTCAATGTCCAAATTAATGAAAATGTCCGTGGTGAAGATGTTTTTATTATCCAATCAACTTGTGCGCCTACAAATGACAATTTAATGGAATTACTAGTAATGATTGATGCGATGCGTCGAGCATCTGCTGGTCGTATTACTGCTGTTATTCCTTATTTTGGTTATGCAAGACAAGATCGTCGAGTGCGTTCAGCCCGTGTGCCTATTACAGCTAAAGTTGTTGCAGACTTTTTATCAACTGTTGGTGTAGATAGGGTTTTAACGGTTGATCTTCATGCTGAACAAATTCAAGGCTTTTTTGATGTACCTGTTGATAACGTATTTGGTAGCCCTGTAATTTTAGAAGATATGTTACAACGTGATTTTGAACGCCCAATCGTGGTATCACCAGATATTGGTGGTGTTGTTCGTGCACGTGCAATTGCAAAACTTTTAAATGATACTGACATGGCCATTATTGATAAACGTCGTCAACGTGCAAATGAAGCAGAAGTGATGAATATTATTGGTGATGTAGCCGACAGAGATTGTATTTTAGTTGATGATATGATTGATACTGCCGGAACACTTTGTAAAGCGGCTGATGCATTGAAAGCTCGTGGTGCAAAACGTGTTTTCGCTTATGCAACTCACCCTATTTTCTCAGGAAAAGCGGTAAGTAACATTAAAGATTCTGCCATTGATGAAATTGTAGTTTGTGACACAATTCCATTAACAGCAGAAGTGAAAGCATTGAAAAATGTACGCCAACTTACATTATCAGGTATGCTTGCTGAAGCAATTCGACGTATTAGTAACGAAGAATCAATTTCAGCAATGTTCCATCAATAATCTTTTTTTCTGAATTAGATAAATGCCCCTTCTAGGGGCTTTTTTGCTAATAATAATTGACGACAGACTATTATGACAACAATTAAACTTATTGTAGGTTTAGCTAATCCAGGTAACGAATATGCTGCAACTCGCCATAATGCAGGAGCTTGGTATGTAGATCTTCTTGCTGAACGTTATAACCAACCGCTAAAAATTGATGCTAAATTTTTTGGATATAGCTCACGGATTAATATTCATGGTCATGATGTCCGTTTGTTAGTACCAACTACCTTTATGAATTTAAGTGGTAAAGCTGTTCAAGCAATGGCTTCTTTTTATCAAATTCAGCCCGATGAGATATTAGTTGCTCATGATGAGTTAGATCTTAATCCAGGTATTGCTAAATTGAAATTTGGTGGTAGTCATGGCGGTCATAATGGATTGAAAGATATTGCAAATAAACTTGGCAATAATTTGAATTTTTATCGGTTAAGAATTGGTATTGGACACCCTGGTGATAAGAATAAAGTAGTTGGTTATGTATTAAATAAACCATCTAAACCAGAACAAGATTTAATTGATAAAGCAATCGATGAATCAGTATATTGCACAGATATCTTACTGAAAGATGGAGTAGAAAGTGCAATGAATCGTTTGCATTCATTCAAAGCTTAAATTTGCTAAGATTAATATTTTCTGTATTCAACTAAATTAAAAAAAATCCACCTGATTAACAGGTGGATGACAAATCACGTATTCATTCCAGACTAAGAAAATAAGTGAGTAACGTTACCACCTTTTTCAGCAATTTTCTTCATAACTTCTTTAATCAACCATGTATTCATTGCTGCTGTATCGTCTGTACTACCGGTATAATTAAGTTCAGTTGCTAATTTTTTACGTGCATCTAAACTGTTATCAATACCTAATAATTTCAATAAATCAACAATTGATGTCTTCCAGTTAAGTTTTTCAGGAAATTTTTTAGCTAAATTATCTAAAATTGACATCACATCGATTTCAGAAATTGGGTTTTTATTTTCTGATGTATTTTGTTGATTTTGTTCAGTATTACTATTTGTGTTGTTACTTGATGTGTTGCCTTTAACGGTGTCAGTGATTTTATCAACTTGCTCTTTCACTGCATCTTTTGCATGACCTACAGCGGCTTGTGCGCTTGGAAATATTTTAGAAAAAATATTATTTAAGATACCCATTTTACACCCCTTATGTTTAAACTGCTTATTAAAAAACTGCTTAACGATATAGATGTAGAAAATATCCCCTAAAGTATAGCTGTTAAATATAAATTGTGTCAAAGCAACAATGAACCAATAGCATTTTTTGTAATAATGCTATTAAAGTTTTAGAAATATATTTTTATTCAATAGCTCATATTTTCAAATTAATTAAAGCTATCGACAATCAAAAACTTATTATACCAATTTGAGAAAGTATTGTGATATACATCACAAATTCAATAAATAACTCAATACAGCGACTAAAAATAATAGTAGTATTTGGTTCACCAATTATTGGTTATATTTTATTTGAATAAATAATTGGATAGACAGTAAAATTTCTTTCTTTAATATGATGTTTTTTAAGCAGTGCTTATTCGGCTATCTTTTTGGTGTTGCTTTAAATAAAAAATATCGATAATAAATATTTAAAATCATGATTTAAAATAAAGACATTCTAACTATATAAGAACAATAGCGTGTATATCACGCTATTTTTATGTTCAAATTAAAAAAAGCCCAATATTATGGGCTTCTCAAGTCAAAGGCGATTAGTCTTTATTCAAAAAATGCACGTCTAATCGCATATTCAACGCCGCGAATTTCCGCTAAACCTCTTAAGCGTCCTATTGCAGAATAACCTGGATTGGTTTTCTTTTTAAGATCGTCAAGCATTTGGTGACCATGATCAGGACGAACTGGTATTAAACGTTTGATTCCCGCTTTTTTACGTCGTTCTTCTTCAGCAATAAGCACTTTAATTACGCCATACATATCAACATCACCTGCTAAGTGATCACCTTCGTGGAAAGATAATGGATTATCTTCACGAACTGTTGCGCGCAAATGAATAAAGTGAACTCTATCAGCAAATTTTTCAGCCATTGTAACTAAATCATTATCGCTACGAACGCCATAAGAACCAGTACAGAAGCAGAATCCGTTATGAATGCTATCAACTGTTTCTTTTATCCACTGCATATCTTCAATAGTTGAAACAATGCGTGGTAAACCTAAAATAGGTCTAGGAGGATCATCTGGATGAACAGTCAGAACAACGCCAACTTCTTCGGCGACAGGAACTATAGCTTTCAAGAAATAAGCATAATTCTCACGTAATTTAGCTTTATCAATACCGTCATATGTTGCAAGATGTGCTCGAAATTGATCTAGTGAGTAACCTTCTTCGGCACCTGGTAACCCAGCGATAATATTTCCAACAAGTTTATCTTTATCGGCTTGCGTCATATTTTCAAAATATTTTTTTGCTGAAATCTGATCTTCTTGTGAATAATCTTTTTCGGCATTAGGTCGTTTTAAAATATGAATATCAAATGCAGCAAAAGCAATTTGATCGAAACGTAGAGCTCTTGAACCGTCTGATAATTCATAACCTAGATCGGTGCGAGTCCAGTCTAATACTGGCATAAAATTGTAACAAACAGTATCAATACCACAAGCGGCTAAATTACGAATTGATTGTTGATAATTGGCAATATGTTGTTCAACGTTGCCAGAATGGGTTTTAATTTCTTCGTGAACAGGAATACTTTCAACAACTGACCAAGTTAGACCTTTGTCTTCAATCATTTTTTTTCGTTTTTTAATTTCGTCGATTGTCCAGATTTCACCATTGGGAATATGATGTAAAGCTGTAACAATTCCTGTTGCCCCTGATTGTCTAATATCGTCCAATGATACAGGGTCGTTAGGTCCAAACCAACGCATTGTTTGTTCCATTTAAATTCTCCTCAAAGATACTTCATTTACAAAATTATTCTAAAATGAAGATCCATAAACAATGCATATTTGTTTCTATTGGTTAACGATAGTGACCGGTATAGAGTCAAATAAATAACCATCAAAATTTGGATCTTCACTGTCAGAAACAGTCATTAATGTTTGTTTAACATTTTCTAAGTGCTGCCACATAGCATGGCGTGCAGCCATTGCATCTTTCAACTGTAATGCCTGTAGAATTTTTTCATGATCATATAACCATTTTTTTCGATAACTATGATCGGTTATTCTACTTTGTAGTTGGTCCCACATTTTACTTGATGAACGTTTTGTCCATAGATCTTCTAATAACCGCTCAAGTATTGAGTTCTTTGTGGCTCGAGCTATTGCAATATGAAACATTTCATCAGCACTATAGTCATCAAGCACATCTTGTTCTAAAATTTGACGTTCTTGTTCTAATATAGCTCTTAACTCTACAATATCAGCTTTTACAATTTGTGAGGCAGCAAAAGCGGCAATATTACTTTCAATTAATTGTCTCGCTTGTAATAATTCAAAAGGACCAAAATCCTCTTCTTCTATTTCCCTGTCTTTTTCAGACAAGAACTCGCTTGGTAAACCAATTACATAAACACCAGAGCCTTTTTTTACTTCAACTAATTTTTCAAGCTCTAACATAATTAATGCTTCTCGAACTACCGTTCTGCTAACATCAAAGGTCTCAGCAATATCTCTTTCTGGTGGTAGACGGTCACCAATTTTAAAAGTTCCACTTTTTAATAACAATTTTAACTCATTACCAATTTCTTGATAGAGTCGTTTGCCTCTTGGCATAATCTATAATCCTCAGAATACTATTAAGTTTATTGAAGATAATTATACGCTAATTATTAAACTCCTCTAAGTTAATAATAAAAGAAATCCATTACATCTTTAAATTGGTTTACCAATATTGTCGGCCATTATAAAGATTTTAGCAAACATCCCTATAAAATAAACCAAAAAATGTGACATGAATCACAAAAATTGAAAAATAAAGATGAAAATTTTGTCAACAAATGAAAATATGTCTAACCAATAAATATTGCAGTTAGTTAATTACGGTGTATAAAATGTTGAATTTATTAGAAATACCACAATCAATCAAAAATAAACCTTTATACAATAGGGAGAAAATGACCGCTCGTATTGTACATATAGGTTTTGGTGCATTTCACAGAGCACATCAGGCACTATTTACTGATCGTTTATTGAATAAAGGTAATAGTGATTGGGCTATCTGCGAGGTAAATATTGTTGGTGGTGAAGAGTTAATCAATGATATTAGAAAACAAGATCATCTATATACAGTGCTTGAAAAAGGCGCGACATCTAAACAAGCCTATATTATTGGAAGTGTAAAAGAATCATTATTAGCACCAACAGACGGTATTGAAACAATTTTAGAAAAAATGGCTGATCCTATTGTCGAAATTGTTTCATTAACGGTAACTGAAAAAGGTTACTGTATGTTGCCTGGTGGGACTGGTTTGGATTTGAATAATGAATTAATCAAAGCAGATTTAGCTTCTCCAAGTAAACCTATGTCAGCGCCAGGTGTTATTGTTGAAGCTTTATATAGAAGAATGCAAAGAGGATTGAAATCGTTTACGGCTTTATCATGTGACAACATGCCAGAAAATGGTTTAGTTTTGAGGAAAGCTATTTTAGATTTAGCAAATGCTCGCGATCTTGAGCTGGCTAAATGGATTGAAAATAATACAACTTTCCCTTGTACGATGGTTGACCGTATTGTTCCTGCTGCAACATCTGAAACCTTAGAAGAAATTCAAGATGTATTAGGTGGCATGTATGATCCGTGTGGTATTGCTTGTGAGCCATTTATTCAATGGGTTATTGAAGATAATTTTGTCACTTCACGACCTAATTGGAACGAAGCTGGTGCTGAATTTGTTGATAATGTTGTGCCATATGAAGAAATGAAACTTCGAATGCTAAATGGTAGTCATTCATTCTTAGCTTATTTAGGTTATTTAGCTGGTTATGAGCATATCAATGATTGTATGAATGATGCAAATTATAAAAAAGCGACTTTATCGTTAATGATGCAACAGCAAGCACCAACCTTAAATGTTCCACCGCACGTTAATTTACAACAATATGCTGAAAAACTTATTGAAAGATTTAGTAACCCATCACTAAAACATAGAACATGGCAAATCGCTATGGATGGTACACAAAAACTACCGCAACGCATACTTGATTCTATCCGTTGGCATATTAAACATAATTCTGATTTTTCATTACTAGCTTTAGGGGTAGCTGGTTGGATGCGATATGTTGGTGGTATTGATGACCATAAACAAGTAATCGATATTCGTGATCCAATGGTTGATGAGTTGAAAAAACTTGTTGCTGAGAGTGATGAAGGGGTAGAAAGAGTTAACTCGTTATTAAGTTTAGAAGCTGTTTTTGGATCAGATTTACCCGCCAATTCATTATTCAGAGAAAAAATAACAGAACATTATCTTTCTTTAATGAAAAAAGGTGCTAAACAGACTATTAAGGATTTAGCTTTATAAATTGGAAAGAAAAACAATGAAAAAATTCTTAGATGATAACTTTTTGTTACAAACTGATGCGGCACAAAAGCTTTATTTTGATTACGCTGAAGATCAACCCATATACGATTATCATTGCCATTTACCACCAAAAGATATTGCTGAAAATAAAAATTTCCGTAATTTAGCTGAAATTTGGTTAGCAGGTGATCATTACAAATGGCGAGTGTTACGGACAGCTGGAATTGATGAAAAATATATCACAGGTGATGCATCTGACTATGAAAAATATCTTACTTGGGCAAAAGTTGTTCCTTTAACGCTTGGAAACCCGATTTACCATTGGACTCATCTGGAGTTAAAAAGACCATTTGGTATAAAAAATATTCTTCTTAACGAAAAAACAGCTGATAAAATTTGGTCTGAGGCTAATGATAAATTAGCGACTGCTGAATTCTCAACCAGAGGTATTTTGACACAAATGAATGTCAAAGCAGTAGGAACAACTGATGACCCTATTGATTCACTTGAATATCACAAACAAATCGCTTTAGATGCTTCATTTAAAACTAAAGTAAGACCAAGTTGGCGACCAGACAGAGTTTTTAAAATAGAACTAACAGGCTTTGTTGATTACATTGTTGAATTAGGAAAAGTAACTGATATTGAAATTAATAGTTTTGAAAAATTACTTTGTGCGTTAACCAAACGATTAGATCATTTTGAACAACATGGTTGTGAAGCTGCAGATCATGGCATCGAAATTCTCCGTTATGCTGATATTCCTTCGGAAAAACAGCTTGATCAAATAATAGCAAAACGTCTTGCTAATCAGTCCCTTTCTGAACTGGAAATTGCGCAATTTAGTACGGCAGTACTTGTTTGGTTAGGTAAGCAATATCATAAACGTAATTGGGTTATGCAATTACATTTAGGAGCTTTGCGTAATAATAATCAACGAATGTTTAAAATGCTTGGTCCTGATGCTGGGTTTGACTCGATTGGTGATAGACCCATCGCTGAACCACTTTCTTCATTATTAGGTATTTTGGACTTAACTGATGAACTGCCTAAAACTATTTTGTATTGTCTAAACCCTCGTGATAATGAGGTCTTAGCGACTATGGCTGGTAACTTTCAAGGTTCAAATATTGCAGGAAAAATTCAATTTGGTTCGGGCTGGTGGTTCAATGACCAAAAAGATGGAATGGAACGTCAGATAATGCAACTTTCTCAAATGGGATTATTAAGTCAATTTGTCGGTATGTTAACTGATTCCCGTAGTTTTTTATCATTTACAAGACATGAATATTTTAGACGAATTCTTTGTAATATGGTGGGGAATTGGATGGAAAATGGAGAAATTCCTGAAGATTTTGAATTAGTTGGCAACATGATTAGAAATATTTGTTTTAACAATGCAAATCATTATTTTTCTAAATAATACGAATTAACAATAAATAAGATGAAGGAAATAAAATGAGAACAATTCCAAAATTTCGGTGGTACATGATTTTACTTGTCTGTGCTATTACAATAATCAATTATCTTGATCGAACGGCATTAGGAGTTGCCGCGCCGACAATTTTAGAAACCACAGGTATTACTAAAGAGCAATATTCTTGGATTGTTAGCGCATTCCAGTTAGCGTATACGATAGGTCAACCTATCATGGGCTTTTTTATTGATACTATAGGTCTAAGACTTGGGTTTGCTATCTGTGCGGTAATTTGGGGATTAGCAACCATGGGTCATGCATTGACAGGTACATGGCAAGGTTTAGCTTTCATGCGCGGTGTAATGGGCTTTAGTGAAGCATCAGCTATCCCAGCAGGAATAAAAACTGCCTCTATATGGTTCCCTGCAAAAGAAAGAGGGATCGCATCAGGTGTGTTTAATATGGGGACATCTTTTGGTGCTATGTTAGCTCCCCCTCTAATCGCTTGGTGTATTTTATTCCAAGGTTGGGAATTTGCTTTCGTTGTTTCTGGTTCGTTAGCATTAATTGCTGCTCTTGCTTGGTTTATTTTTTATCGTGACCCTAAAGATTCAAAAATATTGTCTCCTGAAGAAAGAGAATATATTGAAGCAGGTCAAGAAAAATATTTAGACAATGATAAAGAAAAAGTATCTTTAAAAACGATCCTTACTCAGCGTAATTTCTGGGGTATTGGTATTGCACGTTTTCTTGCAGATCCAGCTTGGGGGACAATCAATTTTTGGGTGCCAATTTTCTTCGTTGAAACATTACACTTTAGTTTAAAAGAAATTGCTATGTTTGTTTGGCTACCGTTTTTGATGGCTGATCTAGGCTGTTTAGCAAGTGGTTTTGTTGCGAAGTTTTTTAATGACCGTGGAATATCATTAATCAATTCAAGATTGATCACCTTTACCATCGGCGCTGTGTTAATGATGACCATTGGTTTTGTTAGTATTGTTGAAAACCCATACTTAGCGGTATTTTTAATCAGCCTTGGTGGTTTTTCACATCAATTGTTATCTACTGTTGCATCAACTTTAGGCGGCGATTTATTTAAGAAAAATCAGGTTGCTACAGCAGTTGGGATGGCCGGTGCTTGTGCTTGGACAGGTCAATTAATATTTAACCTTTTCATTGGTGCATTTGTAGGCATAATTGGTTTTGGTCCTTTCTTTATTGCATTAGCTTTCTTTGATGTAATCGGTGCAATTGTGCTTTGGACATTTATTCGCGAGAACCAAGTTAATCAAAGTACCACTAATTAATCATAACTAGATAACTAACAAATAATTAATAATAACTAACATAGGTAGGATCAAAATTTTTGATTCTACCTATTTTTTTGAAATTGATTAATTATTTTAATTAGCCTTATTATTTATTTTATTTTTAATAGTTCAAATAATGTGTAAATATTATTTTTTTACACGACTTTTTTGAATAGATCAGGTAAATTATTGAGTATTGAGTTATTTATATTATAAATAGATTTGTTTTAATTTTAGCAAGAACTAAGGATGAGCCTAATTCATGCGTGATAATGAGCCAAAAATGTTGACCAGCCTTTTGTCACAAGGGGCTCTATTATCCCAAATAAAAGAAAGAACATTAGCACTGAGTCAATTAACGAAGGTTATTGATGAATTGCTTCCAGCACCGTTGAATCAGCAATATAGAGTCGCAAATTATCGTCAAGGTATTCTTATTCTTGAAGTTAGTTCAGCTAACTGGTTAACAAGAATAAAATACGAACAAAGTAATTTGATTTCAGGTATACGTCAAAAAATCTTACCTTCGTTATCCTCTATTCAATATAAGATTAATCCCACTATTGCGACAAATAACTCACAATTAGTTAATTTTTCAAATAAGAATGCTAAAATTAATAATGTGATTACGATTCAAACAGCAATATATTTAAATGCTTTGGCTGAGCAAGCACCTGAAAAACTAAAAAAACAATTGATAAAACTTGCTAACCATGCAAAATAAACTAAACAATATTTAGAAATAATAAATGAGAAGATACAGGAGTGAAATATGGATAAAAGTATGATGACCTATATTATCATCGGCCTAATAATTGGTTTTATTGTGGGTATAATTTTCATCAATTTTGTTTCTCAAAAAGGACGTAAATATGCCAAAGTTAAACGCGAATTGGAACAAGCCCAAGAAGAATTAGCATCTCAAAAACAGATGATGGTTAAACATTTTTCTCATAGTGCTGAAATATTGGATAATATGGCCAAAGATTTTCGTCGCTTATATCAACATATTGCTGAAACTTCTGGGCAATTTGTAACTTCTGATGATATGCCTATGATTGATTTAGAAGCCGTCAATAATGATATCAGTGTCAAAAATGAATTAACACTTGAAAAGCAGCCTAAAGACTATTCAGATAATCCTTCAGGATTATTCAAAAATGATGAAGTGAAATCTTAATTAATTTTCAACATTTCTTAGTTTTATTAGGCTATTTATGTTTTAAATATCAAATTTCTTAAATAAGAGAGTTTTATGATGAGTCATTCTTTACGAAAACCAAAAAAATTATTAAGTATAATTGCATTAAGTTTAGGTTTAAGTTTAGCTACATTATCTAATGCCAATGCGGCATTTCCATTTTTACCAACGGATAATAACCAACAACAACCATCGTTGGCACCAATGTTGGAAACCGTTTTACCTTCGGTAGTAAGTATTAAAGTTGAAGGCACTGCTCAAATGCAAAATAATATGCCGGAAGAATTTAGACGATTTTTCGGCTATCCGGATAGTCAATCTAGGCCTTTCTCGGGATTAGGTTCTGGTGTCATTATTGATGCTGAAAAAGGTTATATTGTTACCAATAATCATGTAATTGATAGCGCCGATAAAATTACGGTAGTAATAAATGACGGTCATGAATATCAAGCAAAACTAATTGGTAAAGATCCACAAAGTGATATTGCTTTATTAAAAGTGGATAATGCAAAAAAATTAACCTCAATCAAACTTGCTGACTCAGATAAAACGCGAGTTGGTGATTACGTTGTTGCGATTGGTAATCCATTCGGTATCGGTCAAACTGTTACTTCAGGTATCATTTCTGCGTTAGCTCGTAGTGGGTTAAGTATGGATGGCTTTGAAAATTTCATTCAAACTGACGCGTCAATTAACCAAGGTAATTCCGGTGGTGCTTTAGTTAACTTAAATGGTGAACTAGTTGGGATAAACACTGCTATTATTGCGCCAAGTGGGGGTAATGTAGGAATTGGTTTCGCTATACCTAGTAATATGGTTAGAAGTTTGACGTCTCAACTTATTGAGTATGGTGAAGTTAAACGAGGTGTTTTAGGTATAAAAGGTAATGAATTAACATCAGATATTGCTAAAGCTTTTGACCTTGAAGTACAAAAAGGTGCTTTTGTTAGTGAAGTTATAGATGATTCTGCTGCAAAAGAGGCAGGAATTAAATCTGGTGATGTCATCATTTCTATGGACGGTAAACCGGTTGATAGTTTTGCAGAGTTACGCGCAAAAATCGCGACAACTGGAGCTGGTCGTACAGTTAAATTAGGTTTGATTCGAGATGGCAAAGAGATTTCTGTTGAGGTTAAATTGAAAAACGGTGATGCATCCAGTACCGAAGCAAAATCTTTACATCCAGCACTTGAAGGTGCAACACTTGTTAATGGTGATATAAAAGGACAAAAAGGTGTATTAATTGAGAGTATTGTTAAAAACTCTCCTGCTTCACGTTTAAGTTTACAAGAAGGTGATCTTATCACAGGGGTCAATAAGTCTAGAGTTAATAGTATTTCTGAACTACGTAAAGTGATTGATAGCAATCCTTCTGCAATCGCTTTAAATATTGTCCGAGGAGATAGCCGTCTATATCTTATCTTACGCTAAGTAATTATATAGCTAAAAATCGTCGATGCTTTGCATCGACGAAAACTTCATTTTAACCATCAGTTAGATATGATAGAATCCTATCAATTATTCTCATCTTTATAATAATAATTATGCTTAAAAAGTTTCTTTGGCCAATATTAATTGGTGGTGTGTTAGCGATAGTGTTACTCATTATTTTCCCTTCTTTAAGAAATGGAACACAATCAGATTTTTCCAGATCTATTTTTAATGAAGAACCTATGAGTTATTCTGACGCGGTTAAGATTGCTGCTCCAGCAGTAGTAAATATCTACAGTCGATCGATTAATTCTGTTCCAAAACAATCACAAGATGGCCCAATTACACCGCTAGGTTCTGGTGTAATTATGAGTGAGTATGGCTATATCATTACCAATTATCATGTTGTTGATGGAGCTGAACAAATTATTGTTGCCTTGCAAGATGGTCGAATTTTTGAAGCATTACCTGTAGGTTCCGATAAGTTGGTTGATATTGCTGTGCTTAAAATAGAGGCAACTAATATCCCGGTCATACCTATTAATTCTAAACGAGACCCCAAAATTGGTGATGTTGTTTTAGCTATTGGTAATCCATACAACATCGGTCAAACGATTACCCAAGGTATTATTAGTGCGACAGGGCGTGACGGATTAAGCCCATATCGTCGACAAAACTTTATTCAAACTGATGCATCAATTAATCATGGTAATTCAGGTGGAGCTTTAGTAAATACTAAAGGTGAGTTGGTAGGCATTAATACATTAACATTTGCTAAAAATCTAGGTAATGATGTTCCTGAAGGAATTGGTTTTGCCATCCCAACAGCATTAGCCGTTAAAATAATGGATAAATTAATTCAAGATGGGAAAGTAATTCGAGGTTATATTGGCATTGATGGGTTAGAATTCGCCCCAACGCAAAATCCTAGTGATTTACCGAAGGTATTAGGTATATTAGTTACCAATGCTGAAGGACCTTCATTACAGGCTGGCGTTGAAGCAAATGATATATTAATTATGGTTGATAATAAACCAGTAAAATCCATAGTAGAAACTATGGATCAAATTGCAGAGTTGAAACCAGGAACAATCGTCCCCATATTAGTTTTGCGAAATGGAGAAAAGATTGAACTTCAAGTAACTATCGGGCAATTACCGGTTTAGATTGGTCGATTATTACTTGATTATCTTTCATATAGGACGTATAATTCGCAGCCTTATCATGTTATTTAACACTCGTATGGTGTATAGATTTTGCGATTAAGCCGTTTATATAGCGATACGAACAAACTTTAGAGGTTTATTATGAAAGAAGGTATCCATCCAGAATACACTGCAATTACAGCAACTTGTTCTTGTGGTAACACAATTAAAACTCATTCAACTATTGGTCATGATATTCATCTTGACGTATGTGGTGAATGTCACCCGTTTTATACTGGTAAACAACGTGATGTTGCAACTGGCGGACGTGTTGATAAATTCAAACAACGTTTTGCAATGGTTGGCGGTAAAAAATAGTTTTACTAAACTAACGTTGTCAAAAAGGCGCTTTAAGCGCCTTTTTTGTATCTACTATTCTATTTTAATTCAATCATTCGTCGATTAAATCCGGATCGATGCCTAAATCTCTCATCATTTTTTGTGCTTGTTGTGGAATGCCATCATCACGATCTTTCTGAAGATCTTCATCACAAGGCAGTGGTTGACCAGTATAAGCGTGTAAAAAGGCTTCACATAATAATTCACTATTCGTTGCATGACGTAAGTTATTGACTTGTCGCCTTGTTCGCTCATCAGTTAATATTTTAAGTACTTTCAACGGAATTGAGACTGTAATTTTTTTTACTTGTTCACTTTTTTTACCATGTTCAGCATAAGGGCTGATATAATCGCCGTTCCATTCCATCATATTTTTCACCAAATCACATCACAAATAATGTGGGTAATTTTAGCGTTTTTTTTATTTAGCTGCAATCTATACACCAAGATAGTTAGACGTCTAGACATGTTGACGTCTTTTTTTATTGTGCTATTCTTATACAATTATTAGATATATAAAATGCTTGGTAGGAAGGTTGTTATGGCTAGTGATTCTAAAAATCTAAGACAAGGTACTAATTTTAGCCAAGGCACGATAGCTGTTCGTGGTGGAATTAATACAGATGATCAATTTGGTAGCGTAGTTCCTGTTATTACGCCTTCAACATGTTATCGTTATGAAGAGTTTGCAACACCGAGGAAGTTTGATTATGGTCGCAAATCCAATCCAAGTAGACGATTAGTCGAAGAAACCGTTGCTAAATTAGAAGGTGGGGCGGATGCTATTTTAACTAATTGCGGTATGTCAGCAATACATCTAATTAGCGTTGCCTTACTTAGTCCAAATGATGTTGTTGTTGCGCCTCATGACTGTTATGGCGGTAGTTATCGATTGTTTAATAGCTTGAGTCAAAAAGGCTATTTTAAAACAAAATTTGTTGACCAATCTGATTCTGTTGCTTTGAAAGAAGCACTTAGCTTAAAACCTAAATTAGTCTTAATTGAATCACCAAGTAACCCTTTGTTACGAGTTGTCGATATAGAAGCGATCACTCGACAAGCTCATGAGGTTGGTGCTTTGGTTTTAGTCGATAACACTTTTATGACGCCAATTTTACAAAAACCATTAGAGCTTGGTGCTGATATTGTTAGCCATTCTTGTACTAAGTTTTTAAATGGCCATTCAGATTTACTCGCTGGAATATTGGTGTTTAAAGATCAACAATTAGCAACGGATGTACTATGGTGGGCTAATAATATCGGAACATCTACCTCGTCATTTGATAGTTATTTGTTATTACGTGGTTTAAGAACGCTAGCAGCAAGAGTTAAATTACAGCAAGAAAATGCGCAAAAAGTGGTAGAATTTTTAGCAAATCACCCTAAAATTGCAAAAGTTTTTCATCCATCATTACCTTCAAATCTTGGACATGATATTGCGAAAAGACAACAAAAAGGTTTTGGTTCACTGCTAAGTTTTGAATTAGTAGGTGATGCTAATGTTATGCCGAAATTTTTAAATGCACTCAATATATTTACATTAGCCCAATCACTTGGTGGTGTGGAAAGTTTAATCTGTCATCCTGCAACTATGACTCATTCAGGAATTAGTGCTGAAGCACGTAAAACCGCAGGTATATCCGATCAATTATTACGTATTTCGGTTGGTCTTGAAGATATCAGTGATCTTCTTAATGATTTAGAACAAGCACTAGCTCAAATCTAAATTTTATCTGCTAATCAATAGGATTGAGAAATAATTGATTTTATCAATCCTATTTTCTTTTACTTTCATAATAATGCACTATTTTACTTTTTGACTAACTAAAGTGGTTAAATTAGTGTTTATATTTGCCTCAAAAACCCCGTTCCTCAACTCAAAAATTCAATATCACTCCATATCTATAAATCATCTAATTTACATTAAAACTGAATTATTATCAGGCTAATAAAATGATGTAGTTCATATTTGAAGTTATGACAAGATTAGGCAAACAATCATTTCCAGTATAGCTGTTTGTTTCAACAACTATCATGATGGGCTTTTTTATAGCCCATCCCTGTTTTTAATCTTTAATACCATTATCTTTGATGACTTGCTGATACCAATAAAAACTATCTTTTTTAATTCGATTAAGTGTTTTTAAGTCATGATCATCTCGATCAACATAAACAAAGCCATAACGTTTTTTGAAACCTTGATGAGAACTTAGTAAATCAATTACTGACCATGGACAATATCCAAATAGTTCAACCCCATCTTCAATTGCATCATGACAAGCTAATATGTGCGATTTGATATAATCAATTCGATAATCATCATGTACTTTATTGTCAGCAGTTAATGTATCTGGAGTACCTAATCCATTTTCAGTAATAATTAATGGTAAATGATATTGACGATAATATTCATTTAATACTAGTCTTAACCCCATCGGGTCAATTTGTGCGCCATAAGTAGATGCGGTTAAATTTGGGTTTTTCTCAATTTTGAAATAACCATATAGATCGAAATCAATATCTTTTTCTTTAGTGCCAAATGGATGAGCATCATCTTCCGGTAAATAGCTTGCGACTAATGTTCGATAGTAATTTACGGCAATAAAATCCGGTTTAGCTTGTTTTAATATTTCGGCATCTTCTGGTTGTGTAATAGGGTAGATACCACAACGTTGCAAATAATGTTTGTAGTATCCCGGATAATCACCAAAACAGTACATATCTAGGGCATAATTAGTTTTAAAATTATCATTCATTTTAGCTGCCCAAACATCCATTGGTTTATTATTTGCAGGATAGGTCATGGTGGATGATACCGCTGGTCCTACTTTGCTTCCAGTAATTAGTTCATGACAATCATTTGTTGCCATCGCATGAGCAACAAACATGTGATAATCCATTTGAGCTCTCACTTTTTCTGTGTCGGCTGGTGCGACTTTGTACATGTTCATTCGTTCATTAACACGAATCATCAAATTTTGTTCATTATTGATTTGCCAGTTTTTTACCCGATCACCAAATGCTTTATAGCAGACCTGAGCATAGCGTCTAAACGCATCGACACAACGGCGGTCTTGCCAACCATTATATTTATCAACTAAGGCAAATGGTAAATCAAAGTGATAAAGAGTAATAAATGGAATGATATTATTTTTGATTAATTCGTTAATTACTCGATTATAAAAATCAATCCCAGCTTGATTTATTTCACCGTCCCCATCAGGAATAATACGTGCCCATGATATTGAAAAACGATAAGTCTTTAATCCTAACTCTTTAAATAAAGCAATATCACTTTCTACATGATGATAAAAGTCGCTTGCTACTTTACTATCGGCTTGTATAGCAGAGCGTTGAAATGAGTTATAATCAGCAACGGTCATCCCTTTTCCATCAGCATCCCATCCACCTTCAATTTGAAAGGCAGAAGATGATGCTCCCCACCAAAAATCCTTAGCAAAAGCTTTCATATATTAACCTCTAAACTTGAATAAATAATAAATTGTCTTTTTTACTGACGTGATCTTCTTGACAATATTCTATATTTTTATATTGATCCGAATTAGCGACAATAACCGAAGTCGTTAAATCGAATTCTTTTATTTTATCAATATCAAATGAAACTATTTTGGTTCCTTTTGTAATGTGTTGACCTGCTTGTACATAGGATTGAAAATATTTACCTTGTAATTTAACGGTATCAATTCCAATGTGAATCAACAGTTCAATACCATTATCTAATGTTAGACCAATAGCATGTAAAGTAGGGTAGAGTACTGATACTGTACAATCTGCTGGAGCAACTATTTCTCCTACCTTAGGATAAACCGCTATCCCTTTGCCCATCGCTCCTGAAGCAAATACTTCATCTTTGACTTGATTTAAAGGGATTACCTCGCCTTCAACAGGTGATAGAATAGTTGTATCAGTGGTTAATGGAGTTCGAATTGTCTTTGATTCTTCTTCGTTTGGTATGTCATTGAATCCAACAATCATCGTCATAATGCATGAACCAAAAAATGCAAAGCCTATACCAATTAAATAGCATAAGAACGCTTTTGTACCTGCTTCCGCATAAACAGGTATTGTTAATACCCCTTGGTTGGCAAAGGCTGTACCATAAGATCCTCCCCAACCCATTAATCCTCCAGCAAGTGCACCACACACAACTGCACAAATCATTGGTTTTTTCAATCTTAAGTTAGCGCCATAAATCGCGGGTTCGGTAATGCCGAACAAGGCTGTGATTGTTGCCGATGCGGCAACGGTTTTTAAATTTTTATTTTTGGTTTTGAAAAATACACCTAATGCGGCTCCAGCTTGTGAAAAGTTCGCCGCTCCAGCGAAAGCAAGTAAGTTCTGGCGTCCAGTTTGAGCTACGTCATTAATGCCGATTGGTACAATAGCACGATGTGCGCCAAAGATAACTAAAATACACCATATACCACCAATAAATGCACCTAATAAAATAGGGCTAACACCCATAATGTAGTAATAGATCCAGTTTATAAATTCGCCAATATAGATGCCAATAGGACCGAAAATAAGTAAAGTAGCTGGTATCATGATAAGTAATGAAAAAGTTGGCACCATGATAATTTTTAATACTTCAGGGATAATATATTCCAAAAATCTTTGTACATAACTTAAAATAAATACCGCTAATATAATTGGGATAACGCTAGACGTGTAACTTGCTTTGGTTAATTCAATGGTAAACAGAGTGACTTCAGTTTTACTTGTCATTAAATTGACAATTGATGGATAACATAATGTTGCACCAATTATCATTGATATAAATTCATGTGCTTTAAATACTTTAGCAGCGGTATAGCCAAGTATTATTGGCATGAAGTAGAAAACTGCATCTGATGCAGCATGTAAAATCGTGTAGGTGTTATAAGTTTTGATATCAGTTTGATAGTAATAATTACCTATCATAACCGCTATAGCTAAAATTCCCTTTAACATACCTGATGCTGCAATAGCAGGGATGATTGGTGTAAAAATAGCTGCAAAAGCATTAAGTATTTTTACCCCTAATAAAACTTTAGGTTCCGTTTGATTACTTTGTTCTAACTCGCCAATTAGAGGGAGAAGTTGCTCATAAATTTTGGTGACTTTATTGCCTAGTACTACTTGGTATTGTCCACTACTTTCAACAACGGAAATCACACCTTCTGTCTGTAATAATTTTTCGCGATTAGCTTTTTTACTGTCATTTAATTGAAACCGTAAGCGAGTAAAGCAGTGTGTTAAGTTGATAATATTCTCTTTACCGCCGACTAATTCGAGTATTTGCTGTGCAATTTTTTGATAGTCCATTATTTTCTCCATTACTTAAAGAATGGTTATTCATTGATAAAAAAGCTTAATACACTAAAAATTATCATTATTATATAAATCATAAAGTTAAGATGTTTGTATTATGAATTTAGTAAGATCAATTTTTATCACTTTTTAATTCACTTCAAGCTAGCATAGTTTAAAAAATTAGACAAGTTTGTCATAATTATTGCTAAATAATTTATTTAGATATATTTTTAGAGCAAAAATTATCAGTATTAAAATTGTGGATAAATGAAGTCAGCCAAGAAGAAGTCTTATTTATTGTTGTGTATTGTGTTTTTTTTCTGGTATGCACAATATATCTATATTCCTTATCAAACCCCTTATCTTGCGGCGATAAATATATCGACTACTATGATCGGAATGGTGGTTAGTGCTTATGGATTTTCGCAATTATTCTTAAGATTGCCGGTTGGTTTATTAGCCAATGTAAAAGAGAAACATAAAATTTTTATTGTATTAGGCACCTTTTTTGCTGGAATTGCATCGGTGATTCGTATTATTGAACCGAATGGAACTGGTTTTCTCGTTGGTAATATAATTTCAGGTTTCGCCAGTGCAATGTGGATCTCTTTTATGGTGCTTTTTTTAGGTTTTTATCCCAAATCTAAAAAAGGGTATGCAACTAGTTTAATTATAATGGTTAATAATCTAGGTGTGTTTTTAGCCTTTTTAACAAGTACATTATTGTATGATTATATTCATATGGTAGGAATTTGTGTGCTTAGTTGCTTTAGCGGGTTATTGGCTTTTATTTTAGCAATAAAGCTAAAATATCCGGAAAAGATCCATCATGATTTTAACTATCATCTTTTGTTTAGCGCATTATGTAATCGAAAATTACTGTTTTTCTCATTTCTTGCTTTAATTCAGCAAGGCATTCAAATGTCTACCACAATGTCTTTTACTAATCAGATATTGAGTGATTTAGGGGGGAATGCCTTTTTAATTGGCATTTCTTCAATTGTCTATATGTTATCTTCAGTTCTATTTGCTAAATTGGGGGCGACTAAGTGGATTAATCTGATGAGAATTTCAAGCTGGGTAATTTTATCTTTTCTATTACTAGCACTTTATTGTATTTTAGTACCTCAGGTCTCTTCTGTTTATATTATTCTTCTATTGCAAATTATCCCAGGTATAGGGACGGGTATACTATTTTCGTTTTTAAATTTTGAAGCGATGATAGATGTGCCATCGTATGCCCGTTCTGCTGCCATGGGATTATTTCAAGCTATTTATGCACTAGGTATGACGCTATTTCCAATTATTGTTGGAATAATTAGTTTGAAATGGTCGATGATAATCGCCTATTTTGCCTTAGCCGGTATAGCAATAATAGGCGCAATTTTATCAATGATTTACTGGTTAAAATTTAGAAAGTAGACCTCTTAAAATTTTATATAGTGACACACTATCTTATTAGTTAAATGGTTTTACTGTTGAAATTTAGCCTAATAATCATTAGGTGATGCTTGTGCAAGTACTTCGCGATTACCATTATGACTTGGCGCACTTATAATGCCTTCAACTTCCATTTGTTCTACTATTCGTGCAGCGCGATTGTAACCAATTCTAAATTTGCGTTGGACGCTAGATATTGATGCTCGACGGGTTTCAACCACAAATGCTACTACTTGATCGAAAAGTGGATCGAGTTCTTCGTCGGTCATATCGAAGCTATTACCTTCATTATCATCAGTTGAAACTGTTACATTCTCGATATATTTAGGTGTGCCACGCGCTTTCCAATCTTGCACAACTGCATGAACCTCTTCATCACGTACAAATGCGCCATGAACACGAATAGGAATTGAGCTATTTGGTGCTAAATAGAGCATGTCACCCATACCTAGAAGTGATTCAGCCCCCATTTGATCTAAGATTGTACGTGAATCAATCTTGCTTGAAACAGTAAATGCTATTCGAGTTGGTATATTGGCTTTAATTAAACCAGTAATCACATCAACTGATGGGCGTTGGGTTGCAAGCACTAAGTGGATGCCAGCCGCTCGAGCTTTTTGTGCAAGTCGTGCAATGAGCTCTTCGACTTTTTTTCCAACGGCCATAATTAAGTCGGCGAATTCATCCACCATAACCACAATATATGGAAGTTTTTCAAGCGTTGGCATTTCAAGATCCATACTATCAGTGGGTTTCCAAAGAGGATCTGGAATTGGTCGTCCCATTTCTTCGGCAAGTTTGATTTTTTCGTTAAAACCAGCAATGTTACGAACGCCCAATGCTGACATCAATCGATAGCGACGCTCCATTTCATTAACACACCAGTTAAGAGCATTAGCCGCATCTTTCATATCAGTTACTACTTGAGTCAATAGATGAGGAATCCCTTCATAGATAGATAGTTCTAACATTTTAGGATCAATCATTATAAACCTAACATCTTCAGGTTGTGATTTGTATAAAATGCTTAATATCATGGCATTAACACCTACTGATTTACCTGAACCGGTCGTTCCTGCAACCAATAAATGTGGCATTTTAGCTAAATCTGCAACCACTGATTGTCCTGCGATATCTTTTCCTAATACAATTGTTAAAGGAGATTGTGCATTTTTAAATTGTGGACTATCTAATACTTCTCTGAAATAAACAGTTTGTCGATTTTTATTTGGTAATTCAATTCCGACATACGGTTTACCTGGAATAACCTCGACCACCCGTACTGAAGGCATTGATAATGAGCGTGCTAAATCTCGGTCAAGTGTCGAAATTCTTGCTGCCTTTATGCCTGGTGCAAGTTCAATTTCGAAGCGAGTAATAACGGGGCCAGGTAAATAATCGACAACTCTAGCTTTTACTCGATAATCAGAGAGGCTTTTTTCGATTTGCTCTGACATTGCATTTAATGCCGCGTGGTCAACTTCAATTCGAGTTGTTGGTGGTGGCGTTAATAAATTTAACGAAGGTAACGGTGTTGTTGGTTTAGGTAAAGGCTTATCATTGCGTTTTAGCAAAGGATGAATAAGGCTTTCTTCCTCATCCTCATCCTCATCCTCGTCCGTAACTTCTTTTATTTCATTTTTAGTTTGTTGTTCATTTGATTCGTTTACTACCTCATTTTGATATATGTCATCAATGAGAGGGTTTTCTTCTTTAAGAAGTGATATATCAACATCTTCGGGTATCTCAAATTCGGCTGGAATATCATTAGTATTATGATATTCAGGTGTAATACTTGGTGATGTTTCCGCTAAAGGTTCGATTACAATTGGATCAACTGAATCTTGAGATGCAATATGATTTAGATTAATTTTTGGCTCATTATGCTCCATAGTGAATAAAGGTTTACTTGGTGCATCGGCAATAGCGTATTTATCTTCTTCAAAAGGTTCTAAGGCCTCACGACTATTAATTTCTCCATCAGATTCTGTTGAACTCATATCACTCGTGGTGCTTTCATTCATATTTTTCAAAATAGTTTCCATTCGCGCTAAAATCGCGTCAGGATCCATTTCTTTTTTAGATATATCTTTAGTCGGTTGGTTGGTTTCGTTAGGAGATGTATTTGCCTCAATAGATTGCAATAATTGAGCAGCGGTTTTTATAAATACTTCATCATCTTTTAATGAAATAGGTTTAGTTGTACTAATATTTGATTCTGTCGCCGATTTGGTTGAGTCACTATTATCACTACTATCAACATCAATAGGTAGATCAAACTGTGGCTGTTTTTCTGTTGTTAATTTGTCTTCTTGATTCGAATCAGCTGGTTGTGAAACTTTATCCGGAGTAAATAACCATTTTATTGGTGACAAGATGAACATAACTAACGCACCAATTTTTTCAAACAGATAAAGCCAAGAGAAACCAGTTAAAAGCGTAATACACGCTAGTGTTGTTGCAAGCAAAGCTAGAGAGGTAGCTAAGCTACTCATAACAGGTAGAAGGCTTTCAATTACTATCGAACCTAAATAACCACCTGCTTGGAATTGTTCTGGATCGCGAATATTAAGGGCAAAAAAACCACAACAACTAAGTACAAAAGCTAAAATGCCGATAATTCGGAATGAAACACTAAAATAGTTAATAGGATCACTGGCATGACGGTAAAAGTAACCCATTAATTGTAAACAAAAAAAGATAATAATAACCGGTAAACTATAGGCGATTAATCCAAAAAACTGAAATAAGATATCAGAAATATATGCACCAATATAACCGCCTAAATTGCTAATAGGATAGTGCCAAGCTGTACGTGACCAGCCAGGATCTGATGGGTTGTAAGTAAACAGTGATAAAAATAAGTAAACAGACAGGCCTATTAATGATAATAGAATTAATTGTGCAACAATCTGTCTTCTTGTAATTTTAGATTTTTTCAAACACGTACCTAAAAACTATCTTAATTAAAAATTTTGAGTATTTTATCATAAATTGAACCTACTCATAGCGTGAAAGGTGTATAAAAACTAATTTATTAGCAACTATTAATTCGATAGCGTTAAGGTTTGATTAAATCTTTTTGCATTCAACACGTAATGTTGAGCATTTTTAATATTTGCTTGAATTTCTTCATCTGTGAGTTTACGAATAATTTTAGCTGGAGACCCCATAATCAAACAACCTTCCTCATAGGGCAGACTATGTGTAACTAGTGAGTTAGCACCTACTAGGCAGTTTTTGGCAATTCTAGCATTGTTTAAAATAGTACTTCCCATACCAATTAAACTATTATCCTCAATATTACAACTATGCAAAATAACATTATGGCCAACGGTGACATTCTCACCAACAATACAGGGAATGTCAGTTTCTGTATGAATAGTACTGTTATCTTGAACATTACTATTTTTACCAATATGAATCGTTGCGATATCACCTCGCAAAACTGCGTTAAACCATATAGATACGCCTTCTTCTAAAATAACATCACCAATGATGTCTGCTGATTTAGCAATAAAACACTTAGAATTAATTTGTGGTTTTAGATTTTCTAATTGATAAATCATGGTTAATTCCTTTTTATATTTTTGACACTCAAAAACAATCCAGCCGCAAAAAAGTTACAGATAACCATTGAGCCAACCATTAGCCATTCTGTTAAATTATTCGTAACAGTTGCTGTATTATGAGTTGAAACGAGTGTTGAAAGTAAGACTCCGATAGCGCCAGCGACGGCAAAGCGGATGGTGCCTGCAAGCGAGGAGGCTGTGCCTGCTATATGAGAATAATAATCGAGTATTACAGCCATGCAATTACCACCTATGGTTGAAATACAACCGATATAACCAGCAATACATGCCACTAAAAAGACAAAACCTAAGTCAAATATACTCACTGTAGCCATACCTATGGCTGTAATAAATTGGAGGAGTAAGCCTAACTGAATCATCTTAATAGAACCAACCCGTTTTACAATACGGCTATTGAGTGTATTCATTGAAACCATGACCATAACATTAATAGCAAAGTAATAGCCGAAATTGGTTGATGCAACACCATGTAAGTTCATATAGACAAATGGTCCTAAACTTAGAAATGAAAATAATCCGGCTCCGGAAAATGCACCAATCATCATGTAAGTAAACACTTGTCTATGTCTAAATAGGGCAATGAAGTTGCTTAAAATTCGAATTATACTGAATTTATCACGTTTGGATTTGGCTAATGTCTCAGGGATATTGATTGTTACTAATGCAAAACAAATAATCGCCATTAAGCAAAGTGCATAGAAGTTAGCTTGCCAATCGAACCAATAAAGAATAAAACCACCAATAATCGGTGCGAGTAATGGGGCAACATTCGATATCAATGTTACAAAAGACATCATTTTAGAAAAATCATCACGATCGCGATAGATATCTTTCATTAATGCATTAATAACAATAGTGGTTGCTGATGCTGCTATTCCATGAAAAAATCGGGCTGTGATTAACTGATTTATATTAGCAGCAAGACCACAACATAATGCTGCAATTATAAAAATAATTAGTCCAGTAGTTAAAACTTTTCTTCGTCCGTAACTATCGGTGAGTGGACCAAACAAAAGCTGACCTAATGAAAATCCTAATAAATAGAAACTGATTGTCAACTGCACAGTTGAATCGGCGACATTAAATTTGTTCGCAATAGTTGGCATACTTGGTAAATACATATCAATAGATAATGGCATTAACATTGAAATGAAACCAAGAATAAAGATAAGTGCTTGTTTAGAAACTTTAATTTCTACTTGTGGTTCTTGTGTTTGCACGTTGTCATTCCTTTGGATACAAAGTTACTAAGTTTTAACAATAAAACCTAGTAAAAGAAAACATTAGTTAAGAATCAAACGGCTAATTAAACGAATTGATCTCATCTTGAGTAAGAGGGCGGTATTCGCCCTCAGGTATATCAAGAATAATATTGCCAATCTGTTTACGATGCAACTGGGTGACATGGTTATTTACAGCTGCAAACATTCGTTTTACTTGGTGATATCGGCCTTCACTTATTGTAAGTTCTGCATGGTAATCATCAAGAATAACTAATTTAGCTGGTTGAGTAAGTGTTTTTTCACTTTTTAGCTGAATACCTTGTTTAAATATCTCAATAAGATCATTATTAAGAGGTTGCTCAACGGTTACTTGATAAACTTTTTCACAATGATGTTTAGGAGAAGTTATGCGATGTGACCACTTACCATCATCGGTTAATAAAACTAGCCCAGTGGTGTCTAAATCTAGTCGACCTGCTGAATGCAGCTTTTCAGACATAGGCTCATCAATAAAATAGAGGATAGTTGGGTGATCAGGATCATCAGTAGAACAAATATAACCTTGTGGTTTATTGAGCATGAAGTAACGATTTTCGGTAATAGGTATAATTTCGAAACCATCATATTCTACAATTTGATCATCTGAGATATGGTAAGCACCTGATTTTACAACAGCTCCATTAACAGTTACCTTTTGGGCTTTCAGTTCTTTATTGACTATTGTTCGGCTTACCCCTAGATGGTGAGCTAGAAATTTATCCAGTCGCATATTCAAATACTATTCCTATAAACATGGTGTGTAAATATCAAAACGATGATTTTTAGTTTTAATTTCCGCCGCTGGTTTTTGATTGGCTAAAAATGGTGCATAATCAGGTCGTTTAACCACAACGCGTTTTTTAGCTAATCGTCTTGCGGGTTCAAGTAGGCTTTCTGCATCGAGATCGTTACCAACTAATTGTTGAAAAATGCGCATCTCTTTTTTCACTAATGCACTTTTTTGTCGATGCGGAAACATCGGATCAAGATAAACAACGTCAGGTTTTTCTTGATGTGAATTGAGCCCAAGTAAACTTGAATTATAAATTAAATGTAACAGCTTTTGTAATTGCTGACCAATGATTGGATCTTGATAAGCACGATTAAGCCCATCTTCTAACAAGGCAGCAACTACAGGATGTCGCTCAAACATAGTAACATGGCAACCAATGGAAGCTAATACGAATGCATCTCGTCCTAATCCAGCTGTTGCATCAATAATAGTGGGTAAATAATTACCTTTAACGCCAACAGCTTTAGCTATCGCTTCACCACGACCACCACCAAATTGACGACGATGAGCCATCGCACCAGACACAAAATTAACCGCGATTGCGCCTAATTTAGGTTCATCAGTTTTTTGTAACTCAAGTTGATTGTTTTGATTAACGAGAGTAAATGGAAGATCAGGATGCTTGAATAGCCACTGCTCAGCTAACTTTTTGAGCTGAGCAGTGTTAACTTTAGTGGATGCCATAGTGACGAAGTAATGCCTCAAGTTGCGGTTCACGACCACGGAAATTTTTGAATAATGTCATTGGTTCATCACTGCCACCTTGAGATAATATATTATCCAGGAAAGCATTACCTGTATTTGCATTGAAGATACCTTCTTCTTCAAAGCGAGAAAACGCATCAGCAGATAAAACTTCAGCCCATAGATAACTGTAATAACCTGCGGCATAACCTCCTGCAAAAATATGACTAAATGCGTGAGGGAATCGTCCCCAATCTACGGTTGGTACTACTGCAACTTGTTCTCTGACTTGTTTTAAAGTTTCTAAAATATCAGGTGTTTTTTCGCTATGTAATTTAAAATCAAATAAACCGAATTCTAACTGACGCAGAATAAATAATGCAGCTTGGAAGTTTTTGCTATCAAGCATTTTTTCTAGCATTTCTTGTGGTAATGGTTCGCCAGTTTGATAATGACCTGAAATAAATTCTAAAGCTTCAGGCTGCCAGCACCAATTTTCTAAGAATTGACTCGGTAATTCAACGGCATCCCATGGAACACCATTAATACCAGCCACTGATGACACATCAATTTCAGTTAACATATGATGTAGTCCATGACCAAATTCATGGAATAATGTGGTTACCTCATTATGAGTAAATAATGCTGGTTTATCACCGATTGGTCGATTGAAATTACAAGTTAAATAGGCAACAGGTTTTTGGATATGGCCATCAGCAAAACGCATTTTACCAATACAATCATCCATCCAAGCACCACCTCGTTTATGTTCACGAGCATATAAATCAAGATAAAAGCTACCTTTTAATTCACCATTGGCATTATATAAATCGTAAAATTTTACCTCAGGTGCCCAAACTTCAACATCATGACGCTGTTTTGCAGTAATGCCAAAAATACGACGAACGACTTCAAATAATCCACTAATAACTCGATCCTCTGGAAAATATGGACGAAGTTCTTCATCATTGATGGTATAAAGATGTTGTTTTTGTTTTTCGCTGTAATAAGCGATATCCCATGGTTTGATATCACTTGCACCAAAATATTCATAAGCATATCTTTTAAGTTCGGCTAATTCTTTTTCACCTTGAGGTTTAGCTTTGGTTGCTAAATCGGTTAAAAATGCGGTAACTTGCGTTACAGTTTCAGCCATTTTAGTTGCTAATGACTTATCGGCATATGTGTCAAAACCAAGTAACTGAGCAAGTTCAGCTCGAAGCGATATAATTTGTTTAATGATTTCTGTATTATCCCACTTACCGGCATTAGGTCCTTGGTCAGACGCTCGAGTATTGTATGCTTGATAGAGTTCAAATCGTAAATCTCGATTATCGCAATAAGTCATTACCGGTAAATAACTTGGAATATCGAGCGTTAATAACCAACCATCTTGCTCTTTTGCCTTAGCTTGTTCTTTAGCTGCGGCTAAGGCACTTTCAGGCATTCCGGATAAATCTTCAATATTCGTGATTAATTTTGACCAGCCCATAGTGGCATCTAATACATTATTACTATATTGAGATGATAATTCTGAAAGTTTGGCAACAATTTCACCATAACGTTTTTGTTTATCATCTGCCAATCCAATACCCGATAATTCAAAATCCCGCAATGCATTGTTGATTACTTTTTTTTGTGCTTTGCTTAAATTTTCGAAGTGTTTGCTATCTTTAAGTTGTTTATAGGCATTATATAGTGGTTTATGTTGTCCTACCCAAGTACTGTATTGAGATAGCAAAGGTAAGCAAGCTTCATATGCTTCACGTAGTTCTGGGCTGTTTTTCACTGAATTAAGATGACTAACCGGTGACCATGCTCGGCTAAATTTTTCATCCATTTCATCAATGGGTTGAACAAGATTATCCCAAGTATATTCACTATTTTGTTCAAGCACAGATTCAATCGTTTTACGACAATTGTTTAATGTCTCTTTAATCGCTGGTAAAACATGCTCAGGTTTGATTTGTGAAAATAGGGGTAATGATGAATTACTTAATAGTGGGTTAGTCATTCTGGAATACCTTATGCAATGATTATGTTTATTTATAAAACATGTGGCTAAAAAAACTTTATTCAAGTTTCTATGTTCATGGGGGTTAATTATAAACCCATTAATTTTCGCTCACGTTGCCATTCAGTTGGTGTATAGGTTTTGATTGATAATGCATGGATTCGATTATCATTAATAAATTCCGCTAATGGTGCATAAATAGCTTGTTGTTTTTTTACTCGACTTAATTCAGCAAACATTTCACCAACGGCAATAACTTGAAAATGGCTGCCATCATTTGTCATTACATGAACATCGTCAAGGTTAAGTGAATTTTTTAATTTAGCTATAATTTCTTGTTTATCCATTATTTAAACTCAGTATTAACTATTTTATAAAAAAAAGTTGAGGAACGGGGTTTTTGAGCTCTCAAATTGCATCATTTTTAATGATTAATCACTGTTTGCAAATCATAAAGCTCAATGAGTGTTTGTAATTGTGGGCTGATCCCAGTCAATTTTACATTATATTGATTACAAAAATAGACAAGCGTCGCGAGTCCAGAAGAGTCAACCCGTGTTACTTTAGATACATCAATATGGCTTACATTGCTTAATAGTGTATCTTGAGCAATCCATAAATCATTTAAAGAGTGAAAATCAAGTTCACCGATTAAATTAAGTGCATTTTGTTGTTTTTCTGCTTGGATTCGCGACATAATGAACTAACCTTTTTGTTTAGCGTTTGGATCAATTTTGCGATTGGATAGATCATTTAATTGTTTGGTTAATGCATCTATTCCATTTTGGCGAAGAATAGCTGCCCATTCGTTTTGTTTAGTTGTAACCATGCTTACTCCTTCAGCTGTTAAGTCATAAGCTTTCCATTCACCTGTTACTGTATTTTTTCGCCATTGGAAATCGATACGAATAGGTTGTTGATTTTTATCTGGCTGATTTAAAAGCACGCGAATTGAAATAAGTGATTTGTTAGTTAAATCTTTTGGTGCTTCAACTTGGTAAGTTTGACCGTTGTACATAGAAAGTGCTTGAGCAAAAGCTTGAACTAAATAGTTTTCAAAAGCTTTGAAATAAGCTGTTCGTTGTGCGTCAGTTGCTGATTTATAAGCATCACCTAAAATTAATGCGCCTGCATATTTAACTTGGACATAAGGCAATAAATCCGCTCTTACAATATCTTTAAGTTTATTTGGATTTGACTTAATTGATGCTGATTGAGCTTTCATCGTACTAAATATTTTGTCAGCAGCAACTTGCATATCGTTATAAGGATCGTTTGCAAATGCTGAAGAACTTATTACTAATGCAAGTACTAAAAAAAGGGCTTGTTTAAATTTGGTTAACATAGTTACTCCTTACTATCATTGGTATCTTGTTTTTTATCTGATGATCCGCCAGTGCTATATAAAAATTGTCCAATCAAGTCTTCGATCACCATGGCTGGTTTTGTATTGTTAATGACATAACCATCTATAAGATAAGCTGGTTTATTATTACTATTACTCGTTGTTGTAGTGGTATCAGAATCTAATGAATCAAGTTCATGTTCAATGCTTTGATCTAATCCAAAATTGATATCAATAAATTGTTCACCTAATAGGCCAGAAGTTTTGATTGAAAGTGAGCTAGAACTTGGAATTCTATTGTATTGAGCATCTAAATCCATAGTGACATAAGGTTTATACGTTGCACCTTTTTCTGATTTAAGACTAATATTACTTACACGACCAATCACTACACCGCCAATTTTAATTGGTGATCTTACTTTTAATCCACCAATGTTATCAAATACAGCATAAACACGGTAGGAGTTATGACGAGCGAAAGACGTTGGATCGGTAACCCTAAAACATAAAAATAGCACTGAGCAGATAACCAGCACCATAAATAACCCTACTGTAATTTCAACTTTACGACTCATGTTTAATGACCTCAATTACTAAACATTAATGCGGTTAAAATAAAATCTAACCCCAAAATAACTAATGATGAATAGACAACGGTGTTCGTTGTTGCCCGACTGATTCCTTCTGATGTTGGCACACAATCATAGCCATTAAATAGAGCAATCCAAGTACTAGCGATTGCAAATGCAAAGCTTTTAATAAAACAATTGCCTAAATCGTGCCACCAATCGACATTACTTTGAATGGATGACCAAAAAAATCCTGCATCAATACCTTTCCAATCAACACCTACTAATACACCACCTAAAATGCCAACAGCGACAAAAATTGCTGTTAGAAACGGCATACAAAAAAATCCAGCCCAAAATCTTGGCGCGATAATTCGTCTTAATGGGTCGATCGCCATCATTTCCATGCTTGATAATTGTTCGGTGGCCTTCATTAGACCAATTTCAGCGGTTAACGCTGAGCCGGCACGGCCTGCAAATAGTAATCCTGCTACTACAGGCCCAAGTTCTCTCAACAGCGCAAGTGCGACTAGCATTCCTAAACTGGCTTCAGCACCAAAGGTGGTTAAAATAAAGTAACCTTGTAGTGCTAGTACCATTCCTATGAAAAGACCTGATACAATAATAATTGATAGCGATTGTACACCGACAAAGTAAAATTGTTTAACAAGTAATGGGAATTGTTTGCCAAATTGAGGTTTACCGATAAGTGCACCAAATAGCATTACGCCTGAGCGACCTAGCATCGCGATAATATTGATTATTGATCGCCCAAGTTTTGCAATTAAGTTTAACATTAGTTTGCACCTCTACTTAGGTCTAATTTGTAATCATCGGCAGGATAATGAAATGGTACTGGGCCATCGGCTAATCCTTCAAGGAATTGTTTTACTCGTAAATCATCATTATTTCGTAATTCTTCAGATGTACCGCCAGCAATAATATGTTGTTCAGCAACAATATAAGCATAATCAGCAATACTTAATACTTCACTAACATCATGACTAACAACAATACAGGTTAATCCAAGTGATTGGTTAATTTCAGATATAAGTTTGACAATTACGCCCATGGATATAGGATCTTGCCCAGCAAAAGGTTCATCAAACATGATTAAATCAGGATCGAGTGCTATTGCTCTGGCTAATGCTGCCCGCCGTGCCATTCCACCAGATAGTTCTGAAGGCATCATGTTAGCTGCACCACGAAGTCCTACTGATTGTAATTTCATTAATACCAAATTATGTAAAATAGGTTTTGGTAAATTAAAATGTTCTCTTAATGGATAAGCAACATTATCAAATACTGATAAATCAGTAAATAGAGCCCCAGATTGGAATAACATACTCATTCTTTTACGGACTTCATATAACCTTGAACGAGTCATACTAGGTATATCTTCACCATCAAATAGGATTTGACCTGATTGTGGCTTAAGTTGCCCGCCAATCAGTCTTAATAGTGTAGTTTTACCTATTCCCGATGGCCCCATAATTGCGGTAACTTTGCCTTTGGGAACCGTCAAGTTCATATTTTTATAAATTGGACGAGTCCCACGATAAAAAGACATATCGTGTATTTCGACCAGATTTTGTTGTAATGTGTTGGTCACAATGAGTTCCTACACTACCATAATTAAATGTCGGTTATTTTACTTGATTATTACAAATAAATAAATGTATTAACCAAGTAGCTGATTTAGTGATGGTAATCATAAAATATGCTGAATTTATTTGTTCGTCATTTTATGCTAAAACTTTTTTAATATTTTAACTATCTGAGAATATTGAATTATATTTATTGATTTTTTGTGGTAAATAGTGGCGTTTTGAAGTAAACGCCAGTATAAAGTGTTGCAATAGGGTTTAATTAGTTGGGATCATTCGTGTCTTGCCTTGCGTGCCAAATAATTACCAATGCTTTGTACAATTTGTATTGCAATAACTAAGATCACAACACAGATATAAATGACGGTATCATCAAAACGTTGATAACCTTGCGAATAGGCGACATCTCCAATACCACCTGCGCCAATAGCCCCTGCCATTGCTGTTGCCCCAATCAAACCAATTGTGGCGGTTGTGAAAGTTAAAATCAATGAACTAAATGCTTCTGGTAGCATAAAGTGCCAAATAATTTGTACTGGCGTTGCGCCCATCGATTCAGCTGCTTCAATAATACCACTTTTTACCTCTAATAATGAGTTTTCAACAAGCCGAGCAATATAAGGAGCAACATAAAAAGTTAAGGGCACAATTGCAGCTGTCGTACCGATTGATGTACGAACTATAAAGTAAGTAAATGAATGAAGTGAAAAGAGTAAAATAATAAAAGGTAATGAGCGAACAAAATTAATAATTGGGTTAATAATCTGATAAACCCGTTTATTTTCGAGTAAACCGGATGGTCGGGTGGTGACTAAGCATATCGCTAATGGAACACCGATTAATGCGCCTAATATTAATGAAAAAACAACCATATATAATGTGTCTAATGATGCTTGTGCATATTGCTCAACGGTCACTCTGGTTAGAAAATTAGTATTTATATAATTGATAAAATCGTTGACTATTCCCATTAGTTGTTCTCCCAATGTTTGATTTCTGTAACGTTAACCCCATTTTCGCGAAGAAATTGCACTGATTGTTCGATATTATTATCACTTCCTTTTAATTGAACAAACATACTGCCTAATACCGTTTTTTCGATTTCAGACATATGGGCAAATAAAATATTCACTACTACTTTCTGCTGTAAGATCAATGCGTTCATAACCGGCTCTGAGGCCGAACGACCTAAAAATTCAAGCTTAAACAACTTAATATTATGTTTATCACCCTCAATTTTTAGCAGATTTTCAACAACACCTTCAGGGATTTGGTCATTAATAACTGAACTAACAAATTTTTGTGTGGTTTTATGCGTTGGATGACCAAAAACATCAAGCACATTGCCATGTTCGATAATTTTACCTTTTTCCATAACTGCTACTTTGTGACATATTTGCTGTATTACATGCATTTCATGGGTAATTAGAACGACAGTTATTTTATATTTATCATTAATTTTTTTTATTAATTCCAAAATAGCTTGAGTAGTTTGTGGATCGAGTGCCGATGTGGCTTCATCACAAAGCAAAATATCGGGATCGTTCGCCAAGGCCCGAGCAATTCCAATACGTTGCTTTTGTCCACCTGATAGCTCTTTAGGGTAGCTATTAGCTTTATCGCTTAATCCAACAAATTCGAGCAGTTCATGAACTTTCTGTTTAATCGTTTGTTTATCTTTTTTGATGAGGACTAGAGGGATCGCCACATTTTCATATACGGTTTTGGATTCAAGTAAATTGAAATGTTGAAAAATCATGCCTATTTTACGGCGAACTTGGCGTAATTGAGAGTTTGATAACTGATTCAATGGTTGGTTTTGAATAACAACATTGCCTTGAGTTGGTTTTTCAAGAAAGTTTATCAGACGAACTAGCGTACTTTTTCCTGCACCACTATAACCAATAATGCCGTAGATATCGCCTTTTTGGATAGTTAAGTTGATGTTTTGTAATGCTTGGGTGGTAACTCCATTTCGTTCGTATTGTTTCGATACATTTTCAAATTTTATCATTATGTGATACCTATCAATGTTGTGCTACTTCAATTAATCCTTGCTTAGCGAGATTGGCTAAATAGTTGGCTGCTGGCATTATCATGTCAGTATTAACTAAAAATTTTGGATGATGTAGGGCGTAAGGGCTTTGTGAACCAAGATTGATAAATGCGCCAGGTACATGATGCAAATAGTGGGCAAAATCTTCACCACCAAGTTGCGGTTGAAAATCAACAACGTCATAACCTTGTTGTTTGGCAATCTTTTGACAAAAATCGACCCACTTAGCAACATTTATGATTGATGGCGGGCCATCAAACCATCTCAACTCTGCTTTGGCTCCCATGCTAAGTGCAATATTTTCAACAATGCTTTTTAATTGTTGTTTGACTTTTAACCTTATATCAGGAGTTAGCGTTCTTACAGTGCCTTCCATCTCAACAATTTCAGGAATGACATTCCATGTGTTCCCTCCTAAGAATTTTGTAATGCTGACAACCACAGCATCAAGACCGCTTATTGTACGACTTGATATTGTTTGGATAGCACTAATAATTTGTGAACCAATAACAATTGGATCAATACCTGACTCAGGCCTTGCCGCATGGGCTCCAACACCTTTTATTGTGATTTCAATTCGGTCAACGTTTGCTGAAAAGGGGCCAGCTCGTGAAGCCATTTGGTTAATGGTTAAATTAGGATTATTGTGCATTCCTAAAATAACATCAACGCCATTAAGCGCACCAATTTCTATGAAATGTAATGCACCACTAAAATTTTCTTCAGCCGGTTGAAAAAGTAATCGAACCGTTCCTTTCAAATGCTCTTCATTGGCTTTCAATAAGTAAGCTGCTCCCATTAAAACAGAAGTATGCAGATCATGACCGCAAGCATGCATTACCCCTTTTTGGGTTGAACGGTATTGGCAATCTGATTGTTCAAAAATGGGTAGGGCGTCAATATCGGCTCTTAAGGCTAAGACTGGTGAGCCTGAACCAATTTCAGCAATAACACCAGTTTTTGCGCCTAGCTCTAATATGCGAATATTCGCTTTTTCTAAGTAATACCTTAATTTTTTTGTTGTTTCAAACTCCTGATTTGAAAGCTCTGGATTTTGATGTAAGTCGAGAAAAAGCTGCTCGATAATAGATGCAATAGCTTTTGTCATGGTAAGTCCAATTTATAAAAATATTGATATTTTTACAGTAGCACAGCTGATATTTTGGCTCTAATAATCGTTTTTTATAACTTATTCCAAAAAGTTATAAGATAGAATTACATGGAATAAATGAATTATTTTTTATGTGTTAGAGTAGTTTTAAAATTTACACTTCACTGAGGATAGTTCAAATGAAAATGAGGTTCATCAAGCAAAAATTAGTTAATAATGTTGTGGTGTTAGCTTTATTTAGTTCTCTTTTTTTTATTACAGCATGTGATAACTCATCATCGAAAACCGATAATCAAACTAAAAAAGAGATCAGTATGGGCGTTTCACCAGGACCGTACAATGATCTGTTTAATGATGCGGTTAAACCAATACTAGAATCAGAAGGCTATAAAGTTAAGTTAGTTAATTTTCCACATTTATTAGAATCAGATGTGGCATTAAGTGAAGGCAGTATCGATTTAACGGTAGCTCAACATACTGCATATATGGATGTGTTTAATAGTCAACGCAAAGCTCATTTAAAACCAGTGGTGCATGTACCTTCGGTTCCAGCTGCAATATTTTCGAATAAGCATTCGTCGATAAAAAATGTTTTTCCGGGTGCTAAAATTGGAATTCCGCAAGATGCATCAAATGCAGCACGTTCTTACAACTTGTTGGAAAAAGCTGGTTGGATTAAGTTAAAACCAAATAGTAATCCAATTATTGTCGGCAAAAATGATATTGCCGAAAATATTGCGGGTGTTGATATTGTTGAAATGGATTCAGCCAATATTCCAAGAGTTTTAAATGAGTTAGATTTCGCCGTCATTCCAGGCAGTATCGTTTATTCCGCTAATATTGACTCGAAAAAAGCACTTTTGTCTGAAACAATTATTCCTGATTTAGAAATTATGGTTGTAGTTAATGAAGGTAATGAAAATAGTCAATGGGCAAAAGATATAAAGCGTATTTACCAATCACAACAATTTAAAGATTACATGCAAACACATAATCAAAATGGTTATTGGGTTATGCCACAAGAATAGTGATCATTTAGCCCGTTTAAACGCGGGCTTTTTAATATTTAGGCATACTGGTATCAACAGTTCGAGCCCAAGCGTCAATGCCACCAGTTAAATTGTAGAGAAAATCACAATCAAATCCATTTTCAACCAAATAATTTGCAACGTTAAGACTCCTTACACCATGATGGCAATAAATAATAATATCAATTTCATCTGGGATTTTATCTAAATAAAGTGGTATGAGATTCATAGGAATATGTATTGCTCCCGCTATTGCACATATTTCTACTTCATTAGGTTCGCGTACATCAAGTAGAAATAGTTTGTCATGCTGTTTTATTCTTTGAGCGAGATCTATTGGTGTTATTTCTTTTATTGTCATTATATTCAAAGCTTAGTTAGGTTGTTAACAATACATTATAGAGACACACAAGTGTTTCATCATTAAAATTTTACAATATTACTTTATTCAGTAAGGTTTTATTGGTTGTAACTGCCGTGCATATTTATTTTTTTATTTAGTTTATTGCAGATATTATCCTTTTTTAGGTGTATTAAAATAATCAATAATATATTCAAAAACAAAAAGTTGAAGTTTTGTATAACGTTCTTTTTTTCTACGGCAGAGTAGAACATTCCAAGATATGGGATCTTTAAACGGTTTTTGAATGATATTTTTATCAAAATAGATATTAGATACAGGTGAAGGTAGAACGGTAATAAATTCCGAGTTTTTAACAATTAACATCAAAAAATCCCACGACGAAGACATTGTGGTTTTTTTAGGGGTAATACCATACTTATCAAATTTTCTTTGTAACTGATGCTGAATAATAAAAGAGGGATCTAATGTGGCTAATAATTTATTGTTAAGATCGCCCCAATCAATTTTTTCCTTAACCGATAGTGAATGATTAACATTCATAAAAGCACTTAGCTCATCTTTTTGTAACAAGTGCTCATCTATAATATTGGGATCTATGTTTGTTGGTTGAAGTAATATTGCAAAGTCCAGCTCATCTACTAAAAACATTTTACTGAGTTCATAAGCGCCTTTTTCTATTATTTCAAATTTGACGCTCGGATTATTAATGATCAACTGAGCAATTAAATCTGCAAAAACTACACCTAAAATTAAGGGAGGAATTCCAATCTTTATCGTCCCTTTAAGTTGTGTTGATCCTTCTCGAATTTCACTTAGCATACCATTGTATTGATTTAGAATTTTATTTGCATTGTCGTAAAATATTTCGCCTGCAGGGGTAAGTTTTTGTAATCGTCCTTTGTAACGTTCAAAAAGTTCAACATTTTCAGCATCCTCAAATGATTTAATAAATTGACTTAATGCTGATTGTGAAATATAGAGTCGTTGAGATGCTAAAGAGAGATTAAAATTAGATTTAACGACTTCAATAAAATATTTCAATTGTCGAATATCCATAAGCTGAATCGAACCATTTATGTTTTTTAATAAAATATCTATAAGTTTAACTTATAGATATTATTAAAAACAAGACTTAGACTTCAAAAAAAAGATGCTCTAACCTTTCATTCATATTTTAAAAATGGAGGTATGCAGAATGAAGGAAGTCGTTATTGTCTCGGCCGTTAGAACACCTATTGGTGCTTTAGGTGGCGTGTTTAAAAATGTCTCTGCAGTTGAACTAGGCGCAAGGGCAGTTACAGGAGCACTTAAAAAGATAAATTTGGATCCATGTAATGTCGATGAAGTTATTTTGGGTAATGTGTTATGCGCTGGCTTAGGTCAAAATGTTGCGCGGCAAGTAGCAATAGCAGCAAATATTCCCAATGAAGTCCCTTCTTTTAATGTAAGTAAAGTATGTGGCTCGGGTCTTAAATCTATCATTTTAGCAAGTCAAGCCATTATGTGTGGAGATGCTGAAATCGTCATTGCAGGCGGTACGGAAAGTATGAGTAATGCTGGTTATGTCTCTTTTGGTATGCGATTTGGCATGAGAATGGGAGATTCAAAATTGATTGACTCACTTGTTTACGATGGTTTAACCGATGCTTTTTCTCATGTTCATATGGGAATTACCGCAGAAAATCTAGCTGAAAAATACCAATTAACTAGAAATGAGCTGGATGAATTTGCATTACAAAGCCAATTAAAAGCGGAACAGGCTCAAAAATCAGGTAAATTTGATGAAGAGATCATTCCTGTAGAGATAAAGAATAAAAAGGGAATTGAGGTTGTTAATCAAGATGAGTATCCAAGACATGGTTCAACATTTGAGTCTTTAAATAAATTGCGACCAGCATTTAAAAAAGATGGAGTTGTAACGGCGGGTAATGCATCAGGAATTAATGACGGGGCAGCAGCTTTAGTTTTAATGAGTAAAGAAAAGGCAGTTGAGTTGGGATTAAAACCCTTGGTTACCATTCGATCTTGGGCCAGCGCTGGTGTTGACCCACAATTAATGGGATATGGGCCGGTACCTGCGACACAAAAAGCGTTAAATAAAATTGGCTTATCTGTAGAAGATATTGATCTTATTGAAGCAAATGAAGCTTTTGCAGCTCAAGCAATTAGTGTAATTAAAGGATTAGATCTTGATACCAGTAAAATCAATGTTAATGGGGGTGCGATTGCACTAGGTCATCCAATCGGGGCTTCAGGAGCGAGAATTTTAGTTTCACTTATTCATGAAATGCAGCGAAGAGATGCAAAAAATGGATTGGCAACGCTTTGTGTGGGTGGTGGTCAAGGTTTAGCAATGGTTGTCGGTAAATCCTAGGGTATTAATATGAACAAAGTAATGAATAGTATTGAAGATGCATTAAAAGATATTCAAGATGGTTCCGTTATCATGGTTGGTGGATTTATGGCTAATGGCACACCAGAAAAACTTGTTGATTATTTATGTGCTAAAGATGTTAGAAATTTAACACTAATTTGTAATGATACTGGGTTACCAACAAAAGGTGTTGGAAAAATGGTCATGAAGAAACAATTTAAGAAAATCATCGCTTCTCATGTTGGTTTAAACAAAGAAACAGGACGTCAAATGAGTGCCGGTGAGACAATTGTTGAACTTGTTCCGCAAGGTACCTTGGTTGAGCGGATTCGCTGTGCTGGTTATGGCTTAGGTGGTTTTTTGACACCGACTGGGCTTGGCACGTTGGTAGAAGAAGGAAAAACAAAAATTAAAGTTGATAACAAAGATTATTTACTTGAGTTACCATTGAAAGCAGATGTTGCATTACTTTTTGCATCAAAAGCAGATAAATCAGGTAACTTAATTTATAAAGGTTCAATGAATAATTTTAATAATATTATGGCATCTGCCGCGGATATTACTGTAGTTGAAGTTGAAGAGCTAGTCGAAGTTGGTGAATTAGATCCGCATCATATTATGACACCAAGTGTGTTTGTTGATTATATTATTGATGGGAGAAATTGCTAATGATGGATAAAGAGCAAATCCAGAACTATATCGCTAAGAGAGTTGCACTTGAGCTTAAAGATGGCAATGTAGTAAATTTAGGTATTGGATTACCAACTAGAGTTGCCAATTTTTTACCAGATAATGTACATATTATTTTGCAATCAGAAAATGGTTTTATTGGGCTTGGCCCAACGCCTGATGAAAATCAAATTGATGACTCGATAGTCAATGCAGGCGGACAACCTGTCACTATTTTACCTGGAGGGTGTTTTTTTGATAGTGCTACCTCGTTTGGTATTATACGTGGTGGTCATGTTGATGTATCTGTTCTTGGGGCATTACAAGTTGATCAGAAAGGCAATATAGCTAACTATATGATCCCAGGTAAAATGGTGCCTGGTATGGGCGGAGCAATGGATCTTGTTACTGGTGCTAAAAAAGTTATTGTCGCGATGGAA
This sequence comes from Gilliamella sp. wkB72, assembly GCF_001693745.1. Classification (NCBI taxonomy): domain Bacteria; kingdom Pseudomonadati; phylum Pseudomonadota; class Gammaproteobacteria; order Orbales; family Orbaceae; genus Gilliamella; species Gilliamella sp. wkB72. The sequence continues at coordinate 81,169 of NZ_LZEI01000012.1, read as the reverse complement.
CATACCTCGAAAGGTGCGGTTAAAATCCTAAGAGAGTGTTCTCTACCATTAACTGCTGTTAATGCTGTTGATATGATCATTACTGAGATGGGCGTTATAGAAGTGACCAAGCAAGGACTTGTTTTAACTGAAATAAATCCCATATACTCTTTAGATGAGATTTTGGCTTCTACAGAAGCGGATTTAACAGTAAACATTTAGTATTATTTCTATATTTATAGCGAGAATGTCATCATTTGCCATGACATTTTCGTTATGTCTAATGCCATCTTAAAAATGGCACCTACTGACACACCTATATATTTTAGATAAATTTTAGTAGAATGAAAAAATAATATCTAAATAAGAGTTAGTCATGAAAAATCAATCAGAAATAACCACAGCTGATAAGCTATTAAATGCTGCAGAGCAGTTGTTTGCGGAATATAGCTACAATGAGGTTTCGATTAGAGATATCACCTCGTTAGCAGGTGTAAAATTGGCGCTTGTTCATTATCATTTTGGCTCAAAAGAAGAGCTATATCGTGCAATTATACGTCGGAGAATTGGTAAATTAAGTCAAGATCGCCTTTTCTTATTAAACCACTTCCATAAAAAAAATGCAGGTAAACCCATTAACTTAGAATCAATAGTTGAAGCTTTTTTGGCGCCTTATCTTTTTAATACTTTGTATGGTGGGGCTGGTTGGCGTGAATATGCCATTATCGTTGCAAGGTTACTCTCTTCTGGTTCAGAACTTTCTTTATCTATACTGCAACAGGAATTTGATCCTAGTGCTAATTATTTTTTAGATGCTATGCGTAGTAACAGTCCTAATGCAAGTGAAAAGCAAATTCAATGGGGATTTGATTTTTTAGTCGGTTCTATGTGTAATATTTTTGCCGAAGTAGATAGAATTAATTTTTTATCAGGTGGAATGTGCTCTATTAACAAACCTGATGAAAGTTGTCAGTACCTATTTAATTATATTTCCATTGGATTAAAAGGTGTACTATCAACTGAACCTCACAGCTTTTCTCCATCCTTTAACCTCTTAAAAAATCGGAAATAACTCAAATTATTCAGATAAACAATTTATTGAACGTTCGTTCAATAAATTGTGATTAAGATCTCATATTTATAAGTTGATAATTGATTGATCGTTCAATTAATAATATTGTCAGATTGATGAAATTCAACTAATAAAAGGAGAAATGAATGAAAATAGTTGATTTGAGTGTTTGTGTTGAACACAACACGCCATGCGATCCACCATCAATGCCAACAGAAATTGATTATTGGGATCACACAAAAGGATCTGAACATATTAAAACTTTCTTTCCTGAAGCGACTAATGATGACTTACCAAATGGTCTAGGATGGTCAATTGAGTATGTCAAATTAACAACACATAGTGGCACTCATCTTGATGCACCTTGGCATTACCACCCAACAATGAATAATGGGGAAGTCGCCACAACAATTGACAATATGCCACTGGAATGGTGTTTTTCTGATGGTGTGGTACTCGATTTTTCAAATAAACCTGATGGATATCTAGTCACCGCAGACGATATTAAGGATGAATTAAATCGCATTAATTATCAATTAAAGCCGTTAGATATAGTCTTAGTTTGTTCTGGTGCCCAAAAATATTGGGGAAGTAAAGAGTATTTAATTAAAGGTTGTGGAATGGGTAAAGAGGCAACTCTGTACCTTTTAAATCAAGGTATCAAAGTTGTTGGAACTGACGCATGGAGTTGGGATAGACCACTTTCTTTAGTTGCAAAGGAGTTTAAAGAAACCAGAGACTCATCAATTATTTGGGAAGGACATTTTGCTGGGATTGAGAAAGAGTATTATCACCTGGAAAAACTGACTAACTTGGATAAGTTACCGCCCACGGGTTTTAAAGTTGCCTGTTTTCCGATCAAAGTTCATAAAGCGAGCGCAGGTTGGACTCGTACAGTTGCAATTTTTCCTTAATTAACAGGTGATAAAATGAAAAATCAAATTATTAATAAATGGCATGTGCTCACGGGCGGTTTTTTTAGCTACATGTTTGATGCGATGGATATTACTTTATTAGCTGTTTCTCTTCCGTTCATCATGAAAGATCTTGATATGAGTATGGCGCAAGGAGGTTTATTAGGTACAGCAACACTTGTCGGGGTTGGGATTAGTAGCGTTGTAGTTGGTTGGTATTCTGATAACTATGGCCGACGCAAGGCTTTGTTATGGAGCTTGGTACTGTTTGGTATTTTGACTGCAGCTATTTCACTGAGTCCTAATTGGTATGTAGTGCTAATTTTACGTTTTCTTGCTGGCCTAGGATTAGGTGGAGTATGGGGTATTATTGCTGCTTATATCGCTGAAACTTGGCCCGTTAGACAAAGGGGTCGGGCAGCCGCTTTTGTACTGAGTTCATTCCCAGCTGGAGCTGGTATATCTGCCTTTTTAGCCACTATAGTAATTCCTGTTTATGGTTGGAGAGGACTATTTATTGCTGGAGCGGGTTCAATTCTCGCAGCCTTATACATCTATTTTTTTGTTCCTGAATCTGAAACATGGAAACAACAGAAAGTTGCACGCCAACAACAAGGTGAGCCTGTTAATGTTTCTGTAAAAGAAATATTTTCACCAGAACTGGTTAAAATCACTTTTTTTGCAACTTTATCAGCAACTTTTGCACTTGTTGCTTATTGGGGATCGACAACTTGGATTCCAACATTTTTAATGAAAGAAAGAGGATTAGATATGGAAACCATGTCATTATTTTTCCTCATTTTAAATATCGGTATGTTTGTTGGTTATAATTTATTTGGGTATTTAGCCGATATGATTGGTCGCAAAAATGCCATTATATTATCCTTTTTAGGAACAACGATTACATTACCCATCTATGTCATGACAGAAAATACCTCTGCCCTATTATGGCTTGGTCCTGTATACGCATTTTTTATCTCATTTGCTGGTTTATTTGGCTCATATTTTGGCGAGCTATATCCAACAAGAGTTAGAACGCTAGGTGCTGGATTTTGTTTTAATGTTGGTCGAGGATTATCTGCTTTTTCTCCTGTAGTTTTGGGTATGGTGTCAGCAAAATTTGGTTTAGCTATTGGCATTGGTATTTGCTCAATATTCTTTTTTCTTGCTGCAGTCATGATGTTATTTTTACCAAGTACACATAATAAAGATAAAGGATAAAAAGGAGTTTATCATGAAAAATAAAACGATTATTACTGTTGCAACTACGGGTGCATTCCCGACTAAAAAGCATAATCCTGCGATACCTATGACACCAGAGGAGATCGCTAATGATGTCTATGATTGTTGGCTGGCGGGTGCGTCAATTGCTCATTTGCATATGCGTGATGACAACGAACAAGGTACTATGGATAAAGCCCGGTTCAAAAAAACTGTAGAATTGATTCGTGCAAAATGCGATATTGTATTAAATCTGACTACTTCTGGCGATCTCAACGCTACCGATGAAACTCGAATGGCACATCTTATTGAGTTGAAACCAGAAATGGCTTCATATGATTGTGGAACAATGAATTGGGGACACTCAACATTATTTGTTAACCATCCCCAATTTCTTGAAAAACTCGGTCAAGTGATGTTAGAAAATCATGTCAAACCAGAGATAGAAATTTTTGATGCAGGCATGATTTATAATTCAGAGTACTATCTAAAGAAAGGTGTATTGCAAGCACCAACTCATTACCAATTTGTTCTTGGGGCACCGGGAGGATCGACAGCAACTGTTGAAAATTTAGTGTATTTAAAGAGTCAATTGCCTGTAGGTTCAACTTGGTCTGCATTAGGGATAGGACAAGGTCACATACCAATTATGCTTACGGCTATTGCTATGGGTGGGCATATTCGGGTTGGGTTAGAGGATAATATCTACTATGCAAAAGATAGATTAGCTAAATCTAATAGAGAATTGGTGGAAAGGGCAGTTCGTCTTGTAAAAGAGGCTAATAAAGAAGTAGCAACGCCCGATGATGCACGCAAAATTTTAGGTCTTATTTAATTTGCCTTGAAAGATATAATACCCTATCACCAGATTTAGTGATGGGGTATTAATACTCTTCTATGCTGAAAGAGCCTTACTAATTTTTTCGTAAAGATCTTTAGATAAATTATTCAACTTCAATAAACTTTCTAAAGCGGCTCTCATTTTTTTCTGACGATCTTTATCATAATGTTTTAGACGGATAAGTGGATCAATGAGTCGTGATGCCACTTGTGGATTTTTTTGGTTTAACTCTGTTAATATTTCTACTAAGAAATGATAACCACTACCGTCTTCTGCATGGAAAGCGACAGGATTATTATTTACAAAAGCACCAATTAGGCTTCTAATCCGATTTGGATTATTCAGTGAAAATGAGCGGTGATTGAGTAGTTTTTTTACTGTTGATAATACATTTTGCTCAGGGCTTGTTGCATTCAAGGCTAACCATTTATCCATAACCAAACCATCTTGATGCCATTTATTATCAAAATCGACAAGTAAAGTATGACGGCAATCAAGCTGTGCTTTTACCGCTGCGGTAAGTGCAGCTAATGAATCTGTCATATTATTCGCTTGTTCATATTGTTTTTTGACTAAGGCATCTACTTGTGGTTTATCATTAGCATATGCCAATAATGACAAACAGCAGTTTTTCAGCATACGTTTGCCGATATCTGAATGTTCAATATGATATTTAGCTGTTTGATTATGATGATAGACCGCTGTTAACTCATCATAAAGTTCATTAGCAAACACACCTAATAAGAATTGGCGTACTTGATAAATAGCAATCGGCTCAACAACATCAAACAGATTTGCTAATTCATTCTCTGAAGGTAATGTTAATATTTGTGCAATAAGTGCAGGCTCAACAGAATCTGATAATAGTATTCCTCTAAAAGCATCCAAAACAAGTTCAGAGAAAGTCATAGGTAAATTATGTTGATAATTACTGACATTTAAACGGACGTATTTTGCTAATAACATTTGCGCAGCATCGTAACGACTAAAAGCATTACTAGCATGTTGCATCAAGAATATAAGATCACCATCTTGGTAATCGTAATTGAGTTTTACCGGTGCTGAAAAATCACGCAATAAAGATATAATTGGTCTTTCATTAATATTATCAAATACAAATTGTTGTTTTGCTTGTGTTACATTTAAAACATGATGTATAGATTTGTTTTGATATTGCAATTCAATCACTTCGCCATCATGTTGATAAAGTTCAATATCTAATGGAATATGTAGTGCTTGTTTTTGGCTTTGATCTTGCGTTGCTGGCGTATGTTGCTCAACAGTTAGGGTATATTGATGATTTTGTGGATCGTAACTGTCAGTTACTGTTAAAACTGGTGTGCCCGATTGGCTGTACCATAATTTGAATTGTGTTAAGTCAATGCCTGATGCATCTTGCATAGCTGCAACAAAATCATCACAGGTTGCAGCACTTCCATCATGTCGTTTGAAATAGAGTTTCATCCCTGCTTGAAAGTTTTCTTCACCTAATAATGTGTGCATCATACGTATAACTTCTGCACCTTTTTCATATACGGTAACAGTATAGAAATTATTCATTTCAATTACTTGTTCAGGGCGAATAGGATGAGACATAGGGCTGGCATCTTCAGCAAATTGTACGGTTCGTAGTAGTTTGACATCATTAATACGTTTTACTGATCTAAGTCCTTGGTCAGAAGTAAATTCTTGATCTCTAAATACAGTCAGCCCTTCTTTTAAACTGAGTTGGAACCAGTCTCGACAAGTAACGCGATTACCAGTCCAATTATGAAAGTATTCATGACCAATTACGGATTCAATTCCGATATAATCGTCATCTGTCGCGGTTTCAGGTTTAGCCAAGACATATTTAGAATTGAAAATATTTAGTCCTTTATTTTCCATTGCGCCCATATTGAAGAAATCAACAGCCACAATCATGAAAATATCTAAGTCATATTCTAAATCGAAACGATTTTCATCCCAGCGCATGGCATTTTTTAAACTGGTCATTGCCCATTGTGAACGCTCTAAATTACCTTTATCTACATAAATTTCTAAATCAATTTTTCGATTAGAGCGGGTAATAAAGTAATCTTTTAATATATCAAAGTTACCAGCTACTAATGCGAATAAATAGGCTGGTTTAGGAAATGGATCTTGCCATTGAACCCAATGTCTCCCGTCAGCTAGCTCACCTTGTGAAATGCGATTACCATTAGATAATAGAACAGGATATTGTTTTTTATTGGCAGTAATTCGAGTTGAAAAACGTGCTAATACATCTGGTCTATCAAGGTAGTAAGTGATATGACGGAAACCTTCCGCTTCACATTGTGTACAAAGTGCATCACCTGAAACATATAGTCCTTCAAGTGCGGTATTATCAATTGGTTTGATTTCGTTGACGATGGTTAAAGTAAATTCAGATGGGACATTTTTGATGATTAATCCGGTTTTTGTGATTTGATAATCACCCCAAGGTTGCTCATCAATATTTATTGAGACTAATTTAAGTTCTTCACCGTCTAAAATTAAATCGTTAGCTTGAGGATTTTTATTGATAACATGACTACGTGCGATAACTGTAGTTGTTTCTGCAGCTAAATCAAAATCGAGGTCAATATCAGTAATCGTGAAGTCGGGTGTTTTATAGTCATGACGGAATTTAGCAATTGGTTGGATATCAGTTGTACTCATTTTTCTTTGCCTTTTAAAGTGATGCGCTGATCATGTATTTGAATTCATCAAAATAGGTCTTAATTACTTTCACTTTCATTTATTAATCAGATAAAAGTAAATGAATTATCAATATTAATCATTTTGGAATAGATATGGATTAATTTATCAAAATATCTTTATTGCTATTATAGCGTATTAAAAATAATCTTATTAGATAATTAATCTATATCTTAATTATTATTCTGCTATAATCTCCAGAATTTTCTTGAAAGAACTGATAATAGATAGACATGTTACCCGCAATAATTACATCAATATTAGATACTGATGCTTATAAATTGCATATGCAGCAAGCTGTTTTTCATCATTATCCTGATGTGACTGTGAATGCACAGTTCCGGTGTCGTAGTGATGATTTACTTGGTCAGTATGCTGATCAAATTGCTCATCAAGTTAAATTAATGGAGTCTCTAGCTCTTACTGAAGATGAGTTCGCTTATTTGTCGCATATTTCTTTTTTTAAACCAGATTATTTAAATTGGCTAAAAAATTGGCATTTTAATAGTCAATTGTTAACGATTAAAAATGAAGATGGTCAGCTAGTTATTCAAATTGAAGGTAAATGGGTTGATGTGATTTTGTGGGAAGTACCATTGCTTGCAGTAATTAGTGAGATTGTTCATAAAGATCGTTCTCCTAATATTGGTGTTGATCAAGCACTAGTAAGACTTAAAGATAAATTAGCAATATTTGATACTAATGATATTGATATATCTGGTTTTAATTTGATGGATTTTGGCACACGAAGACGTTACTCTTTTGCTGTACAAGAAGCCGTTGTTAGTTATTTGCAAAACCATTTTACCAATTTTAATAGTACTAGTAATTATTTATTGGCATATCGTTTAGGATTGACACCGGTTGGTACTCAAGCACATGAATGGTTTCAAGCTCATCAGCGTTTAAGTACCAATTTACAAGACTGCCAGAAGACGGCACTACAAGTTTGGTTAGATGAGTATCCACATGATTTGGGTGTTGCATTAACTGATTGTATTACGATGGATGCATTTTTACGGGATTTTGATTATTATTTAGCCTCTCATTATCAAGGATTACGCCATGATTCAGGCGATCCGATAGAGTGGGGCGAAAAAGCGATTCGTCATTATCAGCAATTAGGAATTGATCCTAAAACAAAATTACTGGTTTTTTCTGATAGCCTAAACTTTGATAAAGCGCTTAAAATCTATCAATACTTCAATAACCGAGTAAAATTATCTTTTGGCATAGGCGGTTTTTTAGCTTGTGACATTCCGTCTACAGAGTTTAATACCAAGTCCTTGAACATTGTGTTAAAACTCACTGAATGTAATAATCAACCTGTGGCTAAATTATCAGATAGTCCTGGTAAAACGATTTCGAAAGATTTGGCCTTTATTGACGAATTGAAAAGAACGTTCAAAGTCAATCATTAATAATAAAAGTAGATTATTAATGCTAAAAATTAAATAAGTAATATATCATTAACCGGTATTATTAATCATAAAGAAAATTTTTATGGTTAGTCATTTTAAAATTATATTGCTTTTAATAATATTAACTATATAGATAATAAAATAGAGATGGATAATTAAAATGAATTCAGTTGCTCCTATTGTTGACGTGTTACAAGGCAAAATTGCTGTTGGTAGCACTATTTCTGTTCAAGGCTGGGTACGAACGCGCCGTGATTCGAAAGCCGGTATTTCATTTCTGGCTGTTTATGATGGCTCATGCTTTGATCCTATTCAAGCTGTTATTGAAAAAGAACTACCAAATTATGAACAGGATATTTTACGTTTAACTGCTGGCTGTTCAGTAAAAGTAACAGGAAAAGTAGTTGAATCGCCTGGTCAAGGTCAAAAATATGAGTTGCAAGCAACGAATGTTGAAGTTTATGGTTTTGTTGATGATCCTGAAACTTATCCTATGGCCGCTAAACGTCACTCAATTGAATATCTTCGTGAGGTTGCCCATTTACGAGCTAGAACTAATATTGTTGGAGCAATCACTCGTGTGCGACATACATTAGCCCAAGCTATTCACCAATTTTTTGATGAACGTGGATTCTTCTGGTTATCAACACCAATTATTACTGCATCAGATACTGAAGGTGCAGGGGAAATGTTTCGAGTTTCAACTCTTGATATGTTAAATCTACCTAAAACAGATAATGGTAAAATTGACTTTGATAAAGATTTTTTTGGTAAAGAAGCCTTTTTGACTGTTTCGGGTCAACTCAATGCAGAAACTTATGCTTGTGCACTTTCTAAAGTTTATACTTTTGGTCCAACATTTAGGGCTGAAAATTCAAATACTACTCGCCATTTAGCCGAATTTTGGATGATGGAGCCGGAAGTTGCTTTTGCCGATCTTAACGATAATGCAAAACTCGCCGAAGATATGTTGAAATATGTTTTCAAGACGGTACTAGAGAAACGTGCTGATGATATGCAGTTTTTTGCTCAGCATATTGATAAAGAAGCAATCAATCGTTTAGAAAACTTTATTTATGCTGATTTTGCTCAAGTTGATTACACCGATGCCATTTCTATTTTACAAAACTGTGATGCAAAATTTGAAAATCCTGTCAGTTGGGGAATTGATTTAGCCTCAGAACATGAACGGTATTTGGCTGAACAACATTTTAAAGCGCCTGTTGTTGTTAAAAATTATCCTAAGGATATCAAAGCATTCTATATGCGTATGAATGATGATGGTAAAACTGTTGCAGCAATGGATGTATTAGCGCCAGGAATCGGCGAGATCATTGGTGGTTCGCAACGTGAAGAACGCTTAGATATGTTAGATAAACGTATGGATGAGTTAGGTCTTAAAAAAGAAGACTACTGGTGGTATCGTGATTTGCGTCGTTATGGAACTGTACCACATTCAGGTTTTGGACTTGGTTTTGAACGATTGATTGTGTATGTCACTGGTGTACAAAATGTTCGTGATGTGATCCCATTCCCAAGAACACCTCGTAATGCAAATTTCTAAAATTTGCTCAAATTATCAACTGACTTTTTGTCAGTTGATATAAAAATTAATATAAATAAAATACAAAAATTGTGTAAAAATTAATCAAACGGATGCAATTTTAAGCTTAGACACGAAGTTTTAGGAAAAGTTCACTTGATTTTAATAAATTTTTATACATAATTTACAGTACTGTGAAAATTGAGATAAAAATAATAGTTATAAACATTAGTTAAAAACATTATTTTTGGATGAATAATCATTGTAACAAAATTGACACAACCCAAAAGACGTGTCTTTTAAGAAAAATAACCATGAGGGTAAGAAATGAAACGTAATCTATTAGCAATCGCTATCCCTGCTCTTTTAGTAGCAGCAGGTGCAAATGCTTCTATCGAAGTATGGAATAAAGATGGTAACAAAGTAGACTTTTACGGTCGAGTAAAAGCTGCTAACAACATCACTGACCGTGGACAAGTAGGTGAAGGTGATGATACTTCAGCTCGTTTAGGTATGTCTGGTCAAACACAAATCACTGACGGCATCACTGGTTATGGTCGTTGGGAATATGAAGCTAAAGCAGGAAAAAATTCTGATAATGAAGTGCGTTATGCATTCGCTGGTTTAAATTTCGGTGATTTAGGTTCATTCGATTATGGTCGTAATGACGGTGTGTTAAAAGCAATCACTGCATATACTGACGTATTACCACAATTTGGTGGTGACGCAGCAAACAACGATTGGAACGTTCTTTCAGCTCGTACTAAAGCTGTTGCAACTTATCGTAACAACAACTTCTTTGGCTTAACTGACGATTTAAGTTTTGCATTACAATATGCTGATAATGGCGATAACTCAAATAAATTCAAACAAGATGCAATCAGAGGTGAATCTCGTGAAGCTTGGGGTGCAAATGTTCAATGGAATATTTTTGACACTGGTTTAACTGCTGGTGCAGGTTACGCTCAAACTTCAACTAGTGATAATCGTCAAAGCACTTGGGCTAGTGGTATTAAATACGATAATTATAATCTATATTTAGCAGCTAACTACTTCCAATCTAAATTTAAAGATGTAATATCATATGGACCGACGCATAGAGGTACTTATAAATCTGCTGATATTAAAGTTAGAGGTTTTGAATTAGTCGCTCAATATGGTATTGATTTAGACGTGGGTCGTATTACTCCATCTTTAGCTTATGTTCAACATAAAGTTAAAGCTGATGGAGTGAATTTTGTCGAAGATAATATTCGTTACCACAGTAGCGGGTTCAGCTCACCTATGGCTAAATATGTATCTTTAGGTGCAACTTATGATCTAAATAAAAACTTTAGTGCGATTGTTGAATATAAATTCAATCTTCTTGATCGTGATGACATTGGGGCTGCTGAAAATACCAAAACTCAACGTGGTAAACATGCGAACAAACCAGGTACTAAAGACGTGTTAGGTGTTGGTTTAATTTACCAATTCTAATCTCTTAATATCCTTAAATATCTCAAAAAGGCACTTATGTGCCTTTTTTTTCGTCTATTAAATGTCAAACCATACAAAAAAACATTTTATGCTTAAAAAAAATTAATTTTAAGTCATAAAATAGTCCTAATTCGCAGAATTACATGTGATAAACATTGTTAATCTACAGTGTTTCAATAAAAATCTAGTATTCAATAGTAGATATCCCAGTAATAATTTAGTTGCTATTTGAAAGCAACTATTTATTAAACCAAGAACAAATATTTTTGTATCTTTTTTAAATAATAAAATACCTAAGAGGGTAATTAAATGAAACGTAATCTATTAGCAATTGCTATTCCTGCACTATTAATTGCCGGAACAGCTAGCGCTTCTATTGAAGTGTGGAACAAAGATGGCAATAAAGTTGACTTTTATGGTCGAGTCTATGCTTTAAATTATCTTACTGATCGAAATAATCAAACTGGTGAAGGTGACAAAACGACAGCTCGTTTAGGTATGTCTGGTGAAACACAAATTTCAGATAGTTTGAGTGGCTATGGTCGTTGGGAATATGAAGCAAAAACTGGATCAGATGCTGATAACGAAACTCGTTATGCATATGCTGGTTTAAATTTCGGTGATTTTGGTTCATTTGACTACGGTCGTAACGACGGTGTATTAAAAACTTTAACTTCTTATACTGACGTTCTACCTGAATTTGGTGGTGATGCTTCAAATAATGATATTTATGCATTAACGGCTAGAACAAAAGCTGTAGCGACTTACCGTAATTCAAACTTTTTTGGATTAGTTAATGGTTTACGTTTTGCGGTACAGTATGCAGATAACGGAGATAATAGTTCAACTCAATATCTAAATAAGCATGATCGTACTGACCATGATAGTGCAGAAGCATGGGGTTCTGTAATTGATTGGGATGTGCTTGATAGTGGTTTATCTATTGGTGCAGGTTATGCGCAAACTGGTGGACATAAAGATGCTAAAGCATGGTCAGCAGGTGCTAAATATAATAACGACAATCTTTATTTAGCTGCACTTTATATTCAAGGTAAACAAAAATATGGTTGGGAAAAAGCGTCAAGTACAAGTAACACTGATGATTTGAAAACCAAAGGTTTTGAATTAGTTGCACAATATGGTATTGACTTTGAAGTTGGCCGTTTAACACCTTCTGTTGCATATATTCAACATAAAGTACAAGATGCTTCAAGCTTTTCAAGAAGTGGTGATGCAGGCCTTAAAGGTAATGATTTAGTTAAATATGTTGATGTTGGCTTAACTTACGATTTCAATAAAAATTTATCAGCCATTGTTGATTATAAAATCAACTTGTTAGATAAGAATGATATTGGCGCACGTCGTGCTTTATATGAAGACGGTACATTTAGTAAATCTCAAATTAAAGCAACAGCTAAGGATACTGTTGCATTAGGATTAATTTATCAATTCTAATTATTTTATCTTTTGATTTGATAAAGGCACTTCGGTGCCTTTTTTCTTGTCTTTCTGGATCAAATACTGCTTGCACTTTAATAGATAGTTTGTTAAAAAATACAAAAAATAATAAGGAATTAGGATTATTTGATGCTTTATATTACTCGAAAGCTACCTGCAAAGAAAAGCATTGCATTGGTTGCACATGATCATTTGAAAGAAGCATTATTAAATTGGTGCAAAACAAATCGCGAAGAACTCTCTCATCATAATTTATGTGGAACAGGTACAACAGGTACATTAATTAAGAAAGAAACCGGATTAAATATTACGCCAATGCTTAGTGGTCCAATGGGGGGCGATCAGCAAATCGGCGCTTTAATCGCAGAAGGTAAAATTGATATTCTTATCTTTTTCTGGGATCCTCTAAATGCCGTTCCTCATGATCCAGATGTAAAAGCACTGTTACGCTTATCAACGGTTTGGAACATTCCTGTTGCAACTAATCAAGCAACAGCTAACGCATTAATACAGTCCTCAATATTTACTCAAGAAGTGGAGATAGAGATCCCTGATTATCAAGGCTATTTAAATGAAAGAGTAAAATAGATGCCAATTCCTTCACAAGTTCGCAAAACAGGTAGATACATATTATTATTTGATAATCTGTTTATTGTATTGGGATTTTATGTCGTATTTCCGCTCGTTTCTACGCACTTTGTTAGCCAAGTAGGTTGGAGTGCACTATTTGTTGGTTTTGCTTTAGGATTTCGTCAATTTGTTCAACAAGGATTTGGCTTAATTGGTGGTGCTATAGCTGATCGATTTGGTGCAAAACCTATGATCATAACAGGTATGTTTTTGCGGTCGATTGGCTTTATTTCAATGGCTTTAGCAACTGAACACTGGTTATTACTTGTATCTTGCTTATTGTCTGCATTGGGTGGACTGTTATTTGATCCACCTCGAATGGGATTAACCATAAAATTTACTAGACCTCACGAACGAGGCAAATTTATATCATTATTAATGATACAAGATAATGCCGGTGCAGTTATTGGTGCTCTTATTGGTGGTATCTTAATAGATTATGATTTCCAATTAGTTTGTTGGTGTGGTGCTTTTATCTTTTTCTTATGTGGTATTTTTAATCTGTTTTTTTTACCCTCTTATCATATTGCAATTGGTAAAGCTTCAATTATTAATGGTATGAAAATGGTTTTGAAAGATAAAAAGTTTACTCATTATGTGCTTACTTTAACTGGTTATTATGTGCTTGGGGTACAAGTCATGTTGATGCTACCTCTAACTATTACCAATATTTCAGGAAGTTCAAGCTATGTGAAATGGATGTACGTGATTGAAGCAACTATCTCACTAACTCTGCTTTATCCTATTGCTCGGTTTAGTGAAAAATATTTTAGATTAGATCAACGCCTTAAATTTGGATTACTTTTGATGTCGTTTGCCTTTATAATAATCGGATTTACATCCCAATTATCTATTTTGCTATCCTTGATTGCGCTTTTTTACCTTGGTGCAATTATTGCAGAGCCGGCTAGAGAAACTTTAGCAACCGTGTTAACTAATCCAAAAGCCAAAGGTAGTTATATGGGATTTAGTCGATTAGGGCTTGCTTTAGGTGGGTTTGTTGGTTATACCGGTGCCGGTTGGCTTTATGAAATTGCAATCAAGATGGGTTTTCCGCATTTGCCGTGGATTATTTTAACTTTAGTTGGTTTATTAACGTTAGGTTATTTACAATATTTATTTAAGGATGAACCACCTTTTAATTTAGTCAAGATGAAAAAAATTGATTAATTTCACCATATTTAAATAAAATTGCTTCACCAGTGTTTAATTTATGCCAAGTTTCATTTGAGGTTAACGGCATAGTTGAAATAATAGTGACAATATCATTTGGTGTAGTATGCTTTTGAAAATCGATTTCAACATCTTCATCAATTAATTTTGCTTTACCAAATGGCGCTTTTCGGGTGATCCAATGAAGATTAGTTGAGCAATAGGCAAATACATATTCACCATCTGAAAGTAACATATTAAAAATACCAAGTTCGGTTAATTTAATCGCACACTCTCGAATATAATCAAAAAGTTCAATATCATCGGTAGGTTGTTTGGGATATTTTTTATGTAACTGATTAATTAAGTAACAAAAAGCATATTCACTGTCGGTTAATCCAACTGGTTGAAAAATTCCCATATGCAGCTTTTCGTAATCAGTTAATTGCCCATTGTGGGCAAAAGTCCAATTTTTTCCCCATAATTCGCGAGTAAAAGGATGGGTATTTTCTAGGGCCACCCCTCCTCGATTAGCTTGACGAATATGAGCAATAACTGCCGTTGATTTTATTGGGTATTGTTGAACTAATTTAGCTATAGGTGAAAAACTACAAGGTTCAGGATCTTTGAATGTACGACACCCTTTACCTTCATAAAATGTTATTCCCCAACCATCTTTATGTGGACCTTTATCACCACCACGTTTGATTAAACTGGTAAAACTAAAACAGATATCAGTCGGCACATTGGCACTCATACCCAATAATTCGCACATATTAAGCCATCTCTTTTTCAATGAGTAAAATCAAAATATGAATCACTTTTATATGGATTTCTTGAACTCTATCAGCATAACCAAAATGAGGCACACGAATGTCTACATCAGCCAAACCATTCATTTTTCCACCATCTTTACCTGTAAGAGTGATAATTTTCATACCTTTTTGTTTTGCTGCTTCAATCGCTTTAATGACATTAGTTGAGTTTCCTGAAGTTGAAATACCTAGTAGTACATCACCTTTTTGACCAACACCTTCTACATAGCGAGAAAAAATTGAATCGAAACCATAATCATTACCAACGCAAGATATATGACTTACATCTGAAATTGCAATGGCAGGATAGGATGGTCGATTATCTCGAAAACGGCCAGTTAACTCTTCAGCAAAATGCATAGCGTCACAATGAGAACCTCCATTACCACATGAAAGTACTTTACCACCTTGTTTAAATGAGTTAGCGATTAAAATTGCCGCTTGTTGAATTTGTTTAAGATTTTCATCATTTGAAATGAAATTAGCTAATACGTCAATTGCTTGATTTAGCTCATCTCGAATAGTGTTAATGTACATCAATTTTACCTCTTTTGTAGAAAGCTTTTTTCTTACCATTGTAATTCGTTAATAACAGCTTGCAAGTAATAAAAATGAAATTTCTTATAGTAAGAAAAAACTTTGATGCAATTATTAAAAATTTATAAATCTTTGTTGAAGGAATGATAATTTATAAATGTAAAAATTACACTTTATAGACAGTAAATTTACAAACAATAACTTTCAAATAATCATACTTACTTATGCTTGTTATAAACATGTTAATTCCCCATTTTTGCTAATAGGATAACCCTTTAATCTGTGCTATAATTGGCTTATAAATTTTTCACTAAAAGTGATTATAAAATTGCATCTAGAATCTATCGATAAGGAATAAATATGCAAATAGTTAAAGGTAAAGTTGCTGCACCAAAAGCTAAAGTAGCCATTATCGTGGCACGTTTTAACCAATTTATTAACGAAAGTTTAGTTAATGGAGCAGTAGATGCATTAACTCGTATTGGTCAAGTTGAAGATAAAAACATTTCAGTTATTTGGGTACCAGGCGCTTACGAAATTCCTTTAGCAGCAAAAGTTGCTGCACAATCAAAAAAATATGATGCCATTGTAGCATTAGGTACGGTAATTCGTGGCAGTACGGCTCATTTTGATTTCGTTGCTGGAGAATCAAGTTCAGGTTTATTGAATGCTAGTTTAGAGTATTCAATACCAGTTGGTTTTGGAATTTTAACCACTGAAAGTATTGAGCAGGCGATCGAACGAGCTGGAACTAAAGCGGGTAATAAAGGTGCTGAAGCAGCATTAACCGCACTTGAAATGTTAAATGTTATCAGAACAATTAAGGGGTAATTTAGTGGCGTTAGTTAATCCTCGTCGTCGAGCAAGAGAGTGTGCCGTTCAAGCCATTTACTCTTGGCAAATTTCTAAAAATGATCTTGCTGATGTTGAGAGCAGTTTTATAGCTGAACAAGATATGAAAGGTGTTGATGGTAAATATTTTAGAGAATTACTTCATGGTGTTGCCAAAAACACAGCAGAATTAGATGAAAAAATGGCACCTTACCTAACAGAAAGAACTGTTGATGAGTTAGGACAAATTGAATTAGCGGTACTACGAATTGCAACTTATGAATTAATGAAGAGACATGATGTCCCTTATAAAGTGGTTATCAATGAAGCAATTGATCTGGCGAAAACTTTTGGCGCAGAAGAAAGTCACAAATTTATAAATGGTGTATTGGATAAAGTTGCTCCAACTATTCGTACACGATAACTGTCTTAAATTGGGAATCTTATGAACGACACGATCGAAAAAAGCAGGCCTTCAATTTTTTATGCCAAAAATAGTCAATCAAGTGTGAAATCTGTAAAAAACAAAGGCAATGATCATCGAAGTAAGCGTAAAAATGATAGTCTTCAGTCTAATTCAAAAGCAAAACATGATCGAATTGAAACATTTAAAGTAAAATCATTAAATAAAACTATAAAGTCATCTAAAGTAAACTTAAATTTATCAGATGAACATGATTCTCCCTGGCAAAAAAAAGTTAAAGATAACGATCAAACTCCAACATTTGGTTACGATGAGTATCGACAAAAAAAAGAAGAGACTTTAGTTTATAGTGAAAACAGTTGTAGAGCTGTATTTAAGCATCGACGCTCTGCTATAGTGAAATTATTTATTACTCAAGAAATGACTTACCAGTTTAAAGATTTAATTGATTGGTTAGTCAAACAACGACTAGGTTATGACGTTGTATCAACAGAACAAATTACTAAAATAACTCAAAACCTACATCATGGTGGAGTCTGTTTAATTGTTAAAAAACGGATACCGCTCTCTTTACTTGATTATTTATATGAACATGATGATAGAGTTCGTGATTGTATTCTTGCGATTGATGATGTTAATAACCCTCATAATTTAGGTGGATTAGTTCGTAGCGCTGCTTTTTTTGGCGTTAATGGTATCATTTTGCGTCAAACTAATTTGCTTGATAGTGGATCAGCAATGCGAGTCGCTGAAGGTGGTATTGAAGCGATTGAACCAATTAAAAGTGATGATTTTATTGTATCCATAGATATATTAAAAAAGAATGGTTATCAAATAATTGCCTTATTACCATGTCAGTCAAAATCCATTAAATCAACCGAATTATCACAACTTGAATTTAAAAAGAAAGTTGTATTAATTATATTTCAACAAATTAATACAAAGTTAATTAATTGTGCTGATAATGTTGTGCATTTGAGTGGTAATGATAATATGTCGGCATTAAATATTTCTGTTGCAGCAGGGATTGTTTTATCTACTATTAAATATCAATCTTAATTGATATTGCTCTAGTTATTTTTGAATATTTTGATGAAGTTAACACTTTTATCTTCTCATTATATTAAATAGCATCAATTGGTTAGAAAATGGTTGTTTTTTCTGTACATTGGTATCGAGTTTTTTAATGTATTGGTAATTATTATGTCATCTAAACATCGAGTTGGTTTAATTTTTGGTAAGTTCTATCCATTACACAGTGGCCACATTTATCTTATTGAAAAAGCGTTAACGCAAGTTGATGAATTACATGTAATGCTTGGTTGTGAAGCAACTCGCGATAAACAACTATTTGAGAAAAGTCGTTTACCTAGACAGCCACAAGTTAGTGATCGTTTTTCATGGTTAAAAGATACCTTCAAAGATAGACATAATATTCATATTTATATTTCTGATGAAACTGGAATTAACTATTATCCTAATGGTTGGAAAGAGTGGAGTGATAGTATTAAACATATATTATCAGAAAATAAAATTGAACCATCTGTTGTATTTACTAGTGAACCACAAGATGTAACGGAGCATGAGCGCTATTTTGGTTGCCCAGTAGTTGTTATTGATGCTAATCGTGAATTCGTTAATATCAGTGCGACCAAAATTCGAGAAAATCCTTATCAAAATTGGTCTTTCATTGCCCAAGCAGCTAGACCTTTTTTTGTTAAAAAAGTCGCCATCATTGGACATGATAAATTTAATGAATTGCCCGTAAAATTAGCTAATATTTATAATACACAATATGTTTCAAATGGGTATATAAATTATATTCAACGAGAAATTTCCACTCTAGAAAATAAACGTTACTTAAGTGAAAATGATTATCTAAGAATTGCAATGTTACATGTAGAGAGAATGAGTAAATCATTAGAAAATGCTAATAAGCTTCTCTTTACTTCGATCGATTTTGGGACATTATCTAACTACTTCGAGCAAATTTTTGGCAAATCTAATGAAGTCTTAATTGGACTAAAAAGTAGTTACCAATTTGATTTAATTATTCATGAAAACGAATTACCGGCGAATTCCACTCCATTACAGCATTTTGAAATTGTTTCTAAAATGGTTGAATCGTTATTGATTTAGCTCATCACATTTAGGTTAGCTTATGTTAAAATAAGCTAACTTTTTGTGATAGGTGAATTTTTATGTCTCAATCTTCTCAACCAAATGAAAATCAGGATAAAATTGATTTTGGGTACACCCAAGTTCCAAAACAAGATAAAGTAAAACGCGTAGCAGAGGTGTTTCATTCTGTTGCAGATAAATACGATATCATGAACGATCTAATGTCATTTGGTATTCACCGAATCTGGAAAAAAATAACTATTGAGTATAGTAGTGTTAGGAAAGGACAAAAAGTCCTTGATCTAGCTGGTGGTACAGGTGATTTAACAGCTAAATTCTCACAAATAGTTGGAGATGATGGCTTAGTTGTATTAGCAGATATCAATGAGTCAATGCTTAAGGTTGGTAGAGACAAACTACGAGATAAAGGCTTATTTAAAAATATTGAATATGTACAAGCAAATGCAGAGGAGTTACCATTTGCAGATAACTATTTTGATTGTATCACTATCTCATTTGGTCTACGAAATGTGACTGATAAGCAAAAAGCGCTAGAATCTATGTGGCGAGTTTTAAAGCCAGGAGGGCGTTTATTGATTCTAGAATTCTCTAAACCACAATACCAAATTTTAAATAAAGCCTACGATCTTTACTCATTTACTATGTTGCCATTAATGGGAAAAATCGTAGCGAATGATTCAGATAGTTATCGATATTTAGCTGAATCTATCAGAATGCACCCAGATCAAAAAACACTGAAAAAAATGATGGAAGATGCTGGGTTTGTCGATGTTAAATATCACAATATGACAGGCGGTATTGTAGCCTTACATACTGGTTTTAAATTTTAATGTGATAAACAAATAATGACATTTTTTCGACTTTATAAAATATTAACCATATTTCGAGCTTATCGATTAGAAGAGCTATTACCAAAACACCGTGTCTCAAGGTGGTTACGAGTATTATTGTTTTGTTTGTTTTGGGTTAGACCTAAATCAAATCAACAAGAGATTGGTGAAAGGTTGCGTCAAGCCTTACAAGAGCTAGGTCCGGTATGGATAAAATTTGGGCAAATGGTTTCAACAAGACGCGATGTGTTGCCAAAACATCTTGTCGATGCTCTAGCCAAATTACAAGACCAAGTTCCCCCTTTCGATGGAAAAATTGCAAAACAAATTATTGAAACTGCTCTAGGGTGTCCTATAGATTTTTATTTTTCAGATTTTAATGATCAACCATTAGCATCAGCATCCATCGCACAAGTTCATACAGCAACTTTAAAAAGTAGCCAAGCTGAAGTGGTAATCAAAGTTTTGCGACCAAATATTTTACCTATAATTAAATCTGACATTCGCTTAATGTATTGGATTGCTAACCAATTTACTAAACGGATAAAATTTGGTGAAAAGTTACGGGCTGTAGAAATTGTCAGTGATTATGAAAACACGCTTCTAAAAGAATTGGATCTTCAGAAAGAAGCCTATAACACAGCTCGTTTGCGTGACAATTTCATTAATAGTGAGATCCTTTATATTCCCTATGTGTACCAAGATTTGTGCCGAAAAAATGTTTTAGTTGAAGAGCGAATTTACGGTACTCCGATAGCTAATGTTGATGAATTAAAAAGAAATAATGTCAATATGAAGTTATTAGCAGAGCGTGGTGTTCAAGCTTTCTTTACCCAAGTATTTAGGGATAATTTTTTTCATGCAGATATGCACCCGGGCAATATCTTTGTGGATATAAGCGAACCCCAAAATCCTCGTTACATTGGGATAGATTGTGCAATTGTAGGTATTTTGACTGAAGATGATCAACGCTATTTGGCTGAAAATTTTCTTGCATTTTTTAACCAAGATTATCGAAAAATTGCACAAATTTATATCAAATCTGGTTGGGTTCCTGAAACAACGGATGTTGCCGCATTAGAAATGGCTATGCGCAATGTTTGCGAACCTGCATTTGCTAAACCACTTGGTGAGCTCTCCTTTTCGCAAATTTTATTATCACTATTTCAAGTTGCACGTCAATTTGAGATGGATATTCAACCTCAATTAACCTTACTTGAAAAAACGTTATTTTATATAGAAGGGTTAGGGCGTCAACTCTATCCAGAACTTGACTTGTGGCAAACGGCTAAACCATTTTTAGAAAATTGGTATGAAGATAAATACAGTGCTAAAAAGTTATTACATCAAGTTTGGACTTCCTTACCAGAATGGAAAAACCTTGTTGTTGAGCTACCGGAAAAGTTGAATGATCAGGCTCGGATGACTAAGCTGATGCATGTTCAGTTAAAACAGATTAATCAACAACTTCAACGTAGTAAAAGAAACCAACAAAGATTAATGTTTGCAATTAGTATTCTTAGTCTTTTATGTATTGCTTTACTTGTCGGGCATTAAGCGAGTTATTTTTTGGAATCTCACCATTTAAGTGTATAATTTTACTATTTTAAGCTATTGGAGACTTATCATATGCCAAGTTTGCCCAAATTACTCATATTTGTAGCGGTTATTGTTCTATTATTTGGAACAAAAAAATTGCGTTCATTGGGCTCTGATCTTGGGGCTTCAATTAAAGGTTTTAAGAAAGCTATGAATGACGACGATGATCAAAAAGAGACAGATGATTCACAAAAAGTGGAACGTCTTAACTCATCTGATGATAACCACACCAATAAAGAGTAACTTGTGTTTGATATTAGCTTTGGTCAGCTACTATTAGTCTTAATTATCGGGTTGGTCGTATTAGGACCAGAGCGTCTACCTATTGCAATTAAAACTGTTGCAAGCTGGATAAAAGTACTCCGCCGTATGTCTGCAACTGTTCAGTTAGAATTAAATAAAGAGCTAAAATTACAAGAATTACAAGATAGTTTAAAAAAAGCAGAACAAAGTGGGCTAAATACCCTAACACCGGAAATTCAAGAATCCATTGATGAATTAAAACGCGTAACCGAAACACTACAAAAAGAGATCGATTCTGTCTCTCAAATAGATACAACAATTCATTCAGATAAAGATAAATTATGACAGACGACGCAACGCAACCACTTATTGGTCATCTAGTAGAACTAAGAACACGGCTTTTACGATGTATCATCTGTATATTAATTGTATTAACGTGTTTACTCTATTTCTCGAATGATATTTACCATATTGTTGCTAATCCGCTTATTAGTCAATTGCCAAAAGGTAGTAGCATGATTGCAACTGACATTGCGGCACCATTTTTTACTCCTATTAAACTGACTGCTGTTGTTTCGATATTTATTTCGATTCCTTATATTTTGTATCAAGTATGGGGATTTATTGCACCTGCATTATATCAACATGAAAAACGTCTAATTATGCCATTGATAATTTCAAGTACGGTACTTTTTTATATTGGTATTGCGTTTGCTTATTTTGCGGTATTTCCTCTCGCTTTTTACTTCTTTATTCACACTGCTCCAGTTGATGTTGCGATAAATACCGATATAACTAAATATCTTGATTTTGTCATGACATTATTTATAGTCTTTGGTTTTGCATTTGAAGTCCCTGTTGCAATAATATTGCTGTGCTGGACAGGAGTAACAACCCCTAAAAATCTACGTAAAAAAAGACCTTATATTATTGTAGCAGTATTTGCTGTAGCTATGTTTGTTACACCACCAGACGTATTTTCACAAATTTTATTAGCTGTACCTATCTGTTTATTATTTGAAGTTGGGACATTCTTTGCCCGGTTTTATCAACCAAGAAAAAAAATCATACAAGATGATGATAAAAATATAGACGATGAATAATAGATTGATAATTGATCCAATGAATACGAGTAAAGGATAACTAAATGAAAACATCTCTTCCTGAGTTTAATCTGGCAAATGTTCTTGTTGTTGGCGATATTATGTTAGATCGCTATTGGTATGGCGGTACCAATCGCATATCACCAGAAGCGCCTGTACCAATTGTTAAAATTGATTCTCTTGAAGAACGTCCTGGCGGTGCAGCTAATGTTGCACTCAATATTACCTCCCTAGGAGGTAAAGCGCGTTTAATTGGTCTTACAGGAATGGATGAACCTGCTAAGGTGCTTGATGAGCAACTTACTAATCGACATGTTCATTGCGATTTTGTATCTGTCTCAACACATCCAACTATTACTAAATTAAGAGTGTTATCAAGAAATCAACAATTAATAAGGATTGATTTTGAGGAAGGTTTTAATAATGTGGATCATACTCCTATTTTAGAGCGTATTGATACCGCACTTACAACTTCTAAAGTAATGGTTCTATCGGATTATGCCAAAGGTGCATTAACTGCTGTACAAGAAATGATAAAACAAGCACGAAAAGTTAATGTACCAATATTGGTTGATCCTAAAGGTACTGATTTTGAGCGTTATCGTGGTGTAACATTACTGACACCAAATATGTCTGAATTTGAAGCTGTAGTTGGAACATGTAAAACAGAAGAAGAGATCATTGAAAAAGGTTCTCAACTTATTAAGCAATATGATCTTAAAGCCTTGCTTGTTACTCGTAGTGAAAAAGGCATGACGTTAATACAATTAGATAAACCTGTTTACCATCTACCAACTCAAGCTAAAGAGGTATTTGATGTTACCGGTGCGGGTGATACTGTAATCGCAACTTTAGCAGCTTCATTAGCTGCAGGGCAATCACTTGAAGAAAGCTGTTATTTAGCAAACGCTGCAGCCGGTGTAGTTGTCGGTAAATTGGGAACATCAACTGTTTCGCAAGTTGAATTAAGTAATGCTATTCGGGCTCGCGCAGATGATGGTTTTGGGGTGATGACTGAAGATGAATTAAAAGAAGAAATTCGTAAAGCACGATTACGTGGTGAAAAAATTGTCATGACTAATGGCTGTTTTGACATTTTACACGCTGGGCATGTTTCATATCTTGCTAATGCTCGCAAGCTTGGTGACCGTTTGATTGTAGCAGTAAATAGTGATACCTCAGTAAAACAATTAAAAGGGGAATCCCGACCAATAAATCCATTAATGCAAAGAATGATAGTATTAGGTGCACTTGATTCAGTTGACTGGGTTGTTCCTTTTGAAGAAGAGACTCCACAAAGGTTGATTGCCAGTATTTTACCTGATGTATTAGTAAAAGGTGGTGACTATAAACCTGAAGATATCGCTGGTGGAAAAGAAGTTATAGAAGCAGGTGGAGTAGTTAAAGTCCTTAATTTTGAAGATGGTTGTTCGACCACAAACATCATTGATAAGATTAAACGGAAATAAATAATATAATAATTAGCTATTTATTTAAGTAGCTAATTAGTCAATTATCGAATAATTTAGGTTTGGGTATATTTTAAAACCAATCAATAGGTATTAACTATCGTTAAATTTCATAATTAATACTTTTTTTATTATCTGCTTTATGCAAACCTATCAACTACCAAATGCTAATTTATTTAAAGGATTTCTTTTATGACTAAACACTATGACTATATTGCTATCGGTGGTGGTAGTGGGGGTATTGCTTCAATTAATCGAGCGGCATCTTACGGTAAAAAGTGCGCTATTATTGAAGCTAAATTATTAGGCGGAACTTGTGTCAATGTTGGGTGTGTTCCCAAAAAAATTATGTGGTATGGTGCACAAATTGCTGAGGCGATTAATCATTATGGCCCTGATTATGGTTTTGATACGACAATTAATCATTTTGATTGGGATAAACTAATCGCTAGCCGAACAGCTTATATTGATCGTGTTCATCAATCTTATGATCGAGTATTAAACAATAATAATGTCGATGTTATTCATGGATATGCCAAATTTATTGATAGCAAAACGCTTGATGTCAATGGTGTGCATTATAGTGCCGATCATATTCTTATTGCTGTCGGTGGTAAGCCAAGTATACCCAATATTCCCGGAGCGCAATATGGAATTACTTCTGATGGATTCTTTGAATTAAAAGCATTACCAAAAAGAGTGGCCGTTGTTGGTGCAGGCTATATAGCTTGTGAAATTGCCAGTGTTTTACACTCGCTAGGTGCTGAAACTCATCAATTTGTTCGGCAAGGCACACCATTACGTGCTTTCGATCCATTAATTGTTGAAACATTAATGGAAGTTATAACTAATGATGGTCAGCATTTGCATACTTTTGCAATTCCATCTTCTGTCACTAAAAACGTTGATGAATCATTAACGTTAACATTAGAAGATGGTAAAAGTTATACTGTTGATTGTTTAATTTGGGCAATAGGACGAGAACCTGCAACTAAAGAAATGAATTTATCTGCAGCTGGCATTAAAGTTGACAGTAATGGGTTTATTATTGTTGATGAGTATCAAAATACTAATGTAGCAGGAATTTATTCTGTTGGCGATGATACTGGAGCTGCGGCATTAACTCCAGTTGCAGTTGCTGCTGGTCGACGCTTATCTGAGCGACTTTTCAACAATAAACCAAATGAACATCTAGATTATACTAATATTCCAACGGTGGTATTTACCCATCCACCGATCGGGACAGTTGGGTTAACAGAACCACAAGCAATGTTACAATATGGCCCTGAAAACGTGAAGGTCTATAAATCTACGTTTACTGCTATGTATACTGCCGTAACTTCTCATCGCCAACCGTGTAAAATGAAATTAGTTTGTATTGGTGAACAAGAAAAAATAGTCGGCATTCATGGTATAGGCTATGGTATGGACGAAATTTTACAAGGTTTTGCTGTCGCATTAAAAATGGGTGCAACAAAAAAAGACTTTGATAACACCATCGCCATTCACCCAACAGCGGCAGAAGAGTTTGTTACAATGCGCTAATGTATTGAAAATTTATTATATCTTGTTAAAAAAAAAACAGGGCTTTAGCCCTGTTTTTATATGGTGTTAAGTGATTAATTATCTAATCTATTTTGCCAACCCTTTTGAGCTAATGATGAAAAACCAACTAAAACAGCAAGTAAAGCCACTGCTGAGATGTAAATACCTGCTCCCAGATAACTGTATTCACCTAATATATGATCGGGACTTAATAAGTAGATAGTTAAAGTCGGCGTTATTGCACTAAACAATGCATAGGCTAAATTGTAAGATAATGATAGACCAGAATAGCGAATGGCTGGTGGAAAGGTTCTAGTTCCTATAATTGGTGTCATAGCGATTGATCCGATAAATAAGCCAAATATCGCCCAAATCGAATATAATTTAGCTAATGACATATCTGGCGTTAGTGAACTATAGAAATAGATGCTTACCACAGCCAATCCACCCCAAGTTATGACGACTGTTTTTGCTGTACCTAATTTATCATCTAACCAACCAGAAATAACACAGCCAATTGATAATGTTAAGGCAGCAATACATCCACCAATACGCCAATCCAGATTAGCAAAATGATACATACCGCCAACGATACGGCCAGGAGTAATTAAAATACCAACCATAATTGCTGTTGATAATGACCAAGTTAACAAAGCGACTATCAAACAAGCTGTCTTATGTTTTTTTAGTACGGTAACAACAGGAATGCTTTTTTCTAATGCTTTACGTGCAGCTAATTCCTTGAAGATTGGCGTTTCAGATAAAAATTTTCGTAAGTAGACTGAAATCACACCAAAAATTCCACCAATAATAAACGGTATACGCCAAGCATAATCTAAAATATTTTGGCTAGTAAAATAGAGATCAACAATAATTGTAACGAAAAATCCAAGTAAAATTCCGCCTGTAATAC
This sequence comes from Gilliamella sp. wkB72, assembly GCF_001693745.1. NCBI lineage: Bacteria > Pseudomonadati > Pseudomonadota > Gammaproteobacteria > Orbales > Orbaceae > Gilliamella > Gilliamella sp. wkB72. The sequence goes on along the minus strand of NZ_LZEI01000012.1, from coordinate 54,287 downwards.
CTGATGTTAACGTACCAACGCCCAAACCATAGCGTTGTTTTGGTGTATGTTCTGCGATAAATACCCATGCACCAGGCATTTCTCCACCAATAGCTGCGCCTTGTAACATACGCATCAACAACAATAATAATGGTGCTACAATACCAATTGCTTCATAGGTCGGTAAAATACCGATAATAAAAGTAGGTAAAGCCATCATTGCTACACTTAAGGTAAACATCCGTTTTCGGCCAACTTTATCTCCAAAGTGGGCCATAATAATTCCGCCAACAGGACGAACTAAATAACCAGCAGCAAAAATCCCCCATGCAAATAAATCTAAGGTTAATGGTGACAAGGTATGTGGTAAAAATAGTGGCTTGACAATGGTATCAATATATAGCGCATAGATAACAAAGTCATAAAATTCAAGCGTTCCGCCTAAAGATGACAATATTAATGTTTTAAAATCCTTACTATTCAATGGTCGGGCGACCGGTTGCCATTCAGCGTTAATTTCAGATTGACTCATGAAAAAACCTTATTTTTATTATTAAATGAATATAGCCAGTAAAGGAAATGACTATTCTTTGATAAATTTTAATCTTGAAAAGGCATTCTGCCATAAAAAGTAGTCTTTTGTTTAATCATAAAAAAATTTAATCAACAATAACGATATGTTTGTTTGATTTATAATATGTATAAAAAATGATATTAAGCTAAAATTCTATCTATATATCGCATATAATAATTTTAAAATATTTGGATAAAAATATGGCAAAACGATGCAGTTGGGTTACAAAAGACCCGTTATATATAAATTATCATGATAATGAATGGGGTTATCCACAATATGATAGCCTTAAACTATTTGAAAAAATTTGTCTTGAAGGACAACAAGCTGGATTATCTTGGATTACCGTACTAAAAAAAAGAGAAGAATATCGTCGATGTTTTTTTAATTTTGACCCAGAAAAAATTATTCAATTAAACGCTATTGACATAGAGTCATTACTTAAAAATAAAGGATTAATTCGAAATCGTTTAAAACTTAATAGCATTGTAAAAAATGCCCATGCCTATTTAGTTATGCAAAATAATAATGAGGATTTCTCACAATTTATTTGGTCATTCGTTGATGGTAAGCCAATAGTCAATCACTACAAAGATAAAAGTGAGGTTCCTGTTAGTACAGAAATATCCGATAAAATGTCAAAAGCACTGAAAAAGAAAGGATTTTCATTCGTAGGATCAACAATTTGTTATGCATTTATGCAATCTATGGGCTTAGTTAACGACCATTTCGAAGATTGCTTTAAAAAATGAGGAGAAATTGATGACAATCATGAAATTAATAAAATATTGCCTAATATTAATATTAGTTTATTTCATCGTTTGTAATATCATTATTTTTATTTACGCTAATCAAAAGCCATCAACTAATGCTGATACTTTAGTCGTATTAGGATCACAAGTGGTTGGAACACCAGCTGAAGCGCCACTTACCTTACAAAATCGTTTAGATACAGCATTTAATTATTTGCAGAGTAATCCAAATACCAAAGTAATTGTTTGTGGTGGGCAAGGAAGCGATGAATCTGCAACTGAAGCAAGTGTGATGGCTGATTACCTAATTAAAAAAGGTATTGATTCCTCAAGAGTATATCTTGAAGACAGATCAAGGCGAACGGCTCAACAGTTTGTTTATGCTAATCAAATTTTACCACTAGGCAAAACAGTTGTTGTGACCAATGATTTTCATATTCTTCGTTCAATTATGCTAGCTAAACGCTCGGGTATTAGTGATATTACTGGTTTACCTGCACCGTTAGCTTATACCAATATTGATAAATATATAGCAATGATAAGAGAGCCATTAGCTTTACTTAATTCATGGCTGTTTGACCATCCATTAGATTATGTGGAAAATAATAATTAGCCATTCTAATTAAGTTAGATAGCTTGCCTTTACAGATTTTTAATGATAGTCATGGTATGATTAATCATTGCTATTTTTAATTACAATTAATAAATATGAATTCAGACACAATTGTTGCACAGGCAACACCACCTGGTCGTGGTGGTGTTGGCATATTGCGTATTTCTGGTCCTAAAGTACAAGAGGTTGCCAAAGCAGTTTTAGGTATCTTACCTAAACCGCGATATGCTCATTATCTACCGTTTTTAGCCGCTGATGGAACAACGTTAGATGAGGGCATTGCTTTATTCTTTCCCAATCCAAACTCGTTCACAGGTGAAGATGTGCTTGAACTACAGGGCCATGGTGGACCCGTTATTTTAGATCTACTGCTAAAACGTATATTAGAAATATCTGGTGTGCGTATAGCAAGACCAGGTGAATTTTCAGAGCGAGCTTTCTTAAATGATAAATTAGATCTTGCGCAAGCTGAAGCCATTGCAGATTTAATTGATGCAAGTTCAGAGCAAGCGGCCAAATCTGCTTTGTCCTCTTTACAAGGCGTGTTTTCCAAGAAGATTAATGAATTAGTTGAATCGCTTATTCATTTGCGTATTTTTACTGAAGCAGCTATTGATTTTCCTGAAGAAGAAATAGACTTTTTATCTGACGGAAAAATAGAAGCAGAGCTTGACCAAGTTATTCAACGATTAAATGAAGTTCGTCATGAAGCCAAACAAGGTTCATTACTGCGGGAAGGCATGAAAGTTGTCATTGCCGGTCGACCTAATGCGGGTAAATCAAGTTTACTTAACGCATTAGCCGGTCGTGAGGCGGCTATTGTTACTGACATAGCAGGGACAACACGTGACGTTTTGCGTGAACATATTCATATCGATGGTATGCCTTTGCATATCATTGACACTGCCGGACTACGCGAAGCCAGCGATGAAGTAGAACGAATCGGTATTGAACGGGCATGGCAAGAAATTGACCAAGCGGATCGGGTGTTATTTATGGTTGATAGCACAACAACCAATGAGGCCAACCCAGAAAAACTTTGGCCAGAATTTATTGAACGCTTGCCTAAAAATATGCCAGTAACCGTTATTCGAAACAAAGCAGACTTAACAGGTGAACCATTAGGCTATAGTGAACAAAATGGTTATTGCCTTATCCAACTATCAGCACGAACTGGAGAAGGTATTACCTTATTACGTGATCATCTTAAACAGGTAATGGGCTTTACTAGTAGTACAGAAGGGGGCTTTTTAGCTCGTCGACGACACTTACAAGCACTTGAAAAAGCTGCAGAGCATTTAAATAATGGTAAATACCAGCTCACAACATTTCATGCTGGCGAACTATTAGCAGAAGAACTAAGATTAGCTCAAGAAGCTCTGAGTGAAATCACTGGTCAATTTACATCAGATGATTTATTAGGAAGAATATTCAGTTCATTTTGTATTGGTAAATAATTTAAGTTTTACAGTTAGAGAGCTAATACTTGTCAAAAAACAGAATTTAGTGTTTTGGTTTTTGAACATAATGAAATAAAAGAGTTGAACTACAGTAATTTCTGGAGAAAAATCAATGTTATTCGAAAAAATATAAAAAATATACTTAGTAAATACGAGAAATAATCGTTTAGGTATGGATTTTAAAGCATTAAATTTACATAATTTTCAATGTATTGTTTAAAAATCTTTACTCTGTTTGGCATATAATTTCTATCCTTGAATATTAGAGAGATCGGTCGAATGCTACCGATCCAATTAGGTAACACTTGCACTAACTCTCCATTAGCTAAACTTTTTTGAACAAACTGAGATGGAACAAAACATATCCCCATTCCTGCTTTGGTTGCGTCAATTATTAGTTCAGTATCATCCATAATCAAATAAGGATTTGCTTGTACCTCATAATATTCTTTATTTGTGGTATTAGTGAGTGACCAGCTTAAGTTATGACTTATATTAATTAAATTTTTATCGAGTAAATCAATGGGATGTGTACATATAGGTATTTGTTCTAAATAATCTTTGGATGAGCACAAAATATTTTTCGACAATAGTATTCGTTTTGCTATCCAATCACTATCGGTCAAATCTCCCACACGTATGGCAATATCTATATTCATATCAGCTAAATTGACAATTTGATTCGTAGCCATTAAATCTATTTTTATATCAGGGTATGTTTTCATAAATGAAAACACACAGTTTCCAAACCATTGATGTGTTAGGCTTAATGGTGCAGTTATTCTTATTGTTCCGGATAACTTTTGGTTAAAATCATACAAATCTTCAGCTGTTTCAACAAACTCCTCAACTAAGGTAGTAAATTTAGCAATATACATTTGTCCTAATGTCGTTAGGGTGATCTTCCTACTGCTTCTATGCATCAAAAGACCGCCAATAGCTTCTTCTAATTGAGTTAGACGTCTGCTTATAGTTGGTGAAGGCATACAAAGTTTATGCGATGCCTTAACAATACTACCTTCTTTAATTACATTAATGAAAATGACCAAATCATCTAATGATAATTTCATTTTTGAAATTTAACCTTCTTTTTTTGTTTATTGTATTATAAATGGATTATTCATAAAATCAAAATCTATCAGTTATTGACCTACCTTAAGAAACGAGGACTAACTTGATATCATCAGATGCCTTTTTATGAATAAAATAGAGATTAAAATGAAAAAAAAAATTACAATTTTACTTGTTACACTATCAACCTTTTTTTGGGGAACTAATTTTAATGCAGGTTCAATAGTTGTCTCTTCCGTATCGCCACTTACAGCAGCTTCTGAACGATTTATTATTGCAACATTAGCTATTTTTGTTTTTATGATCATTAAAGATAAAGGCAACATCAGCACATTTAGATTAAATTGGAAACCATTAATTTTACTTGGGTTATGTGGCATTACAGGCTTCAATTTAGCCTTTTTTATCGGATTACAAACTACATCCGCTTTAAATGGTGCACTTATTATGGCTACATCGCCAGTGACAACCATATTAATATCTTCAATTATAGAAAAACACCGTGTTTCATTGCCACAAACTGTAGGGATGTTGATCAGCTTGATTGGTGTAATTTTAGTGATAAGCCATGGTGATATAAATAATATACTTAAATTACATTTTACTCGTGGTGATTTGATTATTTTATTGGGAAATCTGGCTTGGGCAACCTACACTGTTGGATGTCGTAGATTTATATCCGATTCGACACCATTACAAACAACAGCTTTTACGATGTTATTTGGTACTATAGGAATAGTTGTATTTTCTTTTTATCAAAGTGACTTAATAAAAGAGATTGAAGAAATTTCAACATACAATCAAATTATTCTTATTTATATGGGACTTGTTGGTTCAGTATTAGCATATTTATTTTGGAATGTTGGGATAAAAGAACTAGGTGCAGCTAATACTTCATTGTTTTTCAATTTCGTACCTGTTTTTACTTTATTACTCGCTTTTATAACCGGTACAATACCCAATTTATTACAGTTAGCTGGAGCCCTTTTAGTTATAAGTGGAGTGATATATGCGACAGGATCTTATCAAATATTAAAAATTAATCGTTAAAAAAGTCCTAATATCACAATTCAATAATCATTATTTGACATAATTAACCATAAGTTCGAGAGTTTTTTTGTTTAAAGATTTTTTGAGTAAAATGTCATTTAATGTTTTGTGCAATGACGGTTAAGTAGATTTGTACTCGTTATGGCTATTCCCTCATTCAATTATTAGTACGAAAAGGATAAGCTATTACCCTATTATGTGATCATATCAAACAGGTAATGTGTTTTCTTGTAGCTCAGAATGAGACTTTTTGGCTTATTACTGACATTTATAAGTACTTAAAAAGCAGCAGAGCATTTAAATAATGGTAAATATCAGCTCACAACATTTCATGCTGGTGAACTATTAGAAGAACAACTTAGACTTGCGCAAGAGTCATTGAGTGAAATCACTGGCGAATTTACCTCCAATGATCTACTTGGGCGCATATTCAGCTCATTTTGCATTGGTAAATAAGCTGATCATACTGTCGGTTAGAAATATAGGGATAAAAATAAGAAGTCATATCCCTATGAAGTGTTTTAAGAATTAAAAATTAACTTAAGCTATTTATTCTTGCCGGCATTATTTGGAACTAAAAATAAAATTGAAATAAAACATAACAGACAAAATCCGACATTAATCCATAATCCAATTGCTGCGCCAGTTGCTATACTTTGACCACTGGCAATAACTGCAGCATAAATTGATGCTGAAATGGCGACACCAAAAGCACCGCCTAATGAACTTGCCATTTTATATATTCCTGATGCAATACCAACTTTATCTTCAGGGGCGCTAGAAATTGCTGTGTCGATCGAAGGTGTCGCATAAAAACCTAAACCAAGACCAAATAAAATGTAGCCACCTAATACTGAAATAATATAAAGCATATCTGGTAAAAATGTCAGCGTCATCAATGCAATTCCGGAACCAGTAATTAACGGTCCCATTAACATTGGTTTTTTCGCACCTACCTTTTGTAAGATTTTTTCACCAACACGAATCATACATAAAACCGAAACTAAATAACCAATAGTTAATAATCCATTTTGGAAAGAGGTAAACCCTCGCCCCTGTTGGGTATAAGTGCTGGCCACAATTAACGTGCCTGCAACAGCATTTAGCATAAAGTTGGATAAGGTAGCACCACGGTAAGGGATATTTTTAAATAATGCAAAATCAATGAAAGCGCCACTCGCTTTACTTTTTTCAATAACAAAAAATAAAATCATAAAAACAAAACAAACGGTAGCCAACGATAATGTTGCTACACTAGTCCATCCAAAAGTAGAACCTTTGGTTATCACAAGATTTAATGAAACTAACGTAATAACAAAAACAAATAGCCCTACATAATCAAATTTTGGCAGACTCGAAGGATCTTCAATTTTGGTTTCAGGAGTTCCTTTCAACAAAAGCATACCTAATACAGCACAGATAATAGAGATTATAAAGATCCATTGCCAACCTAAATAAGTCGCTATTGCACCGCCAGCAAGCACACAAGTGCCCGAGCCGCCCCAAGATCCAATCGACCAAAAACTCAATGCACGCTGACGATCTTTACCTTGATAATAGGTTTTCACTAATGCTAAAGTCGATGGCATAATACAAGCTGCAGATAAGCCTTGAATAATGCGTCCAAAGGTAAATAATATTTCTCCTTGGGCGAAAATCAAACAAAGACAACCAATAATACTTAAAATAAAACCAAAGTAAGTAAAACGAACTCGTCCAAAGCGATCAGCTAAACCACCAGCAACCACAATAAAGCAGCCAGAGAAAAGTGCAGTCAAACTTACTGCTAAATTAAAAGAGGCTGGAGTGATACCAACAGTATGCTGAACAGCCGGTCCAACATTGACTATTGATTGAGCAAACAGCCAAAAAGTAATAACCCCTAATACAATGCCTAATGTTAACCGGTTATAACTTTTAAATTGCGCGGTGCTAGAACTCTTTGAAGTTGACATATTTAAACCAGACATAGAAGCGATTTATCCTTATTTACTTAAATATGTTTCAGTTAATGCAACCCAATATGACGCAGCAGGAACAATACATTTATCATTAAAATCATAACCAGGATTATGAACACTACAAAATCCTGGTTCGTCTCCATTGCCGATAATCATATAACAACCATTTGGATTGCTCTCTAACATAAAAGCAAAATCTTCACTGCCCATAAAAGGATGGCAATTATCATGAACACGATCTTTACCGACTAATTTCTGAGCAACTTCTAATGCAAATTTTGTTGCATTAGCATCATTATGTAAAACAGGGCTACCATTGATATGTTCGATTTTAACTGAGGCGCCAAAACTTTCCGCCTGCGAAGTGGCAATTTCGGTAATACGCTTGAGCAATAAAGTTCGGGTATTATTATCTAATGCTCTGATGGTTAGCTTCATCAATGCATCGCTATTCACCACATTGGGGGCTTCGCCAGATTGAATACAACCAATCGTGATAACAGCTTTCTCAAAGGGTGAAACATTGCGGGAAACAATACTTTGTAAAGCAATGCTAATATAACAAGCAACAAGCGTCGCATCAATTCCTCGCTCAGGCATGGCTCCATGAGCACCTTTCCCTTTGATGGTGATATGAATCGTATCGGATGAAGCCATAAGAGCACCGCTTTTAAAATAAAAATGGCCTTCCTTAAATCCGGGCATATTGTGAATACCGAAAATCACATCACAAGGAAATTGTTTAAATAAACCCTCATCGACCATCACTTTCCCACCATATAACAACTCTTCAGCTGGTTGAAAAATGACATGTAAAGTCCCATCAAAGTTGCGTGTTTCGGCAAGATATTTAGCTGCACATAGCAAAATAGTGGTATGCCCATCATGACCACAACCGTGGAATTTACCATGGCTAACACTGCTCCAAGGTTTACCCGAAGCTTCAACAATAGGTAATGCATCCATGTCAGCTCTAATACCTATTTTCTTATTACTAGCGCCATTTTTCAAAACACCAACGACGCCAGTTTTTGCTAGACCACGATGAACCTCATAGCCCCATTCAGATAGCTTATTTGCAACTAAATCACTGGTTTTTTTCTCTTCAAAACCTAACTCAGGATGTTTATGAATCTGATGTCGAATATCAACAAATTCTTGTTCTGTTTTTCTAATCGTTTCCATAATATGCTGCATTTTAGGCTCCTAATTAACCTGAATATCGTTTATGAGAAAAAAAATAAAAATGGAACTATACATCTAAGTTAAAATTATATTTAAAAACAAAAACTAACTTTGTTATCAAAACCACATAGATGAATAAATATACAATCTAATTTTGTATAAGTCGATTATTTCTGTTATTCAATTTTTATTCTTGAAGGATAACCTTTCTTATTTTTCTTGGCACGATGGTTTATTTGAGTATAAAGGAGCAGAAACGCTCAATCATTACGATTTATTAATAACAGATATAAATCTTATAAATTTTCATTATTCTGAGGTGTTTTTTTTGTAGGCTTATTGGCGTAATATAATCACTATACTTTATATGGCAGGCAAATTTATTTTAATTATAGATGTTCCAACGTTGCACTAGATGAATTATTAGATAACAAAAGGGGATAATGATGAAATTAATCGTCGATAATATGAGTTGTCAACATTGTGTTAAAACTATTACTAAAGCAATTAACGATATTGATCCTAAAGCTAAAGTGACCGTTGATTTAGCGAAGCATGAGGTTGATATAGAAGGTGGTACTATCTCACAAGAAGCTGCAATTCAAGCCGTTAATCAAGCGGGGTTTGAGTTTGTGGGTATTTCGTATTAAGGCAATACTATTTACAATTTCTCATTTTAAACGATTAAGACAATCGCTTAAATACTAGATAATACAAATATCCAATAGCCTCTATTTTACTAGATAATGCACTAAAAAAGTTTTCATATACTTCATTGGCACGGATTGTCGATGAAGTATATAGCTGTTGAAAATAGCGTTTGCCGAAAATACCACATTTAGCTTTCTAGCCTTTTCCTGCGGTGTCCCACCATTGATAAAAATGGTGAGTAGGTCCAATTCCTTTACCAATTTTCAAATTATCTGCATTTTCAATGGCACCTTGTAGGTATTTTTTTGCTTGTTTAACGGCTTCTTCTAACTCATATTTTGGTAGTAGTGCTGCAATAGCTGCCGATAATGTGCAACCTGTACCATGTGTGTTTTTAGTTTGGATACGTGGTGATGCCATTCTGATGATCTTTGTTGGCGTGATTAGATAATCAGGACTTTCTTGACTTGGCAAATGCCCTCCTTTCATTAATACTGCCTGACAGCCTGATTTGAGTAGCTCATAACCCTGTTGTTGCATTTCATCTTCGTTTTGTGCCTCATGACAATCAAGTAATGCTGCTGCTTCTGGAAGGTTAGGGGTGATGATGGTGGCGAATGGTAATAGCAATTCTCGAATAGCGGTAATGGCATCATTTCTCAATAAAGGATGCCCCCCTTTGGCTATCATTACCGTATCAAGAACAATATTGGCAATAGGATTATTGCTTAATAGATGATTAACCGTGGTTACAATCTCTTTATTCATCAGCATACCGATTTTAACGCTATCAATATGGATATCTTGATATAGTGTGTTAAATTGAGCCTCAACAAATTCGGGTGGCACCGGGTATATGCTATTAACACCTTGTGTACTTTGTGCGGTTAAAGCAGTAATGACTGACATCCCATAAGCGCCAAGCGCTGAAAAGGCCTTTAAATCGGCCTGAATACCTGCACCGCCACTAGGATCGCTACCCGCTATAGTTAATGAAACTGTTGTCATGGTTTAATTTCCTATCTTGCTTGTCTTATTTTTCTAATCAAATCAGATGTGGCCTTAGCAATATCTCCTTGCCCGCAAATTGCGGATACAACGGCAATACCTTCAATGCCAGTTTGAATCACTTCAGTTAAATTGTTTACACCGATACCACCGATCGCAACGGCAGGGCATTGTTTTGCTTTAACAAGTTCAGTCAATTGGGCGATGCCTATTGCTTCTGCTGCATCTTTTTTGGTGGGGGTTGGATAGATAGGGTCAATACCTAGATAATCGACTAGTTGCCAAGGAACGCGCTCAAGTTGCGAATAATTAGAGACTGAAAGCCCTATCCATTTATCTTCTCCAATTAATCGTCGTGCAACTTCGACAGGTAGATCGCTTTGTCCAACATGAACACCATCGGCATCGACAGCTAAAGCTATATCAATATGATTATTAATCAATAGTGGAACTTGAGTGTCGATTAATACTTCTTTTAAAGCTTGGGCGGCTTTATACCAATTTCTACCTGAATATTCTTGTTCTGAACGTAATTGAACGGCAGTAACACCATTTTCAACTGCAAACTTAGTGGTATTAACCATACCATTTATGCCATCACAAAGTACTGGATCAAGTACTAAATAGAGTGTTAAATCAAGTTGCTTCTTCATCAAAAATCCTTATTTGTGGTGAAAAGAGAAAGTTGGTCAATAATTGACATAGCAAAAGTACCTAACCCTTGCTGTTTATTAGCGAGTTCACCCGCTTTTTTCATCATAAAGCAGGCTGAAGCAGTAGCCTTTAAATGATCTTCAGAACTTGCAATCAATGCAGCTACAATCGCAGATAATGAACAACCAGTACCAGTTACTTGTGTTAGCGCGATATCACCCCCAACAATTCTATAAACCTGCTCACCATCTGTGACATAATCGGTCTCACCTGTTATTGCAACAATGGTTTGATATTTCTTGGCTAATAGCATTGCCGCATTTAATGCAGAATCAGTAGAATCCAGTCCATCAGGCCCTTTTGATGATGATTGTTGACCACTTAATGCTAGAATTTCTGAAGCATTTCCTCGAATAACTGTCGGTTTAAATGTTAATAATTGCTTAGCAATTTCAGTACGATATTTCAATGCTGCTCCAACTGCGACAGGATCTAATACCCAAGGAGTTTGATTAGCTTTTGCGGCGGCTAGTAACATGCTTTTAGCGCTATGACTATTGATCGTACCAATATTAATTAACAAACCATTTGCAATGGCAACAAAGTCCTCAACTTCTTGCTCAGCTACCACCATCGCTGGTGAAGCCCCAATCGCCAAAAGAACGTTAGCGGTGTAATTTTGTACCACATCATTGGTAATACAATGGATTAAAGGTCGCTTCTGATGAACTTGCTCAATAAAAGGAATGGCATCTTGATTTGAAAATAATTTAATGACCGACATATTCTTTCCTTATCTAATAAATAATATTAAGGGAAGAATGTGTCAAAAGCGGTAATTAAGACAGAGACTTCCCTACGCTGGCATGATCCAGATCAGGTTCAACGGGTAAATTCTCAGTTTTTTGCTCTAACAAAAAACACCCCGAGTCTAAATAACAAATTTGGATAAAATTGAATCTATTATGAACTGAGTTTAAAAATTAAACAAGTTATTGTAATAATCTTTCTATATCACTAATGGCGCGTCTATCCGGTAAGAAAATTATTAAATGATCGCCATCTTCAATCATTAAATCCGTATTTACTATAATTACATCTTCACCACGAACCACGGCACCAATCGTAGCACCTGAAGGTAATTTTAAACTGTTGATATTTTTACCGACTAATTTTGAATTTTCGGCTTCACCACGAGCAACTACTTCGACAATTTCTGATTCACCTTGGCGTAATGAGACAACTTTAACTACACCCGTTTGCCTAACATGGCTTAGTAGTTCTGAAATAGTGGCATGTTGTGGTGAAATCGCGATATCAATAACACTATCGTTAATCAATTCTAAGTAGGCTTGTCGCTGGATAAGAACGATGACTTTTTTTGCCCCCATTCTTTTTGCCAGCATAGATGACATAATATTGGCTTCATCATCGCTAGTGACCGCCACAAACAGATCGGTTAACTCGACTTGCTCTTGCGATAATAATTCTTGGTCTGATGATTCACCATGTAACACGGTGGTATTAACTAACTGCTCAGCTATTAATTCAGCTTTTTCTGCATTACGTTCAATCAACTTAACTTGATAATCATTCTCTAAACGTTTAGCTAAAGCAATGGCAACGCCACCACCACCGCTAATAATAATACGTTTATAAGGTTTTTCTAGCCTTTGTAGTTCACTGGTTACTGCTTTAATGTTGAGGGGAGGGGTAATAAAATAAACCATGTCTCCAGCTTCAATTAAAGTCGAACCTATTGGACGAATAAAACGATTTTGACGATAAATAGCAACAACACGCGCTTCGACATGTGGTAAATGCTCTTTAAGTTCGGACAGTTCGCTCCCCACTAACGCACCACCGTAATAAGCGGTTACAGCAACCAAACAGACACGATTATCATAAAACGAAGCAAACTGTAGAGCACCAGGATATTGAACTAATTGGCTAATATGATTTGTAATTAAGTTTTCAGGAGCAATAATATGATCGATGTTGATACAATCTTTATTGAAGAATGGGTATCTTTCATCGTTATATTCAGGAGCACGGATTCTAGCAACTTTTTGTGGAATATTAAACATCACATGCCCAATCTGACAAGCCATCATATTTACTTCATCAGAATTGGTAACGGCAACTAACATATCGGCTGATTCCGCGCCAGCACTCTCTAATACTTGTGGGTAAGATGATTTACCGCAAATGACTTGTAAATCAAAACGCTCTTGCAAAGATTGCAATTTATCATGATCTTCATCAACGACAGTCACATCGTTCTGCTTTTCAGTTACTAGATATTCAGCAAGTGCACTACCAGTTTGGCCTGCACCAAGAATGATAATTTTCATAATAAACCTATTATAATCAAAAGGCCTCAAGCTAACTCATTATTAGAACAATAGAGCTCATATCAATTAAAGCCGTTTGATATTGTTTAGTAATAATCGCAATCTTATTTTAGATTATACAAAACCGATTGCGTCATAAACCTTCTTCAACGTAGGCTCTGCTTTAGCGCGAGCTTTTTGTGCTCCTTCTTGCATAATTGAAAGAAGATAATTTTCATCATCTCGATATTGATGATATTTTGCTTGTAAACCGGTTAACATCTCGATAACTTGATTTGCCACCTCGGTTTTTAGATGACCATACATTTTGCCTTCAAACTCTTTTTCAAGTTCAGCAATCGGCTTACCTGTAATACCTGTCAAAATATCTAACAGATTTGAAACACCGGCTTTGTTTTTTGAATCATAACGTACAACAGGTGGTTCGTCTGAATCGGTCATTGCCCGTTTAATCTTCTTCTCGACATCTTTCGGATTCTCAAGTAAACCAATAACATTGTTACGATTCTCATCTGATTTAGACATCTTTTTGGTTGGATCTTGTAAAGACATCACACGAGCACCTACTTTAGAAATAAACGGCTCAGGAACAGTAAAAATATCGCCATAAAGTGCATTAAAACGCATAGCGATATCACGTGATAACTCGAGATGTTGTTTCTGGTCATCACCTACAGGAACTAAATTAGCTTGATATAACAAAATATCAGCAGCCATTAATACTGGATAATCAAATAGCCCGGCGTTAATATTTTCAGAGTGACGAGATGACTTATCTTTAAACTGCGTCATACGACTCAGTTCACCAAAATAAGTATAACAGTTCAACGCCCAACCTAATTCAGCGTGAGCTGGTACTTGTGATTGAACAAAAATAGTACTTTTTTGTGGATCGATACCACAGGCCAAATAAAGCGCTAACGTATCAAGTGTTGCTTTTCGCAACTTATTAGGATCTTGACGGACCGTGATCGCATGTTGATTGACAATACAATAAACGCAATCATATTCATTTTGCAAAGACACCCAATTCTTCAAAGCCCCTAAATAGTTGCCTAATGTTAGTTCTCCTGATGGCTGAGCGCCACTAAATACAATTGGTTTACTCATAATTTATTCCTAATTTATACTCATTATTTTTTTGCATCAGCCTTTGGCTGAGGTAATAAGGTTAAAATATCTTTAAAATCATCAAATAAAAAATCAGGCTTGCTAGATGCAATCGACACCCCATAATTATAACCATAACTTAATGCTACAGTCGGGCAATTAGCATTTTTAGCAGCAGTAATATCATTCTTTGAATCACCAACAAACAGCAACTGATCACTAAACAATCCAAAGGTTGCCATGACTTGATAAAGTGGGGCAGGGTGTGGTTTCAACTTAATCACATCACCACCACCAAGTACCAATGAAAAGTATTCTTTAATACCTAATGACGTCAATAAAGCAGGTAAAAATTGTGCAGGTTTATTGGTAACTAAAGCTAAGGGATAATGATTTTCATAAAGCGTTTTTAAGGTTTCTTTAACATGCGGGAATAGCGTTGTTTGCTCATCCATAACCTTATCATAATGATGATTAAACAACTGTTTCGCTTTATTGAAATCCTCTTTAGACGGATTGCGACCAATCACGTTGAATACGCGTTCGAGCATGACATCAATGCCATTACCGACCATGTTTTTTACTTGCTCATTAGTAACGGTGGGTAACTCCAAATCTGCTAACATCTTTTGTGCAGCTAAGGCAAGGCCAGGCACACTATCGACTAAAGTTCCATCTAAATCGAAAGCAATAGCTTGAATATCATTTAACTTAGCCATGGTTAACACCTTCTAATTCTTTACGCATTGCATCAATTACGGCTTTATAATCCGGTTGACCAAATATTGCCGAACCAGCAACAAACATATCAGCACCCGCTCTGGCAATTTCAGCGATATTATCAACTTTAACACCACCATCAATTTCTAAACGAATCTTTCTGCCAGACTCAATAATGCGCTGTTTAACTTGTTGCAATTTTTTTAGAGTACTTGGTATAAATGATTGTCCACCAAAACCTGGATTAACGCTCATTAATAAAATAATGTCGACTTTATCCATCACATAATCTAAATAATCTAACGGCGTTGCAGGATTAAGTACAATTCCCGCACTGCAACCATGATCTTTAATTAATTGCAAAGAACGGTCAAGGTGAATAGTAGCTTCAGGGTGAATAGAGATATTAGTTGCGCCAGCTTTGGCAAATGAGGTAATTAAATCTTCAACCGGCGAAACCATCAAATGAACATCAATCGGAGCCTTAATACCATAGTCACGAAGAGCCTTACAAAACATACTACCCATCGTCAAATTTGGTACAAAATGGTTATCCATTACATCAAAATGGACAACATCGGCACCAGCGTCTAATACTTTCTGCGTATCTTCTCCAAGTCGAGCAAAATCAGCGGATAATATTGATGGTGCAATAATAAACTCTTTCATAACATACCTCTACTAATAAAACCTTATACATAAAATAGGTTATTTTTGGTACAAGGCTAATATTTCATCAATTTTTTTGCGTCCTTCGCCAGCACAGCTAATTGAGCGTCGCATTTCTGCACGGTAAAGATGTCGCGCTTTACTATATAACGTTCTGGTATACTCTGTATCGTGATTTGATAGTAGTACAGGAATATTTTTTTTATAAGCTATTTTTTCAGCTAATTGTGACAATCGCTTATGTTCTTCAAAACCAAAATTATTGGAATAATAAGCCGTAAAACCGATAGATTCATTTGGAGAAAGATAAGGCGGATCACAATAAATGACAGAATTGCGTTTTGCCATTTTCATTGCTTCATGATAAGGAGTACAGATAAACTCAGCTTTTTGTGCTTTTTGAGCAAAATAGTAGAGCTCCTTCTCAGGAAAATAGATAGTTTTGTAACGTCCAAAGGGTACATTAAAAAGCCCGCTATTATTATAGCGACATAAACCGTTATAACAGTGGCGATTCAAATAGACAAACAAAAGCGATCGTAGATATTGATCTTTACTATAATTAAAGACATCTCGTAGCTGATAAAAAGCCTCAGCTTGATTATTCTGATGATTAAATAATAGCTTAAGATCATTAATAAACTTATCAGGATTGGATTGTAATAACCTAAATAACGCAATTAGATCATGATTGATATCAGCTAAAATATAACTTTTAAAGTTTGTGTTTAAAAAAACAGAACCAGCGCCTACAAAGGGCTCAATGAGTTGGTCCCCTTCTGGTAGATATTGTTTAATTGTGTCCACAAGCTCATATTTTCCTCCAGCCCATTTTAAAAAGGCTCGTTGCTTCTTCAAAGGAAACTCCTATTTTGCTGATTTTTCTTTATTAATTGTTTCGCCAGATTTAATCCAAGGCTTATCTTTTTGTAGTGCACTTGGTAAAGATTTGATCGCTTTTCTGGCTTCGTCAGCAGAATCATATGTACCTTTAACTAAGATATACCATTTAACATTATTTCGTTTGGTTTCATAAATTTGGTAATTAGTAAGATTATGTTCTTTAACCAATCTTTTCAAACCATCAACTGAACTAGAAGAACTAAGTTGAATTGAAAACTGATCATTCTTAATTTTGGCAATCGAAGTTGAATTATTACCTGTTATTACACTATTATTTGAGTTAGAAACAGTAGGATTGCCTCTATCTGGATTTATTGGTTTATTTAAATTAGTTGATGAACCACTAGTATTTTGAGTTGTACTGTTACCCGTTGGTTGCAGCTCTGGTCTAGAACCCGATGTTGACTGTGTTGATGCTGGAGGTTGACTAACCCCATTATCGTGCTCATTAACATTACTATTAATTGGGGCTGGTGGCACAGGTGCAGAATTTTGTTGACCTTGCGCTAACGCCCCACTATCGCCACTGATTGTTGAATCAGGCGTTTGCGTCGACGAAACACCATTGACTTCAGGAGGAGTCAGTATGGTTGTTTTTTTTGAAGGACGAGATATCACAAAGCAAACCAACAAGACAATAATAGCTAAAGCTAATCCCATAATAATCAATTTTTTCTTCGAATAATGCTGAAAAAAAGTTGATATACTAAAAGAAGGCGTAGAAGACTTACTTGATTGTTCTGGTATATAACGATCATCTTTATCTACACGCATATTAACTCCTTTCAAATGGTTTATTGCCTCATGGCCAGCCGAATTTAAAAAATTGAAATTTTAAATTTGTTCTATTTTTTCAATAATATATCCAGCAACACCTTTGGCACTTTGCTCATCAGTTTTAATCGTAATATCAGCGATCTCTTCGTAAAGTGGATCACGCTCTTCGGCTAATTCTTCGTAAAGTTCACGGGGAGTATTGCCACCTTGTAATAAAGGACGACGCTTATCTTTCTGGGTTCTTGCCATCTGTTTTTCTATTGTAGTTTCTAAATAAACTACAATACCGCGAGCTGATAAACGGTTACGTGTCTCTTTAGATAAAATCGAACCACCACCAGTAGCAAGAACTATACCTTGTTTTTCAGTCAACTCATTAATGACTTTCTCTTCTCTGGCTCGGAATCCGTCTTCACCTTCTAAGTCAAAAATCCATGCAATATCAGCACCTGTACGTTTCTCGATCTCTTGGTCAGAATCAAAAAATTCCATACCTAACTGTTGTGCAATTTGTCGGCCTATTGTGCTTTTTCCTGCCCCCATAGGGCCAATTAGAAAGATATTTCGCTTTTCTGCCATTGTAGTTTCATCATCTATTAATTTTGGTTAAAATTTACAACACAATATCAATTTATAATGACTTAAATAACTCATCATTTCGGTATTGAATTGTGTAACTTACTTGGATCTCCGTCTAACGACAAAAATTTAGGTCGGTAATTATCTCAATAGATAGCCCCATTTTGCAACAGGTATTTATTAATCGATTAACTAATACCTGCTTGATGCAGATCATGAATATTCAGCGCACCAACCAATTCGCCGTGATTATTTACCACAGGTGCAGCAGTAATATTATGATCATTAAATGATTTTAAAGCTTCGACCGCTTTCCAAGTTTCAGGTATTTGATGTCCTGGACTTGTCATTACATCGACAATATTATCTTGTAATGTACCATGTTTTAGTAACAAACGGCGTAAATCGCCATCTGTAAAAACGCCAACTATTTTATTATCATCTTGGCATATTGCAACTAACCCCACACCAGTACGACTTAATTCTAACATGGCATCAAGAACTGTTGCAGATTGTGGTACTCTAGGAATTAAATCACCCTTACGCATAATATCTTTTACATGATTTAATAGTTTAGCGCCTAAACTGCCAGCTGGATGTGAACGAGCAAAATCTTCTTCCTTAAATCCACGAGCTCGCATAACGGCAATTGCCAGCGCATCGCCCATCATTAACGTATTAGTTGAGCTTGAGGTTGGAGCTAATCCCATTGGACACGCTTCCTTTTCGATTGAAATATCCAGCACTGCTTGCGCAGCTAATGCTAATGGGGAATCAAGCCCACCTGTTATGGCAATAACTGGAATATTCATTGCTGCAAGAATGGGTAAAATAAATTGAAATTCCTTAGCTCGTCCTGAATAAGAAATCAAAATCACGACATCATTCTCGGTCACCATTCCTAAATCACCGTGTAATGCTTCAGATGGATGCATAAAAAATGCTGGGCTACCAGTACTGGCTAATGATGCTGCGATCTTTTTACCAATATGACCAGATTTACCAATGCCTGACACTACAACTTTGCCTTTTGTTGACAAAATTAATTGGCAGGCCTTAACAAAACTCTCACCAAGCCGAGCTGGCAGCTTCTGTGCCTCATGAAGCTCAAGTTCAAGTAATTCTCGACCATATTGTAATAATTTGTCCATTTTTAGCCACTCATCAAATTAAAACTAAAAAATATATATTGATTAAATTATTAATAGTCTAGCAATTAACTATTCAATATTCAAAAGCCTTTTAGAATAAAAAGATAAGAAATAATTGAGGAGCGCACTTTTTGGAATAAAAAATGTTGAGGAACGGGGTTTTTAAAGCTTTAGAATCCTAATCCAACTTTCACTCCAAGCACGATTAATATCACGCCTAACAACTTATCAATAATCACCTGTAACTTAAAATAACGACGTTGGACAATTTGGGTTTGGAAGACGAATACTACCATCGGCCACCAAATTGCAGCTTCAAGCCAGATTATAAAAGCAACTACCAGTTTATCTACCATCGTTGAGCTGGCATTAAGTAGTTGAGTAAAGATAGCTAGAAAAAACAGCGTGGCTTTTGGATTAAGTAAATTACACAATAGCCCTTGCATAAACGCAGCTTTGGCTGTGACATTCAGTTCCTGCGTTTGTTTGGAAACATAGGCGGTGCCACTGCTTTTGGCTAGTAACGCTTTAACGCCAATCCATAACAAATAAGCGGCACCGGCATAACGTAATGCATTATAGAGCCAAGGGGTGGCGGTGATTAATACAGCAATGCCTGCCACACAGTAACTCATATGAATGGCGATAGCACTAATTACTCCTAAACAGGTCATTAATGCTATTTTTCGGTTATAGCTTAAACTATTTTTTAAGACCAGAAAAAAATCTGGCCCGGGTGATATCATGCCTAAACAACTAATGGTTATGACCAAAATTAAGGTATCGACTGTCATTTTTGCTCTTGTGCTGCATTGTTTAACGTGGCGATGTTTGATTTATGTTGTTCGATAAATTGCTTTTTATCGAAGTTTTCACCAATTAAGTAATCAGTTAAGAATTTTGCATTCGTTTTAATTTGTGCACCATTCAAAATCATTCTTGGTAAGTCGATTTGGTAAATGGTTTGGTTGGATGATTTTTGTAAATCATCACTATTCGCATTGGTTAATAAGTACAATTTGCGTTCTTTTTCCGACAATTTTTTAACGGTTTCGGTACCCGCACCCATCATTAAATGGTCAGGGAAGATATAAAATACGGTATTGTCTAGTAAACCTTGCTCTTTTAGGTGGTTAATAAATTGCCCTAAATTGTAATCGAGAGATGCGGCTACAAAAGACATGTTGTCATGCTTTGGGCTAATAACAGAGGTCATGCGTTCATCGTTAAAGCCATTTGGTGCATGGGTTGAGACGGTCGAAACAAATAGCGCAAATGGTTTGTCATTATTTTTCATCTCTTGTATTTGCTGTTCGGCGATGTCTAATATATCTTTATCATATAACCCAAATGGCGCATTTGGGTATTTGCCTGGATAGTTTTTTTCAGATACCACTTGCATTCCAACTACTTCTGCTGTGTGGCCAATGCTCGCAAATTCAGGACCAGCCATAACGTAACGAGTTTGGTAGCCTGCTTGTTTTAATACATCACCTAAAGTGACTAATTTAGTCGAGTTAGCGTTTTTTAAAGGGGATGTTGAATGCTCACCAATTAAAAATGGTACACCGGTCATATAAGTGTACATTGAGGCGGTTGTCCAGGTACTACCTGCACTCATTGGCATATTTGGATAAAAGGTATATTGTTGCTTTAGCTGTCTTAAATTAGGCGTAATATCAGCAAAATCTAAAAATCCTTGCTCGAAAGATTCTAACGATAACACAATAATATTTTTGCCTTTTTGACTGTTTAACTGTGATTTTGCAACATAATCATTCATATTAAGCGTTTGTAATGCTTGCTCGAAGGTTGCTTTTGGCGCACAGGTGACTTGATAGATTTCATAGAGGCGACTAATTGGACCATTATGATAACTAATTGAAGCAATTGCGATGACAGCAAACGATAAGCGCCATAACAATCGGCATTTATTGCGAAATAAGTTGGCTAATTTACTAATTATAAAAACTAATCCTAAAAAGACTACAATCACTAATACAGCCTGTAACTTGAAGATAAATAATCCTTCAATAATGTCATTCACATTTAAATTCACGTAAAACTGATAATCAATAAATCCACCACTAAAATAGATAGAGGTGAGTTCCATAACAATGATGACGGTCATTAAGACAATAGTGAGAAGTTGCCATTTTTTTTGTTTAAAAAAAGAAGCTAAGGTAATAGTTAAGATAAAAAGTGGTAATACGATTAAAGTCGAAAACGGCATAGTTAATGATACTCAGATTTTCTTAAAACGGGAATATTGCATCAGTATATACGTTTTAATCAGAAAAATAAAAATCGTAGATTGCAAGGTAATATTAATGCGTTGATTTTATTATATGTAACAAGCTTAATGATAATTATTATTGTTTGTTGTTGATAATTGAAAGCATTAGCAATAAGATAGCAACAATTATTTTATTTCCTAAAGCTGAAAGGTTTATGCTATGTTGTTACGTAGATTTGCCATTGTTTTGCTATTATCTTGTTTTTCCTATAGCTATGCTGATGTCACTTTACCGGCCCCACAAAAGAAAGAGGGTATGGGATTATTTGATAGTCTTAAAAAGCGTGCTTCAACGCCGGGTGGAGGATTTCCAACAGGTATGGTGTCTGACGATGAGCTTTCAAGTGTACTTTGGGCAGCCAGTGGCTTAAATCGAGGTAAAAACGGTTGGACAGTACCAATGGCAAGTGGTAAACCGCCTTATGTTCGCCTGTATGTTGCAAGTGAAAAGGGAGCCTTTATATACGAGTGGGAAGGGCACTATCTTCGTGAGATCAATAATCAAGATATTCGTGGCGACATCGGTAAACAAAGTTTTACTAAACGTGCACCTTATATTTTTATTTTTGTGTCTGATGGTGACAATCTTAAAGATTATGATACCCAACAAGCCAATGATTTTAGTCAAATTGCTGTTGGCGCAATGAGCCAAAATGTTTATTTGTCGGCGACAGCATTAAAACTCAGCACACGTTATATCCATTCAATCAATCCTGAATTTATTAGTCAATCATTACAATTGCCAGAAAACAGCAAACCAATAGGGATTATGTTGTTAGGAAAATAAAGGAGTAGGAAGTGAAAAGGTATTTAACTTTAGTTGTTCTACTAATTGCCAGTTTAGCTGTTTTTAGTTCCCCTTCTTATGCAGCCGAAAAGAAATATGAAAGCTGGAATGCAATTATTGATGAGATGGATATCATTTTGAATGATGCCTACAACATCTATTTTATGAAAGACGTCGAAGGTGCTAAAGCCCGTGTTAACAATGCTTACTTTGGATTTTACGAAAAGCATGGCGTTGAGCGCGCAGTGATGTCTTATATTTCAGGTAAGCGCGGTACTGACACTGAATACCAGTTTGCAAAAATTAAACGATTAATGACACAAAATGCGCCGAATAAAACGGTGCGAGCAGAAATTGACGTTATTTTAAAAATGCTCCATGAAGATGCCAACGAGTTAGATGGTAAAAAAGAGAGTGGTTGGAGTGTATTTTTGGCGTCGTTTATCATCATTTTCCGAGAAGGGTTAGAAGCGATATTGGTTATCGCGGCTATCTCTGCCTATCTTGTTCGCTCAAATAATAAACCGATGCTTAAAGTCGTTTATCTTAGCAGTTTGTTTGCGGTGTTCGCTAGTATTTTAGCGGCGATAGCGTTACATACAATTGTAGGATTAAGCGGTGCCAACCAAGAAATTATGGAAGGTTGCGCCATGTTATTGGCAACGGTAATGCTGTTCTTTATTAGTAATTGGATGCTGTCTAAGTCAGAATCCATAGCATGGAAAAACTATGTGGAAGGTAAGGTCCAAAATGCGGTTTCTACAGGCAGTAGTTTTGCTTTAGGATTTGCTGCCTTTTTAGCAGTATTTCGTGAAGGCGCAGAAACTATCATCTTCTATCAAGCCATGTTAGCAGATGCTAATGAGCATATGGATATGGTGTGGTATGGTTTGGCCGTGGGAATGATTGTATTAGCGTTTGTGTTTGTTATTATTCGCTTTGGTACGGTTAAATTGCCACTTAAACCGTTCTTTATTTGTACCAGTGCCTTAATGTATCTGATGGCGATTGCGTTTGCTGGTGGTGGTGTAAAAGAGTTGCAAGAAGCTGATATTATTCAGGTTACACCGGTCGATTTTGTTCATTCGGTTGAGATATTGGGTATCTATCCAACAGTTGAAACATTACTACCACAGTTGTTCATGGTAGTGGCAGTGATAGGGTCGATTATCTATTCCACAAAATATAAAAAGAAATAATTAATATAAAACATTAAAAACGATTAATGATTAGTGATAAATCGTAAATACATTGGTAGTAAATTGTTATTGACTAGTCATGATTTTATTGATTAGTGATCAAAAGTGAAAAACAAAATTAAGGAGTTTTCAATGAAAAAACTATTAGTCTCTGCTGGTATTTCATCAATACTTGCACTTTCTTCAATGGCTTATGCTGCTGCACCTGCACCAGGTGAAGAAAAAGGCTTCGAAGAGTTTCCGATTGGTGATGAAGTAACTGTTGGTCCTTTACATATCGGTGCAGTTTATTTCCAACCTGTTGATATGGAACCTGCTGGTATGGGGGGGTTACCTGCTTCAAAATCTGATATGCATATTGAAGCTGATATTTCAGCGGCTGAAGGTAATAACTTAGGTTTTGGTACTGGTGATTTCGTGCCTTACTTAACTGTAAAATATAAAATCCAAAAAGAAGGCAGTGATAAAGCTATCGAAGGTACTTTTATGCCTATGAATGCTTCAGATGGTCCTCACTATGGTAACAATATTAAGTTAGATGGTGCTGGTAAATATAAAGTAACCTTTACTATCGAAAACCCTGAAAAACAAGGTTATTTATTACATGTTGATAAAGAAACTGGTGTTGAAGGTCGTTTCTGGACTAAACCAATTGAAGTTTCTTGGGACTTTAACTATATCCCTCATGCATGGTAATAATTATTTTTAATTGAATTAAATTAATAAATAATTAGTTGTAATATTGGCGAGTATAACAGCTCGCCAATAGACGTTGTAATTTTTAGGCAATTATTATGCTCCAATATCTTATCAAAATTACCGATAATACTTTTATACCAGTGATCATGTTTGCATTACTTAGTGCGACAGTTATTCAATTAAGTAAAAAACATCTTATCATCGGTTTTGTATTGGGCATGATAGCCGCGTTTATTTATGCAATATTAAAACGAAATACGGGTATTGCAGTTCGTGAATTTTATGATCTTGGTACCAATGTTGCTTGGTGCATCATTGTTGTTCCATTGCTTATTAGTTTATTTTTTAGAAAATCTCAAGCTCTCAATATTTTATTAATAGTGATTGCTACCGGAATTATCACCTCACAAAACCTACCGAATATTTTGCTTTACCCATTTGAATTTGATGTTGGCATGGACTCAATTTTCAATAATGATTATCTGTTTAAATGGGTGGGTTACGGTTTTTCTTTATTCGTTTGTATTTTAATTGGATTGTTTGTTTATCGGCTTTGTACAAGGTTTTCAACTCGATTTGTAATTGCCATTACATCGCTAGCCATTATTTTCTTTACTGCACAAAATGCAATTAACTTACTTCGAATCCTAATTGTGAGACGGTTTATCTCGCCACAAAAGTGGATGATGGATTTAGTGACTTCCGTTTTAGATCATGTCAATTTGTTTACCTTTATCTTTATTGTATTGGTGCTAGTACTAAGCATTTTGTTATACATTAAATCCAAAACTACCTCCTTAGTCGGCAGTAATCCTGCCCAAGTGCGTAAATTGAAAGCAAGTTTACGCCGGGATCGTCGGACCTCATTATTATTAATGGCGGGCATTGCTATCACCGCTTACACCGTTACTCGTGCGCGCTATATTTTTGAAAAAGGGGTGGAATTAACCCCGGCTGAGCCAGTAACACCTAATGCCGATGGTTTGATTGTAATCCCATTAGATAAAGTCAATGATGGCAATCTGCATCGTTATGGTTACAAAGCAACGGATGGAACATTAATCAGATTTATTGTAATAAAGAAAAGTGAAAATGCTTATGGTGTTGGCTTTGATGCTTGTGACATCTGTGGTGCAAGTGGTTACTATCAGCGCGGTAATCAAGTTGTCTGCATTTTGTGTGATGTGGTGATGAACATTGCCACGATTGGTTTTTCTGGTGGCTGTAATCCTGTCCCGCTCAAATACGAAATTTTAGATGGCAATATGATTATTCGACCTACTCATCTTGAAGCAGAAAAGAGCCGCTTTAAGTAGACGGTATAAAAAGGAAGAAAATATGTTTCGTAGAATGTTACTTAGCGTGTTAGTTCGTCAAAAAAAGAAGCTATTTTTAATTGCTTTAACCGTTGCTTTAGGTGTTTCACTTGCGACTGCCATGTTAAATGTGATGTTTGATGTTGGTGACAAAGTTAACCAAGAGTTAAAAGCCTATGGCGCTAACTTAAGCATTGTGCCAAAAGGTGCGTCGATGGTTAATGAGTTATATCAGCTCGATGACAAACAAAACGCATATATTAAGCAAGATGATTTAGTCAAAATTAAAATGATTTTCTGGGCGTATAACATTGTTGATTTTGCCCCTTATTTAACCACCCAAGTTACGGTTAATGATAAACCGGTTACACTAGTTGGAACATGGTTTAATAAACATCTGACTATTCCAACTGGTGACAAAGTTGATACTGGAATATTAGCCATGAAGTCATGGTGGTCGATTGAAGGCAACACCATGAAGGATGATAATTTGCAAGGCGTAATGGTGGGAGAAACTATTGCCAAGCAATTGAATCTTAAATTAGGTGATAATATTGAGATAACTTCAGCTACTAAAAAAACTACCCTAACTGTGAATAACATCTTTCATAGTGGTGGTGTTGAAGACAACGATCTTTATGTATCACTGCCAGTTGCTCAGTATATGGCGAACAAAGAAGGTTTGGTAGAACGGGTTGAAGTAAGTGCTCTCACCACTCCTGAAAACGATTTAGCCCGTAAAGCAGCACAAGATCCCAACAGCTTAACGCGAGCTGAGTGGGATAAATGGTATTGTACTGCTTACATCAGTTCGATCGCCTATCAATTAGAAGAATTAATGCCAGATATTCGAGTAAAAGCGATAATGCAAGTAGCTGAATCAGAAGGCTCTATTTTACAAAAAACACAATTATTAATGTTATTGCTGACAATTTTATCGTTAATCTGTTCGGCACTGGCGATATCTAACTTAGTTACTGCTAACGTGATTGAACGTAGCACTGAAATTGGCTTATTAAAAGCACTAGGCGCAACTAATACCTCAGTATCCATGTTGATTCTTAGCGAAATACTGATTATTGCATTATTCGGCGGTATGGCCGGCTATTTTATTGGTCTCGGCTTTGCACAAATTATTGGCCAGACGGTGTTTGGTTCGTATGTTGAGCCTAAAATGATTATTGTTCCATTGGTATTAATTATGGTAAGCCTGATTACCTTATTAGGTAGCTTGCCAGCATTACGTATTATGATGTTCTTACGCCCAACCGATGTATTGCATGGACGATAAGCGAGGCTAAATGATGATGAATAGAAACCAACGTTTTATTTTAAAAACGATATTTAGCTCGCTAATTCGCCGTCGTTCTAGGATTATTATTGCTCTACTCGGCGTAGCAATTGGAGCGACAGTATTACTTGGTATGGTGACGCTTTGTTATGATATTCCAAGACAAATGGGACAAGAGTTCCGCTCTTATGGCGCAAATTTATTAATGATGCCAGCCAATAATCAACCTACCATATCAATGACTGAGGTGAAAAAAGCGGTTGACTTACTACCGAGAGATAAAGTACTAGGTGTCACACCTTTTCGTTATAACTCCATCCGCAGTAATCAACAACCCTATACCATCGTTGGCACACAATTTGATCAGGTCATCAAAACCAGTCCTTATTGGAAAATAGAAGGTGAATTACCTCAAAAAGCCAATGAAATTATGATCGGTACCGATATAGCCCAGTTTGCTAAACTTAGCATTGGTAGCACCATGCCGATTTCAGGAAAATCTAAAGAAAACTCTCGTTTTGATGAAGATTTAACTATTACTGGTATCGTGAAAACTGGCCGTGTTGAAGATAATTTTATCTTTATCGATCTTAGCGTTCTTGAAACGCTACTTGAAGAAAGCAATCAAGCTGAAGTAGTCGAAATTAGTATTACAGCAACCCAAGATGAGTTACAGCACTATATTCAAACCATCAAAGAACACTCCACCACAATCGAACCGCATCTTATAAAATGGGTAACGCAATCAGAAGCATCTGTGCTCGGTAAGCTATCATCTTTACTCTACCTAGTAACTTTAGTGGTGTTAATTTTGACTATGATCTGTGTGGCCACTACCATGATGACTGTAGTAATGGAGCGTCGCAAAGAGATAGGACTGAAAAAAGCCATCGGTGCAACCAATAGGAGTATTGCCAAAGAGTTTTTAGTAGAAGGGCTAATTTTAGGTATTATTGGTGGGGTGATAGGGGTAATTTGTGGTTTAATTTTTGCTCAAGTGATTAGCGACAATGTATTTGGGCGCTCAATTGTCATTGAATTTTATTTGATACCAACAACGATTGTCATTTCGGCTGTGGTAACCATCATTGCGTGTTTGATTCCGGTAAAACGTGCACTTGAAGTTGAACCAGCATTAGTTTTACGTGGCGAATAGGATAGTAAAGTATGAATATGCTAGAAGTTAATAATGTTTCAAAGATCTATGGCTCTTTACATGCCTTGTCAGAAGTTAACTTAACCGTTGAAGAAGGTAAATGGCTATCCATTATGGGACCTTCAGGCAGTGGTAAAACCACGTTAATGAATATTATTGGTTGCATGGATAAACCGTCGCTGGGTTCAGTAATTCTAGATGGACAAGATATTACCCAACTTTCATTACCCCAACTAACGGAAATTCGGCGGGATAAAATCGGCTTAATCTTTCAACAATTTCACCTTGTATCTTATTTAACCGCATTAGAAAACGTGATGGTGGCGCAATATTATCATAGTATGGTAGATGAAAAGGAAGCCTTACAAGCATTAGAGCGTGTGGGGCTTGCAGCGCGGGCCAAACATTTACCGCGTCAATTATCGGGGGGTGAACAACAACGCGTTTGTATTGCTAGGGCATTAATCAATTATCCAAAACTGATTTTAGCTGACGAGCCAACCGGTAATTTAGATGAAAGCAATGAAGCAATGGTCATGAACTTACTACATCAACTTCACGAAGAAGGAAGCACAATCATCGTTGTTACGCATTCACCGGAAGTATCAAAACATGCGCAAACAACGGTAGTTCTTGAACATGGTAAAGTAGCAAGTATTATCAATAATTAATGATTATAAGGTCTATATTTATGAAAAATCGCATTGTTTCATCTGTACTATTTATCTTAATCGGAGCGTTACTTATTCTGTTCCCGCTCTATATTTTACCTGTCTGCCCACTACCGGATGTGCAATCTATGCCAGCCGATGCTATGCATTCTGCGCCAATGGATGGGCACATGCACAATGCTGGTGGCAAAATCATGAAATGTTTTTGGACATCAAGGGCGGAAATTGGTATTGGTAGTTTAGTGATAGCCATTGGTGCCTTAGTATTACTTAGCCGTTCGTTATTTGTACGTATGGGATTAAGTATGGCTATAGCTTGTACTGCGGTCTTAGCAGCAGCGATTCCAACTATTTTAATTGGTGTATGTGGTAATGAAATGATGCGTTGCAATATGGGAGCTAAACCAGCATTGATATTATTGTCAGTAGTATTAGCGATTGTTGCTATTATCAATGTGATATATTTAAATAAACAAGCTAATCGCTAGTAACTATTAGCAACTATTAAAAGCATTAGTCAGCCTTAACACCAATTATAGAGAACTCCAACATGCAAGAAATAACTATAGCGAATTTAGCATGGCGAAATATCCAACGACGACCATTTCGAAGTTGTTGCTTGATTATCATCATTATGCTTTTTTCCGCTACGCTATTTGGTGGTAGTGTATTGATGAAAAACCTAAGCTTAGGAATTTCAGGCATGGCTAATCGGTTAGGTGCGGACATTCTTATTGTACCTTATGGTTATGAAAAAAATCTTGAAGTCGCCTTATTACGTGGTGAACCAAGTAGCTTTTATCTAAAAGCTGACTTAGTTGATAAAATCAAAGATATAAAAGGGATCGAAGCCGTCTCGCCACAACTATTTATTGCTTCGTTAAGTGCTGGTTGTTGCACATCAAAAGTTCAATTAATTGGTTTTGATCAGCAAAGCGATTTTGTGATCAAACCTTGGCTACAATCACAGTTAGAACAACCACTGCAAGACGATCAGGTCGTGGTAGGCAGTAAAATTACCTCAAATGTAGGTGATGAAATTAAATTTTTCAATCATCCCTTTAAAATTGCAGCTAAAATGGATAGTACAGGAATGGGTTTTGACACCTCAGTTTTTATGACCATCCCTGCTGCTCATTCGCTTATGAAAGAAGCCAATTTAATTGAAGGCGATACTGACCACTTTGCTAACTATGTGTCATCGATTTTTGTTAAAGTCGACCCTGACTATCAGTCTAAAGATATTGTTAATCAAATCATGCCCAAATATGCTATCGATTACAATATTGATTTTGTGATGACCAAAGGTATGTTAAGTAATATATCTAAATGGTTAAATGGCTTCTCAACTATTGTCTATAGCTTATCGGCAATATTTTGGGTGTTAGCGATTATTGTGATCTTTGTAATATTTTCATCATCTCTTAATGAACGAAAACGCGAAATCAGCTTATTACGTATTCTAGGTGCATCGCGCAGTGATCTGGTTAAAATGTTACTGCGAGAATCCCTTATCATTAGTGCTTTAGGTGGCCTTGCTGGTATAGTGGTTGCTGGCGTATTAATTTATGCCTTCAGCTTATTGATATGCCAAACGATAGGTTTGCCATGTATGAATATTTCAATTACAGATGGATTAATTTATGCATTCATCGTATTTTTGCTGACATTAATTATTGGTCCGCTGTCTAGTATATATTCAGCATTATCATTAACTAAGTTTGATACTTATCAAACATTAAGAGAGGGTGAATAATGTTATTGGATATCAAAAACCTTCGCAAAGATTACAAGCGCGGATCACAACACTTTTCAGCGGTGAATAATGTTAGTTTTTCAATGGCACAAAGTGACTTTATCAGCATTATGGGTAAATCAGGTAGTGGTAAAACGACGCTGCTTAATATGATTGCTGGGTTGTTAACGCCTACTCAAGGTAAAATCACGATTAACGGCACCAATTTATTCGATCTTGATGACAAACAAGTATCAGCATTTCGTAATCAAAATATTGGTTACATTCCACAAGGCAGCAGTTTATTACCTAATTTAACTGCTCTGGAAAATATTCGCTTACCGTTTTCTTTAACGAAACGTGAAAACCAATCGAGCTTAAATTCTGCAATGGAACTGCTAGAAAAAGCCCAAATTAGTTATTTAAAAGATGCTTATCCAGCCAACATGTCAGGTGGTGAAATGCGTCGAATAGCTATTTTACGTGCACTAATTTGCCAACCACAAATAGTCATTGCCGACGAACCCACCAGCGATCTTGACGATGAAAGTTCAACACAAATTATGGCATTATTAGCCGATATTCATCAACAAGGCACAGGACTATTGATTGTTACTCATGATAATGATGTAGCAAGTTACAGCCAAAAAACATTAAAAATGTCAGCGGGGCGGTTAATCGATTAAATTCGGCGCTGTCATTATCATCAATTATAAAAACAGCGGATTACAGCCCATATCAATCATAATTTTATTTAACTTTATTAGCGGTAATCCGACTAAAGAATTTATATCATCGCCTTCAAGCTTATCGAAAAGAGTAATCCCTAACTCATCACATTTAAAACTGCCAGCACATTGTAGTGGCATCTCTTTAGCGATATAAGCATCGATTTCTGCATCAGTTAACTGACGAAAGGTGACTTTAAACGGTTCACAAATCGTTTGCGATTGGCCTGTGTGAGTATTAATGACCGTCATTCCTGTATAAAAGTAAAACGCTTTGCCACTGCTATTTTTTAATTGTTGCTGGGCGTTTTCAATAGTGAGGGGTTTACATACAATCTTTCCATCTAAAACACCTACTTGGTCGGAACCAATAATTAAACTATCAGGATTGCTTGCCACCAATGACTGCGCTTTAGCATTAGCCAATCGTACCACCAGCTGCTGTGCACTTTCATTTGGCAGTGGTGTTTCATCACAAATCGGTGGCACACAATCGAAAGGAATAGCTAATTTTTCAAGTACTTTTTTACGTGATAGTGATGTTGATGCTAGGATAATTTTCATTTTAACTGTTCTTGTAAAATCCATGCGGAAGGATGAGCATTAAAACCAATATGACCATAATAATCGACTGCTTGAGGTGCTGCAAGCAAAGTAATTGCACATTGATTATCGGTATGAATTTGAATCTCTTTTATCAACTGTTTACCAATACCTGATTTTTGATAAGCTTCATCAACGGCTAAATCAGCTAAATAAGTTATGTAGACAAAGTCAGTTAAACAGCGGGCAATACCGACAAGTTTCTGATCATGCCATGCGGTAATGACTAAATTAGCATTATCTAACATTGCTTGAAAACGAGGTTTATCACTTATTGGTCGACGTTCCGCCAATGAGCAGCGAGAATATAATAATGTCGCTTGTTCTATACTGGGTTTGATGTCATGGCGATAAATAATATTATCCATAGTTGATCTCCATCATGATTTTGCAAAAAAGTTATTTCAATATTTTAAATTAGCGTTAGGATAACAATATTAGATTTAATTTAAAATTAACACCATCTTAAATTAATTAAGAAAGATAAGTTAAAATGAGGAGGCGGTATGTACAAAAAAATATTAGTTCCGATTGATGTCCTTGAAGATGAACTCACTCAAAAAGTGATCCCCCATGTTGAGTGTTTAGCGAAGTTATCCAATGCGCAAGTTATCTTTTTTCATACCTTACCGGTTGCATCGGCTATTGTAAATGCTTACTCATTTGGTTTTGATGAGTTTAAAGATCAAGCTACAGTACAAACAGAGCAATGGCTACATCGCTTGATTGACTCAATTAATTTACCAAAAGAAAATTTATCTTTTTCAATCGCGTTTGGTAATCCACGAGATGAGATCTTACATCTAGCGGAAGAGATTGAGCCCGATCTAATTATCATAGGGTCAAGACGCCCAAATATCTCAACACATCTACTTGGATCAAATGCTTCTGGTGTAGTGAGAGGTGCACAAACATCAGTGCTAGTAGTACGTTAATTTTTATTTTTCTGATGTCCTCCAAAAGGACATCAGTTTTTGCTCAAAATCTTCAACCTTTTTTGATTTTAAAAAAGATCTTAAGCTCCAATATATTCACAAAAAGTAAGTGCTGGAAACGATAATAAAGAATTTATTTACTCCAAATAAGATTGTTGTGCAAAAGGTTGTCTTTTTATAAATTAGAGATAATTAATGGCATAATCTAGTGTACGCGAAGATGGAATGATGGAGTAGGGGGTATGCCGACATGATTTCTCGTGGGGCTTTCCTAAAGAATTGAACATCATAGCTAAGCTAAGATTATACCGCCTTTCGGCGGTATTTTATTATTGATGTTTAACAAGAAAACAGCAGTGGATCTGTTTATTGCGTCTGAAATCGAGCGATAAGGTTTTGTCGGTGATGTCTTGAAACGTCAGACCTAATTTTTGCATACCGTCGGCATCCATTTTGAAGCCTCGTTTGTTATTAGAAAAGACAATTACACCGTTTGGTCTTAATAATCGTTTTAAATCACTCATTAATTTAAGATGATCGCGCTGAACATCAAAAGTATCGTTCATCCGTTTAGAGTTGGAAAATGTTGGAGGATCGATAAAAATTAAATCAAACTGCTCATCAGCTTGAGATAAATAGAGCAAGCAGTCAGCCTGTATTAATCGATGATTTTTACCGGTTAAGCCATTTTGTTTTAGATTACGATCGGCCCACTCTAAATAGGTGCGTGACATATCAACTGTCGTGGTCGATTTTGCTCCACCAAGACCTGCGTAGACGGTTGCACTACCCGTGTAGGCAAATAGATTTAGAAAGTCTTTGCCTGCACTCATTTGTCCGATCATTTTTCTGGCTAAGCGGTGATCTAAAAATAAACCAGTATCCAAATAATCCACCACATTAACCCAAAACTGCGTTTTTTTGTGATTAATTGGATATTCATGGACTAAAAAATAATCCTGTTTTTGCCCAAGTTTTTGATATTGTTGTTTTCCCTTTTGCTTTTCACGGGTTTTTAGTACCAATTGATCGGCGGTTAATTTCAATACCGACATAGTAGCATTAATAATATCAAATAGTCGTTGTCGCGTTTTTTGTGGATCAATATTTTTAGGTGCAGCGTATTCTTGTACCACAATTTTATCTTTGTAACGATCGATAGCCACATTATATTCCGGCAAATCAGCATCATAAAGACGGTAACATTCAAGTTGTTCTTGACTGGCCCATTTTTCCAATTTTTGACAATTTTTACGTAAACGATTGGCAAAGTCGGCAGCAGGTAAATTTGTTGATATGACCGCCTGATCCACTTGACGATCCGCAATCGAATAATTTTTTTGTAGACAATCTAAAGGGCCATTTTTGGCTTTAAATTGTTTGTCAGCACGCATTTGTAAACAATCTAAAAGCTGTGGAGTACCACTAAATAACGATAATCTCCACCCACCAAATTGTTGTTTAATTTGGCGACCAAGTGCTGAGTGTAAAGCTACAAGTGCTGGTTCGCTTTCTAACCGTTCACCGTAAGGCGGATTGCTGATGATCATGCCATGTATATGGTGATCAAGTGGATTGGTTAATTGTGTCACATCCTGCAATGCAAACGTAATTAAATCACCAACTCCTGCTTGGATCGCATTTTGTTTGGCTCGCTCCAGTACTGTAGGGTTATTATCATAACCGATAAAAATGGTGTTAGTTTTTTTTACATTATGCTTAGCGCTGAACAGTAAGTCATTCCAAAGTGTTGGGTTAAATTCTTTCCAAGCAAAAAATCCCCATTGTTTGCGTAGCAGTCCTGGAGGGATATGAGACGCCATCATCGCAGCTTCAATCAATAAAGTTCCTGAACCACACATTGGATCGATAAGTGGCTCATCAAACCGCCAGCCAGAACGGAGAATAATAGCCGCGGCTAGACTCTCTTTTAACGGTGCTTGCCCTGTTTGTTGGCGATAACCACGTTGGTGTAAGCTTTCACCGCTAAGATCTAATGATAGTGTAACTCGATTTTTGCTAAGATAAGCATGTAAACGAACATCAGGATTTTGCTTTGCAACATTTGGGCGCTGATTGGTTTGTCGCATAAAGTGATCAACAATGGCATCTTTGATCTTTAGCGCACCATATTGGCTGTTACGAATAAAGTCATTAACACCAACAAAGTTGATAACAAATGAGTTATCTACCGCGAAGATATTGGTCCATTTGATATTCATCACACATGAATAAAGATCTAAATCACTATAGATGTCAAACTCGGCAATTGGCAATAAAATACGAGAGGCTAAACGAGACCACAATAACGATTGGTACATAGTTGACTCATTAGCATCAAAATAGACACCACCCTGCGCCACCCGACAATGATTCGCCCCAATATTTTCTAACTCTTTTTTTAATAACTCTTCAAGCCCGCGTGATGTGCTGGCAAATAGCGTTTTCATGCATAATCCACTTAACAATAAAATTGCAGGCATTATACCGACTAATTACCAGAGTGGGAAATGATTGCCCTAAACAATAGCCAATCTAACTAAAAAGTAATCAAAAAAAAGTTGAGGAACGGGGTTTTTGAGCTTAAAAATCGCCCAATTTTTGACGATTCACTTAACATCCTTTTTATATTAATACTTAAAATTCATCTTTATAAATTAATATTACTCAGGGAAATAATCAATTTTCTGTTTATTTACGATACGTAAGGTTAAATCTGTAATGGCGATGATCAACGCTGAGCGAATCATTTGTTGATAACGGTTTTGGTACATGGATGATTTTAAGGTATCGACAATACCGTTCTCTTGCGGGTTATTTAATGGAGAGTTAGGGGGAAGGATCATGTCGTGCAGTAAGCTGATTGGACCTAGGATTTCGTCATCCAGATAGGTGTAATTTTTATCGTCTTGTTCTAGCTCATCTAAAATTGCCATTAACAATTCAATATCTTCATAATCTTCACGCGTGATGATGCCTAGTGCATAAAGTAATTTCAAACAGACTGAGGTGTCATTAAGTGGGCCATTTTTGCCCACCAATGATGGAATAACAAACTTGATAGCATGAGGCTCTTTACGAAAAACCTTTAGAATCAATTGATTGACACTGTCATTAATCAAATTGATCGCAACTTTCAGCAAGCTGTGTATATCCGCTTGCTGATTGAGTTTTTCAAGTATGGTGTCTTCTGCTAATGTTTGCATTGTCACTTAAAATTGATGATTTTGCATAGCAGTATAAAGTTGTTCGATTTGGCTAACAACTGGATTATCACTTTCAATACCAGAAATATCGCAAAATGCTTGTTTTAAACCCTTGTTAGCAATTTGATTTGCCAGTTCGATTGCTTGTTCGTCGTCATCATTACGATAGTTAAGCGCAGCTGCAATACCGATAAGCAGATTTTGATTGCTAAGTTTATATTCAAATGTGCCAAGTAATGGTTTGATCAAACGATCGCCAGGACCTAGTTTGCGTATTGGTTGACGTCCTACTCGTGCGGTATCATCATGTAGATAAGGATTCTCAAATCGAGTTAGGATTTTTTCAATATAGGCTTGATGTTTGGCTGGATCAAAATCATAGCGTTTGATCAGTACTTGTCCACTTTCTTCCATGGCTCCACGTACAATTTTACGAATTTTATCGTTTAAAATCGCATCCCGAATGGTCGCAATATTGTTATAAAAACCGAGATAGGCTGTAATAGCATGTCCGGTATTTAAAGTAAATAGTTTACGCTCCACAAAGGCCATTAGGTTATCAACGGGCTCCATACCTTTGATTTGAGGGATTGTGCCAATAAATTGAGTTTTATCGACAATCCATTCAGAGAATGTTTCAACCGTCACCTCTAAAATATCACCTGTTTTAGAAGTTGCAGGTGGCACAATGCGGTCAACCGCAGAATCAACAAAACCAATATGCTCATTAACCCATTGGTGAAGATTTTCTGGTAGATACTTTACGATTTCCTGTTTGAACTGGCTCGTGCCACGTACCATGTTTTCACAAGCAATAATATTGAGTGGAGCGTTATTACCTTGAGCATGTCGAGCAATAATGCCTTGTGCCACACTTTGCGCAATGCGCGCTAAAATTTGAGGACCGACCGCAGTGGTAACTAGATCAACTTTCGCGATGTAATCAGCGACTTTAGGTGAAGTACTGTTGATGGCATCAACATTCTTCACCGTTTCGGTAACCGACTGCTCACCAACCACATTGACTGGATATTGATGACGGCTAGCAAGTTCATCAATAACTTGTTGATTAACATCTGCAAAAGTGACGTGGACACCGGCATCAGATAATAATTTACCAATAAAACCACGGCCAATATTGCCGGCGCCAAAATGTAATGCTTGCATAATAATAACCCTTAATTTTGAATCTTTTAGTATATTAGGACACTTCCTACTTCTGTAGGAAGTGGTTAAGTTAGCTTAATATTGCTAGAACTTCTTCAATATCATTAGTGGTAGTCAGTTTTGCAATAATCTTTTCGTCATCAAGTGCATTGGTTAACTTGGCGATAACATCAAGATGTTCATTGTTACGAGCAGCAATTCCAATTACGATTTTTGCTTTATCTTGCTCTTCTTCGCCAAACTGTACACCTGCTGGATATTGGCAAAATACGATACCTGTATTAATCACATCATCTTTAGACTCAATTGTGCCGTGAGGTACAGCAATCGATTCGCCTAAATAGGTGGATGTTAATCGTTCACGTTCTAACATGGCATCAATATAAGCTGTTTTTACGTAACCATTTTCGACTAGTTTTTGGCCTGCAAAACGGATGGCTTCTTCTTTAGTTTGCGCCGTTAAACCTAAAAAGACATTTTTTGCATTCAACTTAAACAGCGGTTGGTGGGTAGGTGTTGGTTGTACAACTTGTTGACCACCTTTTGCTTTGACTAAATCATTCACTAACTGAGTATATAAATCACTATCTAAAAAGTTAGTTAATGAAATATGATAAGCGTTTGGTGCATATTGTTTTGCTCGTGCGGTTAAATCTTTATGTGTGATGATGATATCCGCATCAGTTGGCAAGTTATTAATTGCTAAATTGGTAACACTGATATCTAAATGAGCATCTTCTGCTTTTTTACGTAAAACACCCGCACCCATAGCACTTGAGCCCATACCTGCATCACAAGCAACGATGATTTTTTTCACTTTAGCAAGATCAAGTTTACTATTTTCGCTTACTCCTTTGGCTTCGCTTTTCATTGCAGTGACATCAGACATGGCTTCGTCTAAACTTTTGCCATTATCTTTTGTTGTTTTTAATAAAATAGCCGACACAATAAATGATACTGTAGTTGCTGCAAGCACAGATAACGTTACACCTAAATATGAACCTTTTGCCATACTCATTACCGCAAAAATAGATCCTGGTGATGCGGGTGCTGTTAAACCTGCATTAAATAAAGTTAAAGTAAATACACCTGTCATACCACCTAAAATTACAGCAATGATTAGTCGAGGATTCATTAAAACATAAGGAAAGTAAATTTCATGGATACCACCAAAGAAGTGAATAATTGCCGCACCACTTGCTGATCCTTTTGCCGCACCTTTACCAAAGAACATATAAGCAAGTAATAAACCTAAACCTGGACCTGGGTTTGCTTCAATCAAGAAGAAGATTGACTTACCTGTTTCTGCTACTTGTGTTACACCTAGTGAAGTAAATACACCATGATTGATAGCATTATTAAGAAAGAGTATTTTTGCAGGTTCAACCAAAATTGAAGTAAGTGGTAATAAACCATGATCAACCATGAATTGTACTGCAACAATAAGTACATTAGTTAACGAAGCAACAGCTGGACCGATTCCAAAATACGCGATAAGCGCAAGAATCATACCAATAATGCCAGCTGAAAAGTTATTAACTAACATTTCAAAGCCACTTTTGATTTTACCATCAATGAATTTATCGAACTGTTTAATGCACCATCCACCTAAAGGTCCAGAGATCATTGCGCCTAAAAACATTGGAATCGATACGCCAACAATTACCCCAATTGTGGTGACCGCACCAACTACACCACCACGATCACCGTAAACCAATTTACCACCAGTATAACCAATTAATAATGGAAGTAGATAAGTGATCATTGGTCCAATAAAAGCAGTTGATACGCCTTCATTTGGGAACCATCCTCCAGCAGATGGATCGTTAGCATTATATAAAAAAATTGCAGTAATAAAGCCCCAAGCAATAAATGCGCCGATATTAGGCATCACCATATTACTTAGAAATCGCCCAAAATTTTGGACTTTAAGTTTAATGTTTGATGTTGTCATACAAATCTTTCCTTATTGATTGATATAATCATTATGCTGTTATTGTAGAATCATTTAGTTACTGGATTCATCCAAAATAATCAAAAAATGTGACATATATCACACTGTTAAAAGTGGGGTATTTTTAGGTTTTGTGAGCTAGATCACATTAATGCAGTGATAGAACGCTTTTAAGCTAAATTTTTCTAAATTTATTTGGTGGTTTTGAGTTTTGGTGAGGTAATTTTTTGTCAGAAAACGATTAAATCGTAAACTTTAAGATAGGGATAATTTAAGCTCTTATGAGCTTAAATTATTTTTATCACTTAGTTATAGAATTTTATTTCTTCTTGCTTCTAATAAGAAATGAGTAAAAGAAGAAGACATTGCAGCTTTAATTGCTTCGCTGTCAGAAGTCATAGTTTTTGGCGCTAATTGATGTTCTTGTGTTGAAAATCTCATAATTTCTACGCCATTTTTAGTAATAGTGTAAGTAATATCGAGATAAAAATCGACTTCTACAAAGCCTATCCAGTCATATAAAAACTTATCAATAGTGAGGTTAATTTGTAGATTAGGTAAATTATTAAGATCGTATCCAGCGGCGATTAGTTCTTTTTTGAAAGATTCTCTAACTAATGTATCAACGTTTACTGATGTGTAAACTGTTCCAATAGCTCCTTTTGCTTTTTGAATTTCATTCGCCTTTACTTTTCCATTTATGAAAGGTTGATATTTAACTTCATTAATAGATACTTTTTCAGTACCTTTAATTGAAGGGGCAGGAATATAATTAACCGGTAGGCTAGTTGAACATCCAAATAAGCTAAATGCTAGTAATGCGAAAATAATTTTTTTCATCATAATCCTTTACAGTTTTGAATTGTTGAAATTGAAATATTAAATAGTTTTGTTTTTAAAATCAGATTGATATGCTACATCTTCATACCTTTTTTGGCAATATAGTAAATTAAATACTTAAATTCACGAGAATTAGCGAAATGGCTGGAAAACATAGAGTATTACATAATGCGCTAGCTCGGAAATTTTTGATAATTTAATCAAAATGGCATTATTTATTAACCACACAAATGTTATTAGAATTTATAAATAACCACATATGTTTTTTAAGTTTTTGATAAGAACGGTTAGTTAATTTAAAGAGGTGGCTCGTCAATATGCTTAATACCATGATTTTTCAATTATATTTAATTTACTTTTATTAACAATTTGATATCATACTGGTGCTTATGGAAAATAATTATTTAAGTAAGTAAATAAATATTTAAAACGGATTCAATGAAGGATCATTATTTTACATTGAGGTAAAAATGAAAGCTCTATCTATTATAGCGTTAATTTTCGCTATCATTTCTATTTTTGTACCGGTTGTTGGATTATTTATTGCTATGGGTTGTAGTGTTTTAGCTTTAATTAGTTTTCGTGGACAACCTACCATTTCTGGCATTACTTTTGGTGTTAATATCATCAGTACTGCATTTTTATCACCATCGTTGGTAATAGCTTCTAGTGCTCAAGGTGCAAACGGTGTTGGTACTTATGGTTTTTATGTTGGTTTTCATGTTGTTGCAATGTTAATTGCATTTATTTATTTTATTATCATGAAAAAAAGACAAAAAGCTGCATAAAAAGCTAAAAAATAGAAATTATAATAACCCAATGAATCTAATCAGTTCATTGGGTTATTTTATATTGTTAATTAATGACTAATTTTTCATATATTTGATGATTTGACCTATCAAGTGATAAGCCAAATGTTCAGTTTTCTACTCCACAGTCACAGATTTTGCCAAATTACGAGGCTGATCGACATCTGTACCTTTGATTAAAGCTACATGGTAAGCAAGCAATTGGGTTGGTACCGTGTAGTAGATTGGCGCTGTAAGTTCTTCAATATGAGGTAAGTTGATGATATGCATTGTGTCATCACTCACAAAGCCTGCATCTTGCTCTGCAAATACATAAAGTTGTCCACCACGGGCACGAACTTCTTCGATATTAGCTTTAAGTTTTTCGAGTAGGTCATTGGTCGGAGCCATAACAATAACTGGCATATCTGCATCGATAAGCGCTAAAGGACCATGTTTTAATTCACCTGCGGCATACGCTTCTGCATGAATGTAGGAGATCTCTTTTAGTTTTAATGACGCTTCCATTGCGATTGGATATTCATCGCCACGGCCTAAAAATAGGGCGTGATGTTTATCGACAAAGTGTCCAGCAAGTTTTTTGATTTCTGGCTCGGCCATTAACACTTGCTCAATGCGATTTGGCAAAGTTTGTAAGGCATGGACGATCGCTTGTTCAGTGATTTCAGCCATGTCATTAAGTCGGCCTAATTTGGCAACTAAAAGCAATAATACGGTTAATTGTGTGGTAAAGGCTTTAGTTGAAGCAACGCCAATTTCAACGCCAGCTTTGGTTAGTAACACCAAATCAGCTTCACGAACTAAGGTAGAGGCAGCCACATTACAAACGGCAAGAGTGCTTAAGTAATTATTCTCTTTTGCTAAGCGTAATGCTGCAAGCGTATCTGCCGTTTCACCTGATTGTGATAGGGTGATGAATAAACTGTTTTTACGGCGAGCGGGTTTTCGATAGCGAAATTCCGAAGCGATCTCCACATCACAAGGAATACCAGCTAATGCCTCAAACCAATAACGAGCAACCATTCCGGCATTATAGGCGGTACCACAAGCAACAATTTGCACATGTTCAACTTGCTTAAGAATATTTTCCGCATTATCGCCAAGTTCAGATAAATCCACTTTGCCATGAGCCATTCGTCCTTCAAGGGTATTTTTTATAGCATTAGGTTGTTCGTAAATCTCTTTTTGCATGTAATGATTAAAGCCAGCTTTACTGCCTGCGTCATATTTCGCATCAGATTCGATGCATGGACGGTTAACTTCTTGATGGTTTTTATCAAAAATATTCACAGTGCGGTGGGTGATTAGTGCAATATCACCCTCTTCTAAGAAGATAAATTGACGAGTAACCGGTAATAAAGCTAATTGATCTGAAGCAATAAAGTTTTCACCAACGCCACAACCAATCACTAGTGGACTACCTGAACGTGCCGCGACGAGAATATCGGGATTACGCGTATCCATTACAACGGTGCCATAAGCACCTCGTAATTGTGGGATTGCTTTTTGTACTGCTTCAAAAAGTGAGCAATCTTCGGTTGAGATAATATCGTGAATTAAGTGGGCAATAACTTCGGTATCGGTTTCTGAACGGAATTGATATCCTTTTGCGATGAGTGTTTCACGCAGAGGCTCAAAATTTTCAATAATACCATTGTGCACAACGGCAATAAAACCCGATACATGAGGGTGTGCATTGTGTTCGACTGGTTCGCCATGTGTCGCCCAACGAGTGTGAGCAATCCCAGTTGAACCTTTGATTGGATGCTCATCTACCGCATCTTTAAGCGCTTTTACTTTTCCGACACGTCTTACTCGCTGTAATTCACCTGTTGGAGAGATAATAGCAAGCCCAGCAGAATCATAACCACGATATTCTAATCGTTTTAAACCTTCTAATAATATTTCTGCCACATCACGTTTGGCGATCGCGCCCACAATACCACACATTGTTTATTCCTCTTTCAATTTAGTTGGTCTTTTCCAACCTGCAAGTTGTTTCTGTTTTACCCGGCTAACCACAAGCTCATTGTCATTGACATCATTGGTTACCGTTGTTCCAGCTGCAATGGTTGCACCTTTGCCAATTTTGACTGGTGCAATTAGTTGAGTATCGGAACCCACAAATACATCATCTTCGATCACGGTTTTAAATTTGTTCGCACCATCATAGTTACAAGTAATTGTGCCTGCGCCAATGTTGACGTTACAGCCTATTTCGCTATCACCTAAATAACTTAAATGTCCTGCTTTGGTAGCATGACCAAGATGAGCTTTTTTCAATTCGACAAAGTTACCAACATGGGCATGATCATCCAGTTGGCTACCAGGTCTTATTCGAGCAAAAGGTCCGATAGTACAGTGTTTGGCAATGATTGAATCTTCAATTACTGAGAAAGGGCTAATTACGCTATCATCAGCGATGGTGCAGTTTTTTAAAATACAACCTGAACCGATAACGACATTGTTACCCAATGTAACATCACCTTGAATAATCACATTTGTATCAATAGTGACATCCTTGCCATGAGTCAATTTACCACGTAAATCAAAACGCGCAGGGTCAAGCAACGTGACACCGGCAAGTAAAAGTTGCTCAGCTTGATGCTGTTGATAATGCCTTTCTAAAGTTGCAAGTTGCAAGCGATTATTGACGCCTTCAACTTCGAATTTTTTAACTGGGTGAGACGTTAAAATGTCGTAACCATCTTGGTGGGCAAAGGCGATAATATCGGTCAAATAATACTCTTTTTGCGCATTATTATTGGTTAAACGAGATAGCCACTTTTTAAGTAACTTGCCGGTAACCAGCATAATACCGGTATTAATTTCGTTGATTTTTTGTTGTTCAACATTGGCATCTTTTTGTTCAACGATCGCTACCACTTTACCGTCTTTGCGTTCGATTCGCCCATAGCCAGTAGGATCATCTAAAATCACAGTC
Organism: Gilliamella sp. wkB72; assembly: GCF_001693745.1. NCBI lineage: Bacteria > Pseudomonadati > Pseudomonadota > Gammaproteobacteria > Orbales > Orbaceae > Gilliamella > Gilliamella sp. wkB72. The sequence continues at coordinate 10,730 of NZ_LZEI01000012.1, read as the reverse complement.
AATAAGGCAATGCCTTCTTGTGGTTTACTGGCAATTAGATTCTGTAAGGTTTCAATTGAGATAAGAGGTGTATCACCATATAAAATCAAGATATCTTCATCATCTTCAATAAAGGGAATAGCTTGTTGAACAGCATGTCCTGTACCCAACTGTTCTGCTTGATAAACAAGTTGCACAGGTTGATCTTGTAACGATTTTTCTAACTCGCTTTTGCCATGACCATAAACAATATTGATGCGATCAGTATTAAGTTGTTGAACTGTATCAATAACATGTTGTAACATCGGCTTACCGCCGATTTTATGTAAAACTTTAGGTAGGTTGGAATACATCCGTGTGCCTTTTCCTGCCGCCAAAATAATTGCACTACGTTTTGGAGGTGAAATTGCCATAATCAGTTCCGGTCTGGTTAAATAAGGCTAATACTATAATCAAAGTTTTCCACGAAATCATCCCGTAATTGTTAATTTTTATCCTAAAAAAAGAATTATTGAAATTTACCAAGTGTTTTAATAAAAGGAAGCATTGTTATGAATAGCATTACCAAGGTCTTATTGCTTTACACCACTCACGAAAAGCAAACCCTTAAAATTATGCAACGAATAAAAACACATCTTGAGGGTAAATGTGATTGTGATTTGATTGAGTTATTGCCCGATACCAAGATTGATCTTGGTAACTACAAAGCCGTATTAATTGGTTGTTCAATTCGATATGGTTTTTACAGTAAAACCATGAAGAAGTTTATTGATGCCAATTATCAGCAATTAAATGCGTTAAAAACTGGTTTTTTTGGGGTAAATGTGGTGGCTAGAAAACCAAATAAAAATACACCTGAAACTAACCTATATACTAAAAAATTCCTTGCCAAAATTGCTTGGCAACCGACTATCAAAGCGGTATTTGCTGGTGCGCTTTATTATCCTAAATATAACTGGTTTGATCGTAATATGATTCGATTTATTATGTGGTTAGGTAAGGGTGATACAGATGTGACAAAAGAAGTAATAGAGTACACAAATTGGACAAAAGTGGATGAATTTGCCGAGCAATTTGTGGAACTTATTGATAATTAGTCTTAGTTATCTTGATAAAATAAGTCACTATTTTCGTTAAATATCAAGTCTTAAAGTTGTTTTGAAGAAACTTTGTGATATAGATCAACTTTTTTACTAAAAAGGTGTACAATATTGCGCCTAAAGAATCTGTCTCCTAACTGGGATTTTAATTGTGATTGAAAATTTAAGAAATATAGCCATTATTGCTCACGTTGACCATGGTAAAACAACCTTGGTTGATAAACTATTAAAACAATCAGGCACGCTTGATAATTTGCGTGGTGATGACAATGAAAGAATAATGGACTCAAATGCGCTTGAAAAAGAGCGTGGTATTACTATTTTAGCTAAAAATACGGCTATCGATTGGAATGGTTACCGAATTAATATCGTTGATACTCCAGGCCATGCCGATTTTGGTGGTGAAGTAGAACGTGTAATGTCAATGGTTGACTCTGTACTACTGCTTGTTGACGCAATGGACGGACCAATGCCACAAACACGTTTTGTGACTCAAAAAGCATTCGCTCATGGTTTAAAACCAATTGTGGTTATTAATAAAGTTGACCGTCCGGGTGCGCGCCCAGATTGGGTTGTGGATCAAGTATTCGACTTATTCGTTAACCTTGGTGCAACTGATGAACAACTTGATTTCCCAATCGTTTATGCATCAGCTTTAATGGGGATTGCAGGTCTTGATCATGAAGATATGGCACAAGACATGACACCACTATTTGAAGCAATTGTTGAACATGTAGAACCACCTAAAGTTGATTTAGATGGTCCATTCCAAATGCAAATTTCTCAACTTGATTACAACAACTATGTTGGTGTTATTGGGATTGGTCGTATTAAACGCGGTCGCGTTAAACCAAATCAACAAGTTACTATTGTCGATAGCGAAGGTAACAAACGTACTGGCAAAGTCGGACAAGTATTAGGTCACCTAGGCTTACAACGTTATGAAGCTGAAGTTGCAGAAGCAGGGGATATCATTGCTATCACTGGATTAGGTGAACTTGGTATTTCTGACACAATTTGTGATAACAGCTGTGTTGAAGCTCTGCCAGCACTAAGTGTTGATGAACCAACCGTTACCATGTTCTTTAATGTAAATAGTTCACCATTTGCAGGTAAAGAAGGTAAATATGTAACTTCTCGTCAAATTCTTGAACGTTTAAATAAAGAACTTGTACATAACGTGGCTCTTCGTGTTGAAGAAACCCCAGATCCAGATGCATTCAAAGTTTCTGGTCGTGGTGAATTGCACTTATCTGTTCTTATTGAAAATATGCGTCGTGAAGGTTATGAACTTGGGGTATCTCGTCCTAAAGTTATCTACAGAGAAATCGATGGCAAAAAACAAGAGCCTTTCGAACAAGTTACTTTAGATATCGAAGAGCAACACCAAGGTTCAGTGATGGAAGCCTTAGGTTTACGTAAAGGTGATTTGACCAATATGTTACCTGATGGTAAAGGACGTGTACGTCTAGATTATGTGATTCCTAGCCGTGGTCTTATTGGATTTAGAACTGAATTTATGACCATGACATCAGGTACTGGTTTACTTTACTCAACATTTAGCCATTACGATGATGTGCGTCCGGGTGAAATCGGCCAACGTAATAATGGGGTAATGATTTCAAACGGTACTGGTAAAGCTTTGGCTTATGCGCTTTATAGCTTGCAAGATCGTGGTAAATTATTCCTTGGTCATGGTGTTGAAGTTTATGAAGGGCAAATTATTGGTATCCATACTCGCTCAAATGATTTAACCGTTAACTGCTTAACGGGTAAAAAATTAACTAACATGCGAGCATCAGGTACCGATGAAGCGACTACCTTATCACCACCTGTAAAAATGTCGTTAGAACAAGCGTTAGAATTTATTGATGATGATGAATTAGTTGAAGTAACACCATTATCTGTTCGTCTACGTAAACGTCATCTAACTGAAAACGATCGTAAGCGTGCATTTAGAAGTAATAAAGAATAATGTGAATTATGATTTTAATAATCAAACAACAAAACCTCGCTAATTAGCGAGGTTTTTTTTAGCTCTAACGCGAGCAATAGCATCGGCAATCGATTGTTTACGATCTTTCTGAGTCATTGCATTGCTTGCTGGCATCGACTTAGGAAATAAAATAGTCGGTGGAACCAATTGATTACGATTTAAGCGTTGTTGTTTCTTCTCAGTTAACAGCAACTCTTCTTGCTCACTTAATTCAACGCCAAGAGTACTTAAGGTAATACAGTCAGTTGGACAGGTATTAATACAATTACTACACGCAGTGCAAAATTGCGGTAATACCGTATGTAACACCTGTTTACTACCAACAATAGCATCAGTAGGGCAAACACGGATACATTTGCCACAACCAATACAATTTTCTTCATCAATAAAGGCTTTATATTGCATAATAAAATTTAAATTAACTTAAACCAACAATATTACCATCTTTGTCAATATCAATATGTCGATAAGCTGGATTCGTGCCAAGCCCTGGCATTGTCATCACATTACCGGCATAAACTCGAATAAAACCAGCACCGGCTGAAATGGCTAAATGGCTGATATCAACATCAAAGTCAGTTGGTACATTCTTTAAATTAGCATCAGCGCTAATCGACATCGGCGTCTTGGCAATACAAAGTGGTAAGTGATCAAGTTTTAACGCTTCAATCTCTTTAATGTTCTTAAGAGCGGTTTCTGACAAGTTCGCTTTATTGGCACCGTACTTTTTAACCATAGTTTGGATTTTATCCATCAATGGCATACTGTCAGGATAAGGTAATTTGATTTCACTTGGCATATCACATGCCTCAATAACATGTTTAGCAAGTTTTTCAGCACCTTTACCACCTTGAGTGAACACTTCGCTTACTTCGCAAGCAAAAGCACCATGTTCAACGGCATATTTTTGTAAAAACGCCAACTCTTCTTCGCTATCATGTGGGAATCGATTAATCGCGACAATCACTTGTAAACCATAGCTCTTGGCATTCTTAATATGCCAAGCTAAATTGGCTGCACCAATTTCAAGTAACTCCACATTTGATTCTGAAATCTCTTTAGGGATAGCTTGTCCTGGTTTGATATTATATTTACCACTATTAGATTTTAAGCTACGAACCGTTGCCACTAAAACCACGCAAGAAGCCTTAATACCAGCTTGACGATATTTAATATTAAAGAATTTCTCCATACCCATGTCAGAACCAAAACCTGCTTCGGTTATCACATAATCGGCTAAATTCATTGCAATGCGATCTGCGATAACTGATGAATTACCATGAGCAATATTAGCAAATGGTCCAGCATGGATTAGTACAGGCGTATTCTCAACAGTTTGCATCAAGTTAGGATTAATCGCATTTTTAAGAAGTACTGTCATCGCGCCTGCAACTTCGAGCTGTTCAGCTGTGATTGGCTCGCCTTGCGTATTATAGGCCAAAATAATACGACCAATACGTGCACGCATATCATGTAAATCAGAAGCCAAAGCCAAAATTGCCATTAGCTCAGACGCTGCCGTAATCTCAAATCCGTCACGGCGTTCAACACCATTCACACCGCCACCAACACCGACAGTGATATTACGCAGAGCGCGATCATTGTGATCGATAACCCGTTTCCATACAATGCGATTAACATCAATATTTAAACGAGGTAAACCGGTTTGTGCGGTAAACTCATCGCCAAGACGATCTTCATGATAAAGACGAGAATCCAACGCGGCAGATGCTAAATCATGTGCTGCCGTTATTGCATGAATATCACCAGTAAGATGAAGATTTAGCGTCTCCATCGGCAAAACTTCTGCTTGCCCACCACCGGCTGCACCGCCTTTTACGCCAAAAACAGGTCCTAAGCTTGGTTGACGAATACAAGCGATAGCTGATTTACCTAGATAATTAAGGCCTTCACTTAGACCAATGGTATTGACGGTTTTACCCTCACCTAATGGTGTTGGTGTAATAGCGGTAACTAAAACTAATTTACCATTAGCGCGATTTTCCTTCGCATTAAGGATTGATAAATCAATTTTGGCAACATATTTACCGTAAGGAAGCACATATTGTTCAGGGATCTGACATTGTTTAGCGATTTCAGTTATTGGGCGTAGTGGCATTTTCATTCTCGTATAACAATAAATTAGGCTGTCAGTATAAAGAATTTAAAATGCCGAATAAAGCAACAATTTAATCTTTATTGATTTTCGGCACAATCTCTAATTATCTTGTTATAATAGCGAAAATTTTCAACTAAAGGATAATGATTAAATGAACTGGTTTTCGCAGTATTCTCTCTTCTTGGCTGAAACAGCAACGGTGGTTATTGCTATTTTAGCGGTATTAATTTTTATTTTAAGTCAACGCCGAAAATCATCAACAATTGCTGGACGTTTATCTGTCAAAGATATTAGCGAAGAATATGAACAAGTTAAAGATGACATGCTAACGTCGAGCATGGATGAAATCGAAGCTAAACAGTTTACAAAAGATCTCAAAAAACAAAAAAAACTTGAAAAGAAACAAGCTAAACAAGCGGCTAAAAAGAAAGATGATAATGCTAAATCATCAGATGCAAAGCCTAAATTATTTGTCTTATCGTTTAACGGCAGTATGGATGCACATGAAGTTGAAGAACTGCGTCAAGAAATCACCGCAGTCCTAGCTGTCATCAAACCTGAAGATCAAGTGGTCGTAAAACTTGAAAGCCCTGGTGGAGTAGTGCATGGATATGGTCTTGCTGCCTCCCAACTATTACGCTTTAGAACACGTAACATTCCATTTACGGCTGTGGTTGACAAAGTTGCAGCCAGTGGCGGTTATATGATGGCCTGTACTGCTAGCAAAATTGTCGCAGCGCCATTTGCAATTGTGGGTTCAATTGGTGTTGTTGCCCAAATTCCTAACTTCAACCGATTGCTAAAAAAACATGATGTCGATATTGAATTACAAACGGCAGGAGAATACAAACGAACCCTAACCATGTTTGGTGAAAACACGGACGAAGGTCGCCAAAAATTCAAACAAGAACTTGAACAAACGCATCTATTATTTAAAGACTTTGTAAAAGAATATCGACCAAATATCGATATAGATCAGGTTGCAACAGGCGAACACTGGTTTGCTACTCAAGCCAAAGAAATGGGGCTGGTTGACGAAATTAGCACCAGTGATGATTTTATCTTATCGCACCTAGAAACGCATAAAATCATTGCTGTTAACTATCAACGCAAACAAAAACTGTCCGAAAAGCTCTCCAAAAATGTCGTGAAAGGCATGGAAAAGTTATTTTTTAGACAAGGAAACGGACTGTAAAAGGTTTAACCTAAAATCACTATTTTACATCTTTAAAACCCCGATTCCTCAAAAAAAGTTGAGGAGCGGGGTTTTTTAACCCTAAAATTTGATCTAAAAATCTCAAAATTACTAAAAAGTCTAATTTCTAATACAAAACAATTTATCTTAAAAATGTGATCCTTTAAGAATTGTAAATGAACTGTTTTTAAATTAAACCGCATCTGCTCGGTTATTTTTGTTTTTTTAGATGTTTTTCTTTACAAAGATTAACGATCTAAAGTGAAAAATTGTTGCATCGTATTTTTTCAGTCACTATACTTTTACACCGTTTTATATAAGCGATCCAAATTTAAGTAAAAACATAAAGAGTAAATAAATCATAAATTTAGTTGACAGGATTAAGTAATATGCACTATAATTTTCAACAGGCAACAGGCAACAGGCAACTTGGCCAACCTATAAGTTAAATTCGTCAAAGTTAAGCTCTTATTTTTCATTTTCCACTAAAGTCTATTTTTTCACCAAGATCTATAAAATTACGCTAAATTTTGCGCGATCCTCACATAGATCAATATCATCCCGACAGATCCTATTATCTTTAGTACTTAGCATATTGTTAGCGTTTTCATTTACTAGTACAGCGTTAACATCCACAACATCCAATTTTATTCACGGTGAAGTGCCTTATTTTACGTTTGACGGTGGTAATACACGAGTAACGGATACCGAAGGTTTGCTCGGGATCCATCTTTCTAATGGTCAACAATACTCGCCATCAAATAATAATTCTAGTGCAACCAATCCTATCGAATTACCAACTATTGATGAAAGTTTTGCTGATATTAGCATGTTGGTGCCAGTTGATAGTAATACCGTTGATTTAAACACCATTGTTGCTGCACCTTATAATTATTGGGGGGATGATGATGGAGATAGTGAAGTCACTGCTACTGGCAGTATAAGCTTGTCTATTGTTGATAAAAACAATCAAACTGTATCACGAAATACTGTACCCATGTATTGTAAAGCGCCTTATAAAGCGACATTAACTAATACTGAAGGCACATTGACCACTCGTTATGGCGTTCCTAATAGCATTAAGTTCGGAGCAGGTAGTGTTACCTATTATTTTAAGCCTAAAGAATCACCTGCGATTTGTTTTGCTAAACCGAATAATCTAGCGTATACCGCACCTCCCTATGTAGGTCCCGAAACTATCTGGAATTATGGTAAAGGCTTTCTAACTCAAACCGCGACGCCATCATCTTATGGTTTAAATTTCCCGACTACTGGCGCTAATGGTTTGTACTTTGATTTAGATATTAGCAATAATGATCAGGCATTAACGTGGGATCCGGTTTCTCATAGTGGAATTACTGCGACGATGACCAATTCAACAAATACTAGTGTCCGTGTTACATTAACTGGCCCTGCTGCAACCTTAGAACAATGGAATTCTAGTAATCCGGATAAAGTAGCTAAACCATCTTTACCCCAGACATTCGAGATAGTCGGTCGTGACAGTAGTGGTAACGCTGTCGTTAAATATGGATTTGAACTAAAGCAGTGGTTTGTCAATCGTGGGAACGTTATCGGAAATCACGACAACCAATTATCTTGGTGTACAAATATAGGTTATCACCTTCCTAATGTAAGGGATTTAACCAATGCGGTTTATCCATCAAATGACCAATTGATTACCGCTACACCTCCATCACCGGGTAATCATTACCAACGTAACATTGGGGCAGGTCTTATTACCGAGTGGGGCTTTCTGTTATATTACGCGAATACTAACTTTAATTTGTATTATTGGACTAATGACATGTACACCCATGGTGGTGATTATAAGTATTACTTTTACGCGCACGCCGACCACGGACTTATTCATTGGGTAGATCCTGCAACCTTCTACAACGGGGTTTGTGTTTCAGATCTCACCCCTTAATTCTTATTTTTTGAGGGAGAGATAGTAAAATAGCTTATATTTTTCTAGTAACTTATGGTGTCGAAACTTAAACCATCCGCCTCAATTGGGGCGGTTTTTTTGAGTTTTTTATCGCAAAAAAAGTTGAGGAGCGGGGTTTTTGGGGTTCTAAATTCTGCAATGTTGCCTCAAGTAAATAATTCCGCTTTAACTGTGGCGCTTTTTAGTAGTTCTATTTTTCCATCAAAAAAGTTGAGGAACGGGGTTTTTGGGGTTTAAAATTCTGCTTTGCAATGTTGCCTCAAATAAATAATTCTGCCCTAACTATGGCGCTTTTTAGTAGCTGTGTTTTTCTATCAAAAAAAGTTGAGGAGTGGGGTTTTTGAGGTTTCAAATTTCATTTAAAAAATTATTAAAATATCAAAATCACTAAATTTCTAATCCAAAGCCTTAAAATAAAATTTTTGAGGATCAATTGCTCTAATTTTAAAGATTTGTAACTGTGATATATTCAATTAAAACAATGGTTAAATAATTATAACTTAGATTATTTTTAGATCCTATTTACAAAAGTTAACGCAATTGAGCGAAAAAAAGTGTTGCATCGTGTTTTTCCAATCACTATACTTTTTACACGGTTTTAGCTAATGGGCTAAAATTTGATAGGAAAAACATAAAATTGTAAATTAATCATAAGTATACTTGACAGGATTGTCGCAGATGTTCTATAATTTTCAACAGGCAACAGGCAACAGGCAACTTGGCCAACCTATAATTTAAATTCGTCTAAGTTTATCTCTCAGCTTAAATTTTTCACTTACGCTTATTTTTCTACTCAATCAAGTGAAATTCTGCGAATTATCGCGCGATCGCTTCCGCGATCCTCTTCTCGATCTTTTTTCCGATCGTTTTCCGGATCCTTTCTCAGATCCGGTTTTCGATCCTTTTCCCAATTATCCCGGCAGATTGTTTTTCTCGTGGCTCTTTTCCTTTCTTTTTCGGGTCACGCATTGACATCACAGTCAACTAGGAATGCGATACAGGGTAGTGCACCTTATTTGACTTTCGACGATGGTCGTACTCGTGCAGTTGATGCTAACGGTCTGCTTGGGATTACTTTATCTGACGGAACTAGGTACACGCCTTCTACCAATTCATCATCTACAACTCCAATCGTCTTGCCGGTTGAGGGTCAGAGTTTTGCTGATATTGGTATGTTCGTTCCTACTGATACTAATTCAGTCGCTTTGAGTTCTCTTATCGGTCCACCTAATAATTATTGGGGGGATGATGATGGTGATTCTGGCGTTACTGCTACAGGTTCTTTAAGTTTATCTATCGTCGATAAAAACAATCAGTCAGTATCACGTAATTCCGTGCTAACAGTTTGTAATGCACCTTATAAAGTTAAGTTATCTAGTACTAACGGTACATTATCTACTCGTTACGGATTTCCTAATCGTAGTACTTTCAGTGCCAGTAGTGAGACTTATTACGTCAATCCTAAGGCTTCGCCGGTGGTTTGTTTTGCTCGGCCTAACTTATTGAATGGTAAGCTTGGTGATTACTCTTATTATCCATCTTGGGATTTTGCTGGCCCAGCTTCGATGTGGGACCCTGCTAAGGGTTTTCTCACTCAAGAAACTGACCCGTCACTTTACGGTAGAAACTTTCCTACTACTGGTGCTAATGGATTGTACTTTGATTTAGATATTAGTGGTAGTAGTCAGCCATTGTCTTGGTCTTCTGTTTCTCGGGGTGGTATCACAGTCACAATGTCTAATTCTACTGCTACAAGCGTTCGCGTTACTTTAACGGGTCCTTACGCTACCTCATCCCAGCATCGTTCTGACAATCCTGGTCGTATTTCTACACCATCTTTGCCTCAGACATTCGAGTTGGTCGGTCGTGATACTAATGGTACTCCTGTTGTTAAATATGGTTTTACTTTGAAACAGTGGTTCGTCAACCGTGGTACTGACTCTTACGGTTATTCTTATTCTAATACATTATCTTGGTGTAATAGTATTGGTTATCGCCTTCCTAAGGTAAAGGATTTAACCAATTCATCTTGTCGTGGTAGTAATTCAGGCACTTGGTGTCAGGGTTCAGTCGGCGCCACTCCTTCTTCTCCTAACAATCTTTACATGCGTCATATGGGTTCTGGTTTTTTCACGGAGTGGGGCAAAATGGACACTTACTCAGGCGTTGGCTTCCTCAACCATTGGTACTGGACTAGTGACCCGCGTGGAAGTAACCAGTTTGTCGTGGACGCAAACTACGGTAGAGTGCACTACGGTACAGTGGGTTGGGGCGCCGACAGCTACTACGGCTACTACGGCCTTTGCTCCCATCCTTAGTTTTTATTTCTTCGTCCTTAATCCTTAGGGCGGGGGCGGGGGTGATAAAAAATAGTATTAGGTGATTAAAAG
>NZ_LZEI01000011.1:0-288474 GCF_001693745.1 Gilliamella sp. wkB72 | reverse complement strand
ATTAAAACATGTTTTTTCATTGGAGAGTATTGGGATAATAGAGTTGAAGTGATTAATAAAATCGCTCCTATTTTGCATGAAAATGGTTATCAAACAGATTTTAATTTAATTAACTATAAAACAACCAATATTGAAAGTTTATCTCATATATCAGATTATTATAAACTTGGTAATAAAATTAGTTATTTAGATAATATTAAGAAAGTAAAACAGAGTGATATCATCTTAGAAATAGGACAAATGGGTCAAACAGGTGTAACCTTAAGAGCTATTGAAGCAATATTATTAAATAAAAGATTGATTACTACAAATAAATCTATAAAAAAATATGATTTTTATTCACCAGAGCAAATTTTTATCCTTGATGAAAATAATTACCATCAAATTAAAAAATTCTTAGAATCTCAATTCATTCCAATCAGTTTAGATAAATTATACAAATATAGTTCTAATGCAATGTTAGAAACAATTACAGATGCTTTCGATTAAAAATATAATTTTAATTTTTTCAAGCAATAAATTAAATAACTAATTAAACCCTCAATGACTTTATTTTGATGTAACTTATGTTTAGCACAATATCTCATTTGCCCCGAAGTGGTAGCTAATAATAAAGGTGTCGTTTGCCATGGAGAATTGTTTTTTACATCCAAAAAATATTTTGAACATTTATAATGTTCAGCCCATTTATGCCAAGGCTTTGTAGGTCCAATATAATGAATTAATATAGTTTCGTCCGTTACAGGGTATTTGCGAACTTTATTTGATTTATACTTTAACTCGTAATTAATGCTAATTTGTTGATTATACTTTCTATCAAGATACTTAACTTCATCCAATAATAATAGATTTAACACATCTTGATCTAAATGAGTAAATTTCATACGTAAGTTTTCGTTTGTCAGCAATTTTAATGCTTTTTCATTTATATTATTCTCTTTCCATTTTTTTAGATTAACTAGTAGAAAACCTGCGTTAAAATAACCATTCAATAATTTATTTTCATTAAGCCTTTTTGCACATTTTTCCCACCATATTGGGTCTTTTTCAGTAACTACATAAGCAATATTGTTATCAAATTCTAAGTTGAGCAATTCAACTAGGGACCCTTTACATACAATATCAGCATCCAAATAAAGAATTTTGTCTATTTTATTGTAAAAATAATCTGCGACAATGAAACGGAAATACGTAGCTAATGTCCAGTTTTTTGTGGTTGGTAAATTAGTAAAATAAGAATCTTCCACTAAATATATAGTTATCTGGGTTTTATATTTGTCTGTTAATTGTTGTAATTTTTGCTGAAAATCATCATTAATAGAATTTGTGAAAATATGAAAATTAAAATTGAGTTCTGAATTAGTTAATAAGATAGACGTAATTGAAATCGCACAGCCTAAAAAAAAGTTTTTATCAATTCCATAAGCAATGTTTAACTGATTGATATTAATATCACTAGTGGTTCCAATTGTAATTTTTTTTTTAATAACACTACTCGCATTAAAATACATTGCTAGTTTCCTGTTGCATTATTTGAACTAAATTAACTTCTATCTAATTTATTATTATTGTTATTGAGTTATAATAAATCATGTTTATTACTTATTGAAAAATCCACGAAAATCGATGTGTCTGTTCTTTTTAACTTAATATTATCTGTTGATCAGTTTAAATAGTGATAGTTAATTTAGATATTCTTTACATTATTATATAGGTTATAGAAATTATTTCTAGTTGAAAAAGAATTGCAATTAAATTTAAATTCACAAAGTATGTATAGTATAATTCGACTTCAAATAAACTTATTTACTTTCTTATGTCAAATAAATATAGCTCTCTGAATACCATTAAACAATTGTGGCCTTTTATTTATCCCCATAAAAAAGCTTTAATTGTTGCAATTTTTGCTCTTTTATTGAATGCCGCAACTGATGCAACATTAATTTCATTAACTAAACCTTTATTAGACAATGGATTAATGGATAAAAATTATGAATTACTTATTCTTTTTTCAGTTGGTATTATTGCATTAATCGCATTACGTGGTTTGTCTAACTACTGTTCAACCTATTGTCTTTCTTGGCTTTCAGGTAAAGTAGTAACTAAGTTTCGGCAATTAATTTTTGATCATTTAGTCAAAAGTCCTATTAATTTTTTAGACAAAAACCCAGTTGGTGAGCTTGTTACTGTTATTACATATAACACACAGCTGTTATCTAAAGCATCTTCTGATGCGCTTATCATATTAGTAAGAGAAATAGCTTATGCTATCGGGTTATGCATAGTGATGTTTTATGGGAATTGGAAATTGGCACTAGTCCTTATTATTGTCGTACCTTTAGTTATTTTTATTGCTCAATTTATTGCAAAAAAATTCCGAAATTCACTTCTTTCTATGCAAAAAGGGATAGGGAATATCACAACAGCTGCCGATGAAATGTTAAAAGGTCATAAAGAAATACTAGTTTTTAATGCTCAAAAACACGAAAAAAACAATTTTTATACAATCAATAAAATTTTTAGACGAAGCTTATTAAAAATCGTATTAGTGTCTGGATTGTCAACTCCTATAATTCAACTAGTAGCCACATTAGCGTTAGGTTTTATTTTATTTCTTGTGGCAAACCAAACTATAGATATTACTCCTGGATCTTTTACTGTTGTTTTTTCTGCTATGGTTGCTGTTATGAGACCTTTAAGAGAATTGACGAGTGTTCATCTTGAATTACAAAAAGGCTCTGTGGCCTGCGAATCGCTTTTTGGGCTTTTAAATTCCCCTTTAGAGGAAGATAATGGAACAATTGAGTTGCAGCGGGCAAATGGGGAAATTGAATTTCATCAAGTAACCTATACTTATCCTTCAAGAACTACTCCTTCTTTAAATAATATAAGTTTTAAAATCAAGCCAGGTGAAACAGTAGCATTGGTCGGTCGTTCTGGTGCAGGAAAATCAACTATAGCAAGTTTGATTCCAAGATTTTATGATGTAGAAAAAGGGGAAATATTGCTTGATGGTATAAATATTAAAAATTACACGCTAAAATCGCTACGTAATCAAATTGGATTTGTATCACAAAAAGTGCATTTATTTAATGGTACTATAGCTGACAATATTGTGTATGGTGCCAAAAATAAATATAAGAAACAAGATATTATTAATGCAGCAATTCAGGCTAATGCGATAGAATTTATCGAAAAATTAGAACATGGCTTTGATACAGAAATTGGCGATAATGGTATTTTACTTTCAGGTGGGCAACGACAACGAATTGCGATCGCCAGAGTGCTTTTGCGTAATAGCCCAATATTAGTTTTCGATGAGGCTACTTCAGCGTTAGATAATGAATCTGAAAGATTAGTTCAACAAGCAATAGAAAATTTACAAAAAAATCGAACTTCTATAATTATTGCTCATCGATTATCAACTATTGAACAATCTGATCGTATATTAGTTATTGATGATGGAAAAGTAGTCGAAGAAGGTCCACATAATAAGCTGGTACTTGAAAATGGTATTTATGCCAAAATGTACCAAATGCAATTTAATTCTTAATAAAAAAATTTTATGAAAAAAAATATTCAATCAGCTCATAGTGATATCGATAAAGATGCTTCAACATGGCAAACTTTTTCCAAGTTATGGCCTTATATTGCCAAACATAAATTAATTCTTTTATTATCAATAATTTTACTCGTTATTAGTGCTTTTGCTGATACTTCATTGATTGGTATGCTACAACCTTTATTGGATAAGGGATTTGTTGAAAACGATCAGCAATTTTTAATTATGGCTCCCTTCTATATTTTTGGGTTAGTTCTTCTGAGAGGAGTTGCTAATTATGGATATTCATTCTTTTTATCTTTTATTTCCACAAAAATCGTACTTAAAATTCGTCAACAACTTTTTAACCATTTTGTTGATGCACCAGTAAGTTTTTATGATAAAAACTCAACAGGAAGATTACTTTCACGTATAACCTATGATACCGACCAAGTCGCTTCATCTTCTTCTGATGCATTAATTACAATTGTTCGAGAGTCAGCCTTTATTTGTGGGCTTTTTTATACAATGTTTATCAATAGTTGGGAGCTATCTTTATCATTAATTATCATTACTCCCATTGTGATAGGTTTAATAACTTTTATATCGGTAAAATTTAGGAAATTAGCTAAAAACATGCAAAATTCGATGGGTGGGGTAACTATGTCCGTCGAGCAAATGTTGAAAGGGCATCGTGAAATCATTCTTTTTGGTGCGCAAGATGAAGAGTCTAAAAACTTCAATAAAGTAAATAATAAATTTCGGCGAGATGGTATGAGACTAGTCTCAATATCAGCTTTATCAACACCTATAGTTCAACTTATAATTTCCTTTGCCATTGCGTTTGTTCTATTAATGGCGAGTAACCCTGATTTGAATATTACACCAGGTCAATTTACAGTTGTTTTTTCTTCACTAGTTGCGTTGATGCAACCAATAAAAAGTCTAACGAGTGTTAATGCTGATTTTCAAAAAGGTATGGCTGCTTGTCAAACTCTATTTGCTATTTTTGAACAACCAATTGAAAAAGATGATGGCAAAATAAATATTCAACGGGTACAAGGCGCCATTGAATTTAAAAATGTCAGTTTTACTTACGAAAGCAGACAAGAACCAGCTTTACAAAATATTAGTTTTTCAGTCGAACCATGTAAAACCATTGCTTTGGTTGGTCGTTCTGGCTCAGGAAAAAGTACAATAGCAAGTTTGCTTACTCGCTTTTATGATATCAGTAACGGTGAAATTTTGATTGATAACCATAATATTCAAGACTTAACACTAAGTTGTTTACGCAATCAAATTGGTTTGGTTTCACAAAATGTACACTTATTCAATGATACTGTTGCAAATAATATTGCTTATGGCCGAGTTGGAGATTATTCACAAGAGCAAATAGAGGAAGCAGCTAAACAAGCCTATGCCTATGATTTTATAATGGGACTTGAAAACGGATTCGAAACTATTGTTGGTGAGAGTGGTGTATTATTATCTGGTGGTCAACGCCAAAGGATTGCTATAGCAAGAGCGTTATTACGAAACACTCCTATTTTAATTCTTGACGAAGCAACTTCAGCCTTAGATACAGAATCAGAACAAGCAATACAAAAAGCTTTAGATGATTTACAAAAAGGACGAACATCGCTCGTTATTGCACATCGCTTATCCACCATTGAAAATGCTGATAAAATATTAGTTATAGACAGTGGTAAAATTATAGAGCAAGGTACCCATAAAGAGTTGTTGTCATTAAATGGATTGTATGCAGACTTGTATCAAATAAATTTCACTAAATAGTATCAAAAATTAATAATAAATAATAAATAATTTGCTAAATTTTTCACTGTAGGATATTAAAAGGAAGATGATAAATAAATTTTTGGAGTTTATTAAATTCTTAAATAGGCAGCGGAATTTAAAAATTAAACCAATAAAACTAGCTGTTAAATTAGCTCTTTTAAATCGAAAAAAAAAGGTAAGATCGCAGTTAACTCCGAAACAGTACCATTCAGCAGCTATTTTAATGAATGATCAAGGTATTGGTGATGCAATCGTTACCTCTTATTTGATTAAATCTTTACGAGAAAATGGATTAAAAGTTTATGTTGTAGTCGAAAAAAGAATTGCATTTCTATTTGAACGATTTATTACTGTTGATGGTGTTTTATTGTATGATAAAAAGAAAGGGATAAAACAATTTAAAAAACAACTTAATAGTTTATCTATTGATGTTACTATTGATCTTGTTGATAAAGGTCATAATAGTATAAGACGTTCTCAAATAATTTTAGCCATTAATCCTTTACATACTATTGGTTTTAATCAAGAAAAATATAAATTGTATGATACATCGATTTTTTATGATCAATATACATCACATATTTCAAAGAGAAGTAAACAAATTTTAAAACTATTAAATATAGAAGCTGATTCAATTAAATATCATGTAAATCTTCCTGATGAAGCTCATGAATCTGTAGAAAAATTTATTAGGCCCTATTTATTATCAGGTAAAAATATTATTATTTTTAACCCTTATGGTTCCAATATAGCAAGAAGCTTTTCTGATACACAAATTGAAACTATTTTATCTTTTCTATCTCATTATGATAATTGTGTAACTATAGTAGTTGGGGAACCGAATAAAATAAAACATATTAAGACCTCAACAAATATCATTATTAATCCGTTAGGCTCATTTTTTGAAACTGTAGCTTTGATTGAGTTCGCAACTTTAGTTATTACCGTTGATACTTCAATTGTACATGTTGCATCGATATATGATAAAAAAATGCTTTGTATTTATAATAATCGAATAATTGACAATAAATTTATCAATAATTTTGTATGGGGACCGAACTACTCCAATGCTTTGCAGATCTTCACTGAAGATAATCTTGGTACAGGGCTTGGTGATCCAATTGCAAATCTTAATGCAAACATTGTACTTGAAAAATTAAAAGAAGAATTAATAAAATTAGAATGAAATAACGCTTTAAATAGAGATAATTTTAAATGGATTGAAATATAAATTTCAAGAATTCAATTGGAAATATAATTTTTTCCTAAAAATTAGGATATTCATCTAATTTAAATTTATTTCTATTTTAATTTTCTTATTTGTCAAAAGAAAGAATCAACTAAATCCTAAATTTGTTAAAAAAAATTTTTAATCTGAAATGATTATATTGGCGATATGATGGTCATAACTATTTTTAACATTAAGCATTTTCGGACATATTTAAAAATTCAAAGTCTTTTTATGTTTAATTATCAAATAATTTCAAATAGTTATAATAAAATTTGTTTTCAGATAAAAAATATATAAAAGATATCATTCAAATATGGAATTGTGAATAGATAAATATATTTGGTTACCAAATAATAATATGAGTAAACAAATAATTTTTTATGTTAGTAATATTAATACATTTAAGCCTGATAGATTAATGACAACTATGCATAAATATATTTAATTAAATTAAGACTGTTTCTTTATTTTCAAAACTAAATAAAGCAAATAATACTTTAAGCTACTAATCAAATTTTTATCTTTAAGATGAGATTTGGCATAAATACGATAATCATTTACCCGCATTTTATACTTATAACTTTTAAGAGGGGTATTTGCCCAAGGGGTGAAGTGTTTATAAAAATTATACAAATTTTGTGCAAGTCCAGTGTGTTCTTGATACCACATCTTTCTTGCACCAGTAAAATGAATTATGTATGGTAACGACTTTTTGTTGTAAAAAAATGTCTCTTTTTGTTTGTCATTTATCCAGGTAAATAAATAATTCCATTTAGGATCTATCCATAAAACTTGATTTTGTAATACGACATTTAAAGCATCTTGATCAGGATAGATTAGATGTTTTTTTTCAGACGATAGTAATATTTGATTAACTTTATTTTCAGTATCAAACTCAATCCAATTATTAACATTAATATACAAAAAACCAGAGTTAAAATAATTGTTTGAATTAAGTTTAAGCCTTTCCTGGTTTTTCAACATATTTTGTTTGTCTAATGAATCGGGCGTTACACCACAAACCACCGAATCTATATTAATATCCGAAATTGAAGAAATATCAGCAAAACATAAGGTATCAGCATCAAGATAAATAAATTTATCAACAACACCATTTAATAGTCTGGGAACGGATAGTCGTATATACATCGACCGATTGATATGTTTGACTTTGTTATTTTGAGTATCAGAATATTTTGTCAACTCCTCTACAGGAATTAAATATAGGGTAATTGAAGAGCTAAGTTGCTGTAACTTCTGTTGTTCTGCTTGCGAAACATCATACAAAAAAACATGAAAATGAATATTATTATTGAGATTATTATGCACTATAGAGCTTATCGACACGCCTACATGTTCAAGATAATTTGAATCAGTACAATATGCGATATTAATAATATTATTCATTTCAGACACTCTTAAATAACCTATCATGATATTTAGTCATTACCGAATTAATATGTCAATATAAAATTGATTATTACTTCATTGTTTAATTTAACGTATGTTACAATGTTATTTCAAATTTTCTAAAATCATCCTTAACTATTAGTAAAAATGAAAGAAAATCTTTTTATCAAAAAAATCACTACATTATTTGAAAATGCTCAAGCATCTTTAGAAACCACACATATTGCATTTTGTTTTGATGACAATTATGCAATGCCAGCAGGAATAGCGATGTCCTCAGTTATCTCAAATAATATGGATAAAAATCTGGTATTCCATTTATTTGCTAATAATGTAACTAATGAAAAAATATCAATGTTTAATCAACTAAACAACGATAATGTTAGCATAATTTGTTATGAAATAGGGGATGATTTTTCGATTAATCCTGATACATTAGTATTGCATGTGTCTGCCTCAACCTGCTTACGATTTGTCGTTCCTCAGATATTAAATAAAGTGACTTCGCGAGTTTTGTATTTAGATTGCGATGTACTTTGTACAAATAATCTTAATGAATTAATTCACACTGATTTAAATGATAAATATGCAGCAGTGGTACCTGATGTTGATAAAACGCAAGAAAAACAATGCCCAGCTTGTGATATCCCTTACGGTGAATATTTTAATGCCGGAATGATCTATATTAATACTGATATGTGGGTAGATAATAATCTTACTGATAAAGCGTTTGCTATGATAAATAGCGGTAAAGTATATAAGTTTGCTGATCAAGATGTTTTAAATATATTAATGCAAGGTAAAACTGTTTTTCTTCCTAAAATTTATAATCAACTTACATCACTTACCGTTGGTGGTAATGAAGATAATTTGTTAAGCGAAGATACTTTTATTATTCATTATGTTACCGGCAATAAACCATGGTATCAGTTATATTTAACTCCACTTTATCAAACTTATATTGCTTCTTCACCATGGGCTAATCAAAAATTATCATTGGCTAATGAAAATGCGCCTTCAACTACAAGACGGTATGCAAAATTGTTAGCTAGTCAGAAAAAGTATTTTTCGGCGTTCAAATATTATTTACTTTATCTTAAGCACAAAGTTACTAAAAAACGATAAGGATGTTCGTCGTGATTCAAGTTGATAGATTTATTAACAAAAGAAATGAATTACTGTCACATAATTTTGACAATAACCAGTCTGTTTTGCATATTTTATTATGCTTTGATGATAATTATGCATTATCAGCAGGTGTAAATATTTTATCTATTTTTGAAAATAATCCTTTAAGACCGATTCATTTTCATTTATTTACTCATAATCTATCTGATGAAAATAGACTTAAATTTAGTGAAATAAAGTTCGATACTATATCAATAACTGAATATATTATTAATGATCAGTTTAAAGTCGATCAAAAAAATACCGAACAATTTCCTCTTTCAGCCTGTGTTCGTTTAATAGCACCAATATTATTAAAAAATACTACTGATAAATTACTTTATGTTGATAGTGATACTTTATGTATTAATAGTTTATCAGAAATTGATAGTATTGATTTAAGTGGTATTTTAGTCGCCGCGGTTGCTGACGAACCATATATGCAACAATCTCAATGTACTAAATATCATATAGTTGAAGGCTCTTATTTTAATTCTGGTGTTATGCTGATTAATATTCCTCTTTGGTGCGAAGACGAACTTACTGATAAGACATTAGAACTATTGAATAGTGGTGAAAAGTACCAATATCCAGACCAAGATGTTTTGAATATTTGTGTCGGAGAAAAACGATTAATATTGCCAAGAAAATTTAATAATTTATTAGCATTATCGGTTAATGGTAATGAAGATGCAAATGTCCCTAGCGAAACTATTTTTATTCATTATATAACGAAAAATAAACCTTGGCATGAGCCTTATCGCTCTAAATTATTTGATGCTTATTTAGAAAAATCACCATGGCAGAATGACAGTTTACCTTTGTATAATCCTAAAAAAACTTCTTCAATTCGTGCTTATTCAAAGTTAATGTTTAAGCAAAAAAAATATTTATTAGGAATAAAGCATTATCTAATTTATCTAAAAACTAAGTTTAAAAAGTAATACTAAAATATATACGGTTAATAGATATAAGCTTATTTAGTCAATAGATTTGAAACTTAATCTATTTCTAACTAAGCTTTTTCTTTATAGTGAATATTCATGTATATATTTTTGTCTGGGTTATTGCTATAGTATAGCTTGTAATTTAGATAACTGTTTATTTATAATTTCATCTCAACTTTATGAATATTTTATTTTTTTCAAACGTTAGCTTATTTCTTAAATAAATTTTCCAATATACATAGACAAATTGGGCTTATCTTCTAATTAGGTGCATTTTAAGTGATTAATGATTTTGCAGAAAATGGTTTGCTTGCGACAGCTATAGATGGTTTTGTTGCTAGAGAACCACAAAGACATATGGCAAATAAGGTCACTGAAGCAATAAATGCACAAAAGTCATTGGTGGTCGAAGCGGGTACTGGAACGGGTAAAACATTTGCTTATTTAGTTCCTGCATTACGCAGTGAGAAAAAAGCAATAATCTCGACAGGCTCCAAGAATTTACAAGAACAGTTATATAGTAAAGACTTACCCATTATCAAAAAAGCTTTAAACTATACTGGTAAAATTTCACTTCTTAAAGGTCGAGCCAATTATCTCTGTTTAGAGCGCATGTATCATCAATATGCTGCTGCCGGAGATTTAGATAAGAATTTACGAACTGATCTGGTTCGGGTTAAAAATTGGTCAATCAAAACAAAAGATGGTGACATTAGTAAATGTACAACTGTTACCGAAGATAATCCAATTTGGCCAATTTTAACTAGCACAAACGATAATTGTTTGGGTAGTGATTGTGAACATTACAACGATTGTTATGTGGTTAAAGCTCGTAAAAGAGCCATGAACGCTGATATTGTTGTTGTTAATCATCATCTATTTTTAGCTGATGTTGTTGTGAAAGATACCGGATTTGGTGAACTAATTCCTAAAGCTGATGTGATGATATTTGATGAAGCGCATCAACTTCCTGATCTTGCGTGTCACTATTTTGGTGAGCAGTTAACAAGTCGACAACTGTTCGACTTAGCTAAAGAGATAAATTTGGCTTATCGAACAGAAGTCAAAGACATGTCACAACTCCAGCAGTGTGCTGATAAACTACAAAAATGTACACAAGATTTAAGATTGTTGATAAGCCAGCAAAATAATAAAGGAAATCTTCGTTATCTATTTAATCAAACCAATATTAAACAAGAATTATCTTATTTATTTGATGCGCTTGATTTTTGCAAAGAAGTTCTGTTATTAGCGATAGGGCGATCCACAACTTTAGATAATTGTTATGATCGAGTTAACCAATACCAGCAATTATTAAAAAAATTGTCCGAAACTCATGTACCAGGTTTCAGTTATTGGTATGAAAGTTCATACAGCTCTTTCCTCTTTGCATTAACTCCATTGTCGGTAACGGAAAAATTTGAGGAATTATTAATCCAGCGTAAAGGTGCCTGGATTTTCACATCTGCAACATTATCAGTTGATAATCAATTAGATTATTTTACCAAACGTTTAGGTTTAACTAATGCAGAATCATTAATTTTAGAAAGCCCATTTGATTATATCAATCAGACTATTTTGTGTGTACCACGTTATATACCATCACCAAATGAAAGGGGCAATGCTGAAAAACTTGTCAATATTTTATTACCGGTTATTGAGGCAAACAAAGGGCGTTGTTTTTTCCTTTGTACATCTTATGCAATGATGAATGCATTAGCTGAACATTTTCGCTTACATACCGAGTTACCGGTTTTAGTTCAAGGTGAAACAAGCAAATCAAAACTTCTTGAACAGTTTATTGAAAGTGGTAATGCGCTATTAATCGCAACTAGCAGTTTTTGGGAAGGGATTGATGTTAGGGGAGATACTTTATCTTGTGTTATTATAGATAAATTACCGTTTACCTCACCAGATGATCCCTTAATGAAAGCGAGAATGGAAGATTGCCAAATGCAAGGTGGCGATGCCTTTAATGAAGTGCAATTACCTGAAGCCGTTATTACCTTAAAACAAGGTGTTGGGCGATTAATCCGTCATCATAATGATCGAGGAGCAATTATTATTTGCGATAATAGATTAGTTATGCGACCTTATGGGGCAACGTTTATAAATAGTTTACCACCATCGCCAAGAACCCGAGATGTTAACAAGGTAATCAATTTTTTATTATCTAACAACCAATCAGATAATCTGGAAACCAAATGAGTACTATTTTAGCCATTGATACTTCGACAGAAGCTTGTTCCGTAGCTCTATTTTTTCAAAATGAAATCACTCATGATTTTATGATTTCGGCACGTGATCATACTAAAAAGATCTTACCAATGGTTGATAAAATTTTAAGTCAATCAGGTTGCACGCTTTCACAACTTGATGCTATTGCTTTTGCTCAAGGTCCTGGTAGCTTTACTGGAGTAAGAATAGGTATTGGTGTAGCTCAAGGATTAGCATTAGGAATTGATAAACCGATGATAGGTGTCTCAACTTTGATGACCCTAGCGCAAGGCGCTTATAGGAAAACAGAGGCAAAGAAAGTCATACCTGCGATAGATGCTAGAATGGGCGAAGTCTATTTAGGACAATATGAGTATCAAAACCAAAATTGGCAAACGATCATTCCAGAATGTGTCGTCAAACCTGAAAATGTAATAAATAAAATTCAAAAAAGTCATAATGATTATTACTCAGCAGGTACAGGTTGGCAAACTTATCCTGAAATGTTAACAGGAACTAAGCCTAGTGAAGTATTCTTACCAGAAGCACAAGATTTGGTGGTTATCGCTCATCAAAAATGGTTAAGAAATGAAGTGGTTAAAGTTGAAGATGTCGAGCCAACTTATTTGCGTAATGAAGTTACATGGCAAAAATTGCCGGGGCGTTAAGATAAACCACCGAAATGGTTTATCTGTATTTGATGTGCAAAAGTGTTTAGTCTTGAAATAATCCCAAATTAGCTTTGGCATATGCTTCAAAATCAGTACAGCCACCAATTGGTTTTTCATCAATAAAAATTTGTGGTACGGTTTCAACCGGTTTACCAACACTTTTAGAAAGATCTTCCTTGGTAATACCTTCTGCATTTATATCTACATATCGATATGAAAAATCATCACGTTTTTGAGATAACTTCTCGGCAAGCTCTTTAGCTCGCACACAATATGGACATCCTTGACGTCCAAAAATAACAGCGTACATATTTCACCTCTATGAGTTAAATTGAATAAAATTACTATACTTTAGTTTTGAATAAAAAAAAGTAGATAAATCTAGTTGATATAATAGATTATATCTATTGATATTACATCCGCATAGCGTGTAAGGTATACGTTTTAATCATTTAAATGATTAATTGATTATTTTATAGCTACTTTTATTAAAAAAAGTTGAGGAACGGGGTTTTTTAATTCTTTAAATTGATGCTAATTTGATATTACTCGCTATAATTTAAATTTCAACCATTAAATGGATGTCAAAATGCTAAAAAAAATAATAGTTATTTTTTCATTAACCTTATCAATAACAGTGTTTGCGGCACAAAAAGAGTGTGCTGTAAAACCCAATTACGATATAGTGATAAATAAAGACAACATCCAAATCGTAAATAAGTCGAATGATTTATCGATCAAGAATGATGGCAAAGTAATACTTAATAAGAAAACAATATCAGCTAGCCCTCAATTACGTAAAAATCTCAATGAGTTTCAAAAAAGTCTAAGATCACAATTACCACAACTAGAACAACAATCATTAGATTTATTATTGGAAGTAAAAGTTGCTTTCGATCTAGCAATAACAAGAAAATTAAGTGATGACCGAGAACTACATGGCGAATTAAATAAATTATATAAACGATTAGTTAAGTTGTTACATCGTTCAATTATTACTGAAAATGGAACAACAAAATTTTATTACCAAAACTTTAATAAATTAAAAAAAGATGGGCAAGATATCGGCGAACGTATTTTTTATAATGTTGTGGGGGGAAGTATTTTAGAATTTAACTTCTTTAAAAACTTCGGTGCCATCAAAGATATCTCAAAAAATGAATGGAAAGCTCAAAAACCTAAACTTAAAGCATTCGATTCACATATTTGTTCGGTAATTACTGATATAGACAAACAATATCAACAGATTTTAACAGAACTTAGTCAATCAACCGATAAGTGAATAGACAATAATAAAAACTTTTGCGAGAATACCCCATTCATTGGGTAAAAGAAGTAATCGCTTATGACTGCAAAAATAATTGATGGTAAAGCGTTAGCGCAGCAAATACGTAACGAAATAGCCAAAAAGGTAAAATCACGGACTGAACAAGGTTTATCTGTTCCAGGACTAGCTGTTATACAAGTTGGCTCTGATCCCGCTTCTAAAATTTATGTTAAAAATAAGCAAAAAGCTTGTGACGATGTCGGCTTTGCTTCTTTTGCTTATGATTATCCATCTTCAACCACTGAGGCATTATTAGCGTTGATCGATGAATTAAATCAACGAGCCGATGTTCATGGCATCTTAGTTCAGCTTCCATTACCAGATAACATT
This sequence comes from Gilliamella sp. wkB72, assembly GCF_001693745.1. Classification (NCBI taxonomy): domain Bacteria; kingdom Pseudomonadati; phylum Pseudomonadota; class Gammaproteobacteria; order Orbales; family Orbaceae; genus Gilliamella; species Gilliamella sp. wkB72. The sequence continues at coordinate 273,836 of NZ_LZEI01000011.1, read as the reverse complement.
GATAAGACAAAAGTGTTAGAGCGTATCGATCCTCGTAAAGATGTTGATGGTTTTCATCCTTATAATATTGGTCATTTATTACAACGCGATCCGATATTACGTCCATGCACACCGTATGGTGTTGTTAAAATGTTAGAATCAACTGGCATTAATTTATCTGGCTTAAACGCAACAGTTGTAGGCGCATCGAGCATTGTTGGACGTCCTATGGCGTTAGAATTATTGTTATTAGGTTGTACCACAACGATTACTCATAGCAGAACTATTGATTTAGAAAAGCATGTTCGTAATGCTGATATTGTTGTTGCGGGTGTTGGAATCCCTAACTATGTTAAGGGAGAATGGATCAAACCTGGTGCTATCGTAATTGATGTTGGAATTAACCGTTTACCTGATGGCAAACTTGTTGGAGATGTAGAATTCGATATCGCTAGCCAACATGCTGGTTGGATCACACCTGTACCTGGTGGAGTAGGGCCAATGACGGTTGCAATGCTAATGAGTAATACATTAGAGGCATGTGAAAGATTTAGCGAGTAAGTCTAAGATAATAGACAGATTTGTATTATGATTTTTATGAATTAAAAAATGAAAATAAGGACATCTTATGATTATATTTCATACTTCTTTAGGTGATATTAAGATCAATACTTTTGATGATAAAGCTCCTGAAACAGTCAAAAATTTTGTTGAATATTGTAAAGAAGGTTTCTATGACAACACTATATTCCATCGAGTGATTAATAATTTTATGATTCAAGGTGGTGGATTTGAGCCAGGTATGAAACAGAAAAAAACTAAGGCTCCAATCAAAAATGAGGCTGCTAATGGTCTAAAAAATAGTCGTGGTACTTTAGCTATGGCACGTACAAGTGATCCTCATTCCGCGACGGCTCAATTCTTTATTAATGTCGTTGATAATGATTATTTAAATTATCGTTCTTCTGATATTAATGGTTTTGGTTACTGCGTATTTGCTGAAGTTGTGGATGGCATGGATGTTGTCGATAAGATCAAGGCCGTTAAAACTGGCCGTAATGGAATGCATTCTGATGTGCCAGTTGAAGATGTCGTGATTAAGAGTGTAACGGTTGAATAATCCTGTTCGCTTTTTTATCGCAGATATTCACCTCGGTGAAAACGAGCCTGCTGCACATCATTTTGATATTACAGCAGGCTTTTTGTCATTTCTTAAACAATTACCTAATGGCTGTGAACTCTATATTCTAGGGGATTTGTTTGACTATTGGGTGGGGGATGATGTTGATTCAACACTACACAAGCAGATTTCGGATGCTTTAAATGAGTTATCCTCAAAGCAAATTAAAAAGTTTTTTGTCCACGGTAATCGTGATTTTCTGATTGGTAAAGACTATGCTAAACGATGTGATATGACCTTACTAGGTGATATTAATTGTTTAGTCAATCAGGATAAAAATATTGTTTTTTTACATGGCGACCTGCTTTGTATTGATGATCATCAATACCAAAAATTCCGAAAAATCATGCATAAAAAGTGGCTACAAAAGTTATTTTTATTCTTACCATTATTTATTCGATTAAAAATTGCGACGAAATTACGAAAAGAGAGTAGTCAGCATAATCAAATAAAATCAGAAACTATCATGGATGTAAATCCACAAGCAGTGATTGATATGATGATTGAGAATAATGCCAATATAATGGTTCATGGCCATACTCATAAACCTGCAACCCATCATCTAACCATTAATGGTGAATCAGTAACCAGAATAGTATTAGGTGCTTGGCATGATGGTGTTTCATATATAAAACAAGAAGAGAATAGTACTACATTAAAGCTTTATAGCCAGTCTTTCAAATAGTTACTTTGTAATATTTGTTCTGTCGTACCAAAGTCTATTAATTTCCCCTGTTCTAACACGGCTACATGCTGAGCAATACGTTTGACTTCATTAATATTATGGGTGACATAGATAATAGGTATGTTCAAGTCACTCACTAGTTTATTAATATAGCTTAATAACTCCTTTTTACGGGGCATATCTAAAGCGGATAAAGGTTCATCCATCAATAATAATTTGGGGTTGGTTAATAAAGCTCGACCAATGGCAACTCGCTGTTTTTCACCACCTGACAGCATCACTGGATAACGATCAAGTAGTGAACCAATATTGAGCACAGTGACAATATCATCAAATTTTTCTGTATCTAACGATCGTGCCCCATAAGTTAAATTTTTGATTACTTTATAATGGGGAAAAAGTAGCGCATCTTGAAAAACAGTACCAATTTGTCTTTTCTCTGGTGTGACAAAAATATGTTTTTCTGTATCGACTAAACTATCTTGTTTTAAATTGATATAACCATTATCAGGTTTGATTAAACCATTAATAAGGTTGATAAGTGTTGATTTTCCCGAACCAGAAACCCCTAAAACAGCAGTCACACCTTGGCAGTTAATTTCATGTTTAAATTCGAAAACAAACGAGGCAAGTTTTTTGCTTACATTGATATTTAACATTATCGCTATCCTGTTAATTTCTTTTTATGCCAACGATTTAGCATCTCTGAAACGAATAAGGCAACTAAAGATAAAATGATCGAAACAATACAAAGTCGTAATGCTCCTGACTCGCCATCTGGGGTTTGTAATAAGGTGTACATTGCTAATGGAAGGGTGCGTGTTTCTCCTTGAATGTTTGATACAAAGGTAATTGTCGCGCCAAATTCACCCAAGCAACGAGCAAAACCGAGCACGACTCCCATTAAAATCCCAGGGAAAGCTAATGGTAACGTGACAGTCATAAAGACTCGAAATGGTTTAGCACCTAAAGTTCGAGCTACATTTTCTAAACGTGAATCTATCGATTCAATTGCTAATCGAATCGATCGAACCATAAGCGGGAACGCAACCACAGCAGAAGCTAAAGCTGCACCTTGCCAATTGAAGCTAAAGCTTAAATGAAAATATTTATCTAACCATTCGCCAATAAAGCCATGGCGACCCATTGTTAAGAGTAGAAGATAGCCTAATACTACTGGAGGCAACACTAAAGGCAAATGGACAATGCTATCAAATAGTGATTTACCGATAAATTGACATCTTGCTAAAATCCAAGCTGTCAACACACCTATTGGAAGGCTAAAGACAATTGCTGCTCCTGCTATTTTCAAGCTTAACAGCAATGTTTGCCATTCATACTCAGTTAACATCATCTTGTTTAAATTCTATTCAGTTATAAAACCATATTTTTGGAAAATCTTTTTGGCAGTTTCAGAACTTAAATATTGATAAAATTCTTTTGCTTCAGGTTTAAGTAATGTGATCGGATATTCAATTGGCGTAAATGTCTCAGCGGGAAAGCTACCAATAATTTTCACTTTATCACTTACTTTCGCATCAGTACTGTAAACAATACCTAATGCAGCTTCATTACGCTCAACTAACATTAATGCATCACGAACATTACTTGCTGGCGCCATTTGAGGCAATAATTTATCAAATACGCCTAAATTGGTTAAAGATTCCTTAGCATAAAGCCCTGCAGGTACATGGTCAGGATCACCAACAGCTAACCTTTCTCCTTTTGGTAAAATGGCTTGCCAATCAGTATTTGCATTAATTTCTACCTTTTCTAATTTAGATTGTTTTGGAGCAATCAATACTAATCCATTTTTTAACAAATTCTGTTTATCTGTTGCAACTTTGTGTTCAATAAGATAATTCATCCACTTTTGGTCAGCAGACATAAATATATCAGCAGGTGCCCCTTGTTCAATTTGTTTGGCTAATACAGAAGATGAAGCAAATGAGAAAACAATTTCTGCATCTTTGTAAGAAGTTGCAATATCTTGCATTGCATTAGTAAGTGATGCTGCTGCAAATACCGTAATTTTTTGGGTGGCAGATGTTGTTAAACTGACGAGTAAAGTTACTATAAATAGTGATACACCAATGATTCTACGCATTTTATTCCTCATATTCGTTATATAATGAACTATATAGCGATGCTATCAAAATTTATTAATAAAGTACAATCAAACTTTAAGCAGTACACTATTTTTATTCTTTACGAATATGGCTGAGGACATTTTTTGAAGGAAAAGAAAAAAACGTCTACAATAGATTTACTTTTTTATTGAAAGTAGCTTGTTTATTCAATTAAGGCATAAAGTAATGCTGTCACTAGAAATATTATTAACTTTAAACATAAATCAGCAATTATTTACTGATCCCAGACGAATTGCCTTATTAAAAGCAATTGAACTAACTGGCTCACTAACCCAAGCGGCTAAGAAAGTCGGTATTAGCTATAAAACTGCTTGGGATGCGATAAACGAAATCAATCAGTTATCACCAAAACCTTTTTTAATAACAGCAACGGGTGGTAAAAATGGCGGAGGCACAAAACTTAGCGCTTATGCGATAAGGTTTATTCAGCTTTATGATCTCTTAACTCAACTCCAATATAATGCTTTTAATATTCTAAATGACGACAATATTCCTCTTGATGATATATTAAAAATAACCGCTAAATTATCATTACAGACTAGCGCCCGTAATCAAATCTATGGCAATGTTTCGAGCATTGAAACTAACAATATAGCTGGGTTTGTAAAAGTAAAATTAAGTGATAACCAAACTGAATTAAAAGCTTATATAACTCAACAAAGTATTGCGCGTTTAAAATTGAATATTGATAAAACTGTTCTTTTGTTGATTAAAGCACCTTTGATTGAATTGAATGATTTAAATGAAAATCAATTAAGAGTTAAAGTTGAAAAAATAGTAAGCGATGGTCAATTATCTGAGATCTCATTTTCATTACCTTCCGGTTTGATACTTTATGCTAATAAATCAACCAGTGAAATTAATCATCTAAAATTAACCGAAGGCCAAAAAACTACCATATCCATCCATCCCCAGAACATCATTGTTGCCACATTAGTCTAGCAGTTTGAGGTATTTATGTTACAAATTGAAAATGCAGTATATAAAATAAGTGATTTCAACGTTTTTAAAATTGAATCATTGACTATCAATAGTGGTGACATTGTCGCTTTTGTAGGTCGAAATGGCTCGGGCAAGTCGGTATTGGCTAAAGCATTAGCTGGTAATCAACCGTTATTGTCGGGTAAAGTTATCAATCAATTTAAATCAATAGCGCATATCTCATTTGAGCAACTTCAAAAAATAATAGATGATGAATGGAAACGCAATAATACCGATATGCTTAGTGACAACGAAGATGATACTGGATTAACTACAGCAGAAATTATTCAAGAAGTTAATCAAGATGCCGAACTTTGCGAACATTTAGCCCGACAATTTGGTATTGAACATCTGTTAGATCGTCGCTTTAAATATCTCTCAACCGGTGAAACACGCAAAACATTGATATGTCGCACATTAATGAGCCGACCGGAACTGCTAATTTTAGATGAACCGTTTGATGGTTTAGATGTTGCATCTCGAGCAAACCTAGCTGAAAAACTTAAACAACTCGCTGAAAAAAATATTACGATTGTAATGGTGTTGAATCGTTTTAATGAAATCCCAATATTTGTAAAAAATATTGGAATACTTGCTAACTGCCAGCTATTGAAATTTGGACCCAAAGACACCATATTAAATGACGTAGCCATCAAGCAACTTGCGAATTTAGAACAGCTATCAAACTTTACTTTACCCGAACCGGATGAAACACCCATTCAACTACCCGATACATTAGACCGCATTATATTAAATAATGGTCATGTTCAATATGATGGAAAGGCAATTATTAATGGACTTAGTTGGTTGGTAAAAGCGAATGAAAATTGGCAGATCATTGGTCCTAATGGCGCAGGTAAATCGACATTATTAAGTCTAATAACTGGCGATCATCCTCAGGGTTATAGTAATGATTTGACGCTATTTGGGCGAAAACGAGGGTCTGGCGAAACAATATGGGATATTAAACGTCATATTGGTTATGTCAGTAGTAGTTTTCATCTTGACTATCGAGTTAGCTTGAGTGTGGAAAATGTATTGGTATCGGGGTACTTTGATTCAATTGGGGTCTACCAAGCGATTAGTGATAAACAAGCAAAGTTAGTTAAGCAATGGTTACAATTACTAGATTTGACTGATTTAGCCGATAAACCCTTTCAATCATTATCTTGGGGACAACAGCGATTAGTATTGATAGCGAGAGCTTTAGTGAAACATCCAACATTACTTATCTTAGATGAACCGCTACAAGGACTGGATCATCTAAATAGAGAACTAGTAAAAAATTGGATTGATAATTTAATCGATAAAGGTCGTACGCAATTATTGTTTGTTTCACATCATGCAGAAGATGCACCAAAATGCATCACTCATCGATTAACTTTTGTGCCAAATGATACTGTTGGCTATCAATATAAAATTGAGCGTATCAAATAATGGATTAGTTATAGACTATTAAAATAAGACTTAAAAATAGAAATAATCAATAAAAAAACTTTTTTTTAGTGGCGTTTTTTTAAGCTAAAAATTCAAAAAAGTCTATATTGATTATACTTAGCAAGTTATCCCCGTTGCCTGTGGATAAGTCTGTGAATAGTTAATTGAAAAGTGTGCTAACTTCAATGTCTATCAGGTTTTTATTTAATTTGATTACAACTTAGCCATGATTTTAATAATTATTATTAATCATAACGTTAAGATAAATCAAGGTATAGTTTTAATAATGTCTTAACAAACTTTTAACTTAACTGAACAAAAAATATAACATTTTTAAAGGTCAAGTGTTTTTGGGGATAATTTTTATTAATAGGTGAAATTTTAGGTTGCGATGTAATGAGAAAATTTAAATTATGTTCTGATTTTAAACCAGCAGGTGATCAGCCGGTAGCAATTGATCGTATAAATCAAAATCTTGATGATGGAATTGCGCATCAAACATTATTAGGAGTAACAGGATCTGGTAAAACTTTTACCATGGCTAATGTTATTGCAAAGCATAATCGCCCAACAATTATTTTAGCGCCTAATAAGACTTTGGCTGCTCAACTATATGGTGAAATGAAAGCGTTCTTTCCGGATAATGCGGTGGAATATTTCGTCTCTTATTATGATTATTATCAGCCAGAATCTTATGTTCCGTCTACAGACACATTTATAGAGAAAGATGCATCGATTAACGAGCACATTGAACAAATGAGACTATCGGCAACAAAATCATTATTAGAACGCCGTGATGTTGTTATTGTTGCTTCGGTATCGGCTATTTATGGTTTAGGTGCACCTGAAACTTACATGTCAATGATATTACATTTGGCAAGAGGGACGATTACTGACCAACGCGCAATATTAACGCGCTTAGCAGAATTACAATATACACGTAATGAAATTGGCTTTAGTCGCGGTACTTTTCGTGTTCGTGGCGATGTGATTGATATATTTCCAGCTGATTCAGATGAACATGCAGTGCGTGTTGAGCTTTTTGATGATGAAGTTGAAAGAATAGTCATATTTGATCCATTAACAGGTAATGCAATTAATGAAGTACCACGTATTACTATTTATCCAAAAACACACTATGTCACACCAAGAAACATCATGGATGACGCGATTGTTGAAATTAAGCAAGAGCTTCAAGAACGCCAAAGAGTATTGTTGGACAATAATCGTCTACTAGAAGAGCAACGATTAACTCAACGCACACTATTTGATATTGAGATGATGACAGAGCTTGGTTATTGTTCTGGGATAGAAAACTATTCTCGTTATTTAGCAGGACGAAATGCAGGCGATCCGCCAGCAACATTATTTGATTATTTACCGGCTGATGGCTTATTGTTTATTGATGAATCGCATGTAGCAATCCCACAATTGGGTGCAATGTATAATGGTGATAGATCGCGAAAACTTAATCTGGTTGAATACGGTTTTCGATTACCTTCGGCTTTAGATAATAGACCATTAAAATTTACAGAATTTGAAAATATCATGCCACAAACAATTTATGTTTCGGCAACACCTGCTAAATATGAAATTGAAAAATCAGCAGGTGAAATCATCGAACAAGTGGTAAGACCTACAGGATTATTAGATCCAATCATCGAAGTTAGGCCTGTGGCTACTCAAGTTGATGATCTTTTGTCTGAAATTAAATTACGCATAAACCAAGACGAACGCGTTCTTGTGACCACATTGACTAAGCGAATGGCTGAGAATTTGACAGACTATTTATCAGAACATAATGTCAATGTTAAATATTTGCATTCTGATATCAACACTGTTGAACGAATGGAAATTATTCGCGACTTGCGTTTAGGTAAGATTGATGTATTAGTTGGTATTAACTTACTTCGAGAAGGATTAGATATCCCAGAAGTATCATTAGTCGCAATTTTAGATGCTGACCGAGAAGGATTTCTACGTTCAGAAAGCTCATTAATTCAGACCGTGGGACGCGCAGCTCGAAATGTTAATGGTAAAGCAATATTATATGCTGATAAAATTACGCCAGCAATGCAACTCACTATTGATGAAACTGCAAGGCGTCGTAAAAAACAGGAAGATTTCAATCAGGAACATGGTATTACACCAAAATCAGTGCGTAAAGAAATCAAAGATATTTTAGATGCAGGTTTAAGCACTAAAAAATCAACGGCTAAAATTCAAGCATTTGAACAAGGTGGTCAGTATAATTATGTTTCAATAAAAGAAGTTCAGGCAAGAGTTAAAGAACTTGAAGCCATGATGTACGAAGCTGCTCAGAATCTTGAATTTGAAAAAGCAGGTGTATTACGTGATGAGATTAAAAAATTGCGTTCGGATTTTATAAAGGTATCTTAATAAATAGTCTTTAAGGAAAATATAATGACAATAACACGAATAGATCCTGCGGAAAGGTGGTCAGAAGCAGTAATTCATAACAATGTAATTTACTATACTAGTGTACCAACTGATTTGAGTGATGATGCTTATATACAAACTAAAAGTGCATTAGCTGAAATAGATCACATCTTGGCTAGAGCAAATAGTGATAAAACTCGCATTCTTGATGCGACACTATTTTTAGTAAATAAAAACGATTTCTCTGCCATGAACAAAGCATGGGACGAATGGGTAGCAAAAGGAAAAGCGCCTGTTCGTTGTACCGTTCATGCAGGGTTAATGAAAAAAGAGTATTTAATTGAAATAAAAATTGTTGCGGCAGTGAGTCCGTAATATACAGATAATTATCCGTCATAATCTTGGCGGATATTCTCAATCTGATAATTTAACTTATTGATAATCAACCTTACTTCTTGCTAGCCCATTCATTTAATTTTAGTGTATACTTTGAACACTTAATATTTTATATCTTCCTATAAACGTTTATGCATACTCAACCTAAAATTGCCATTGTAATGGGCTCGAAAAGTGATTGGAGTACCATGCAACATGCTGCGGATATCTTAGATACTTTAACCATTGCTTATCATGTCGAAATTGTTTCTGCACACCGAACACCCGATAAATTGTTTGAATTTGCGCAAAATGCCAAATCACGAGGTTTTGATGTGATCATAGCTGGAGCAGGTGGGGCTGCGCATTTACCTGGTATGTTAGCGGCGAAAACACTAGTACCAGTGTTAGGTGTTCCAGTTCAAAGTGCAGCGCTCAGTGGTATTGATAGCCTTTATTCTATCGTACAAATGCCTAAAGGTATTCCTGTTGGAACATTAGCTATAGGTAAAGCTGGAGCGGCAAATGCAGCTTTATTAGCTGCACAAATTCTGGCATTGCATAACCCAGAGATCTATCTACGTTTATCAAATTGGCGATTGAGTCAAACTGATGAAGTTTTGAATAATCCTGATCCGAGAGTCGATATTTAATATGACAATGCAATCTGTTTGTGTTTTAGGAAATGGCCAGCTAGGACGAATGCTTAGACAAGCTGGTGAACCTTTAGGAATCCATGTCTATCCAGTTGGCTTGGATGTTGATCCTGCAACCATCCCTTACCAAAGTTCAGTCATTACTGCTGAAATTGAGCGTTGGCCCGAAACAACGTTTACTCAACTCTTAGCTAGCCACCCCCACTTCATTAATCGAGATGTATTTCCAATAATAGCAGATCGTTTAAGTCAAAAGCAGTTACTTGATGAGCTTAACTTACCTACGGCTAAATGGTACCCGCTTAATAATGAAAATGATTGGCCGAATTTATTTAAAAATTTGGGTGATTTATTAATCGTTAAACGTCGAACAGGTGGCTATGATGGTCGGGGCCAATGGCGCATAACTGTTCACGATTCGATTCCAGACGATGTTTATCAACATGCTATTGTTGAACAAGCCATTCCTTTTGAAGAAGAGCTATCACTAGTTGGTGCCAGAAATGCCAAAGGCGAAACTGTCTTTTATCCATTAACAAATAATTTCCATCAAGATGGCATTTTAAAAATGAGTGTTGCCATTCCTAGTAAAAATAATACATTGCAGAATAAAGCTGAACAGATGCTTTCAAGCATCATGCATAAACTCAATTATGTAGGCGTTATGGCGATGGAATGTTTTGTTATTGGGGATAACTTACTAATTAATGAATTAGCGCCAAGAGTACATAATAGCGGACATTGGACCCAAAATGGGGCATCTATTAGCCAATTCGAATTACACTTAAGGGCAATTTTAGGACTACCAATGCCTAAACCGGATGTTTTTTGCCCATCGGTCATGGTGAATTTGATTGGAACAGATTTTAATCTCAAATGGTTATCAGTTGATTTAGCGCATCTACACTGGTATGAAAAAGAAGTAAGAGCAGGGCGAAAAGTTGGACACATCAACCTAACTCATAACTATAGTCCAAAATTAATTGAAGCATTAAACCAATTATCCTTTTTATTACCAGCGGAATATAGTCAACCAATAGCGTGGGCAAAACAAAAATTATAGCTGATTAAATCAAGGGACTGCGATATGATCGACTTTAGTAAAAAAATTAATTATCAACGATATGCAAGTAAACCGCGTGAAGCATTTGATGATTACTCGGTTTTACGCTTTTTCGAAAGTGATCGTGGTCGCATCCTCAATTCTGCTGCCATTAGGCGTTTACAACAAAAAACACAAGTATTTCCGTTAGAGCGTAATTCTGTCGTTCGAACACGCCTTACTCATTCAATGGAAGTACAACAAGTTGGTCGTTATATTGTAAAAGAGATTATTTATCGACTTAATAAATCTGGACAATTAAAAGCTTTTGGCCTTGAAAATTCAGTTATGTCAATTGAAAGCCTAGTTGAAATGGCTTGCTTAATGCATGATATAGGTAATCCACCATTTGGTCACTTTGGTGAAGCGGCAATCAATCATTGGTTTGGTATGCGTTTAGGTATAGATAAAACGTCATGCTACTCAGTGCTTAATATTCAGGATACTGATGATCAATCAACTCAATCATTAAAATTAAAAATACGCCAAGATCTCTCTAATTTTGAGGGTAATGCACAAGCGATTCGATTAGTTCATACGATTTTACGACTCAATTTAACTTACTCGCAAATTGCGTCAATTCTTAAATATTCGAAACCAGCTTATTGGTCTGATCCTATACCTGATGAATTTAATTACTTAATGAAAAAACCTGGGTATTATCTATCTGAAGAGTCTTTTATTAAAACACTTTCGGAACAACTTGATATCCAACCTTTCCATCGTTATCCGCTCACTTATATTATGGAAGCAGCAGATGATATTTCCTACTGTATCGCCGATCTTGAAGATGCTGTAGAAAAGAAAATTTTAACTGTTCAGCAGCTTTATCATTATTTAAAAGAAGCATGGGGACCCGTTAAAAAAGGTGATTTATTTGATGAAGTTGTGAATCGCCCTTATGAAAATTTGAAAAAGAATGAATTTGAAGCGATAGGTATCGACCAGTTTTTTATGTATCTGCGCGTAAATACCATTGGTCAACTCGTACCTCATGCAGCTGAACGATTTATCGAAAACATCGAAGCAATTTATCATGGTTCCTTTAATCATGCTCTACTTGAAGATCATGGTGCGGAATATAAATTACTTAGTATCTTCAAAACAGTTGGCTTTGAACACATCTTTAACCATGAAACGGTTGAAAATATCGAACTGCAAGGTTACCGAATCATTACTGGATTGCTAGAGATCTACAGCCCACTTTTAGCTATGCCTACTGATGATTTTATAAAATTAGTCAAAACAGGTAATCACAAAAAATATCCTATCGAAACTCGGTTGTATCACAAACTATCAGCAAAACATTGCGTAGCTTATCAACAAGCACTTGAGCAGATAGACAATCAACACTTTGATTGTTGGGAATTTTACTATCGTTGTCGTTTAATTCAAGATTATATCAGCGGTATGACCGACCATTTTGCTTATGATGAATATCGAAAATTAATGGTAACATTCTAATTTGGCACATTTAAAACAGCACCAAAAATAAGCACAAGCACCATATTAGTGCGACAATGAGGCTATTTTTAGCGTCAAAAACCCCGTTCCTCAACTTTTTTTTAAATAGCAACTAATAACCTTTACTCATTTTGAGTATTTCACAATATTAATCACCCTCTTTTTAATTTTTGGTACGCCCTTTGCATTAACTTTAATAAGATTAATAGTTATAAGGAGTAATGGATGAAATTTGTCACTGTAGTTATTAAACCTTTTAAATTAGAAGAGGTTAGGGAATCACTATCCAATATAGGTGTTACTGGTTTAACTGTTACTGAAGTTAAAGGTTTTGGCCGACAAAAAGGTCACGCCGAACTGTACCGAGGCGCTGAATACAATGTTAATTTTTTACCAAAAGTAAAAATAGAGTTAGCCATTAGCGATGAATTACTCGATGAAGTCATTAACACCATTACAAAAGCTGCGTATACCGGAAAAATAGGCGATGGCAAAATATTTGTTACGCCATTAGAACACGTAGTTCGAATTCGTACCGGCGAGACTGATGAGTCAGCACTATAACTATCAATAAGGATATCATTATGTTGAAGAAAATTATTCTCTCTTTAAGTTTAGTTTTAGCCAGTCCAGTCTTTGCCGACGAAGTGGAAATTGCGGATAAAGCCGATAATGGTTTTATGATGATTTGTACTGCATTAGTGTTATTTATGTCTGTGCCTGGTATTGCATTTTTTTATGGCGGATTATTACGATCTAAAAACGTGCTATCCATGTTATCGCAAGTCTTAGTCACCTTTTCTTTAATTGCTGTATTATGGATTACTTATGGGTATTCATTAGCATTTGGTGAAGGTAACTGGTTTTTCGGCAATTTTGAGCAATTCTTATTGGTTAATGTTGGTATTACTGATATTTCAGGTTCGATTTACGAACTAATTTGGATTGCATTCCAAGGTTCATTTGCTTGTATTACTTGTTGTTTGATCTTAGGTGCGTTTGCTGAAAGAGTTCGTTTTTCAGCTGTCCTTATTTTTATGGTGTTATGGTTTACTTTTTCCTATATTCCAATGGCACATATGGTATGGGGTGGGGGTATCCTTGGTGATGAAGGTGCATTGGATTTCGCTGGCGGAACCGTTGTGCACATCAATGCAGCTGTTGCCGGTCTATTAGGTGCTTATATGCTTAAAAGCCGTATTGGCTATAACCGTGAACCATTAAAACCATTCAACCTACCTTATGTTTATTTAGGGGCCGCAATATTATATATTGGTTGGTTTGGATTCAATGCAGGATCATCAACACACGCTGACGAAATCGCTGGACTAGCCTTCATCAATACCGTAGCTGCAACAGCCGCAGCCGTACTCGCCTGGACCATTGCCGAATGGATACTACGTGGCAAACCATCATGTTTAGGCGCTGCATCGGGTGTAATAGCTGGATTAGTTGGTGTAACACCTGCTGCTGGCTTTGTTGGTGTTGGTGGAGCAATGTTAATTGGGCTTGCTTGTGGTTTTGCAGGAGTATGGGGCGTATCATCTTTAAAAAGAGTCTTAAAAGTAGATGATACTTGCGACGTATTTGGCGTTCATGGCGTGTGTGGTATTGTTGGTTGTATATTAACTGGAGTATTTACCTCCGAATCACTGGGCGGTATAGGCTTTGCCGAAGGCGTTACTATGGCTAGTCAAGTTGGCATACAATTAATGAGTGTGATTACCTGTGTAATTTGGACTGCAATTATTGCCTTCATTGCTTATAAAATCGCTGATATTACAGTTGGTTTACGTGTTTCAGAAGAATATGAACGTGAAGGGCTTGATATTAACAGTCACGGTGAAAGCGCATTTAATAGTTAATATATAAAACTATAAATAAAAAAAATCTACAGTATGTTACTACTGTAGATTTTTAGCTTATTAATTATTGTTAAGTTTTTTTCTAGTCATCCCAAAGCATAATTGCATTATCTTCGGTTAAGACTAAAGGTGGAGCAAAAAGGTACTCTTTAAATTTAGTTGGTAATAGTTGAACATTATTTAAATTAAGTTGTATTTCTGGGTAAAATTTGGCAAATTCTTTTAAACGATCACTAAGTAATTCCATAACTTTATTGGACTCTTTGGCAATTAACATCTCTTCTTTTAACATGCCAATCTGTTTTTTATGGTGTTCTGATTCAAATATTTCAGGGAAAATAAATGAAAAACCTGATTTCTTATTAGTGTCATTATGATGTTCCCTGTATTCAGAATGGTGTAGCTTTAACTCCTTGATACGTAAACCAATAATTTCGTCGATGTGATCGGTATAATCATTTAATGTTGAATCTAAATAAGCTAAAGTTTTGTGTTCAGGAATAGCATCATTACTGTGCACTAAGGTAAATAATGGCTTTTTATATGTCTTCATTCTGTAACTTCCTTTTTAATTCAGGGTAAAAATAGAACAATAAATTTGATAATAAACACTCATTGCCAAGGTATATCTGTATAACTTTATGTTTATAAATAAAAATCAATTAAGATTTTTAAAATACTGCTATTTACTACTGACTATTAAAACTTGTGGTTTTTTTACAAAAAAGACCATACGATTACTATATGCCTATCAGACTAATTACTAGCTTATTTAAACCGGCTATTTTTTCAGTACCCTCCATAATATTTTGAAAAAACTAATTAAAAAAATACCAATTATGATCTACAAATCAAAGATTAACTAAATAAACTCTATCTGGATTAAAATAAATAAGACTTCTTACAACTAAACATTTATCACTCAGTCAAGCTATTCATCTTGATAAAATATTTGTCTTAGAATATAGATTAGGGGGCATATTGATACCTCAATCCAATCATTGGTTGATATAAGTCCATTTAAGAAGTATCAAATCTTCTTGAAAATGTTTGCAATAAAAGGGATAAACTCAACTACTAATTTATCGTATATCGGACTTAAACTCTTTCGTTATTACTCTACTAGAAAATATTTTTAGAAAATAATTAACTCTTGGTGATGCAAAATATTTTTAAGATAAAAATATATTACTTTATATTGGGACGATCAATAAATTTTTAAATACCAAAAGATAATATTACTTCATTTCTACTTTATTTAACTAAATAAACTAAATAACAAAATGTATCAACCTCGGTAAAGACTTTATTTTAAAGATGTAAAAAATACCTTAAAAAACATAAACTATTTTATCAATAACATTACTGTTTTTCAGGTTATTAAATACTAGTATTTTTTTATATTTTTGTCCAGTATTTGATAAATGATATATTGTTAATTTAATTTAGCGAGATTATTTAAACATTTCATTATTTTAATGGGCAGAATAACGGTGAAAAATATTATTGGCATTCTGATTATTTTTTTGCTCTTTTCACTCGAGCGATTTTGAGCTCAAAATTATTACAATATACTAATTGTTATCACGTCAAATATTCTTCAGGATAAAATAGTGGGGATCAGGGCAACTTATTGTATCTCCACGATAGATAAAAACAGTCTATGCTTAACGTTATAATATTTGTGAGTAACAAAAGAATCCTGTAAAGAATATTTAGACTATTGGTTAAAAAGTTAAGTACAAAACCTGTTTGAAGATAATTAAGTGTGGATAACCACACTTAATTTGTTGAATATTATTTCTTTAAATGTTTTAGATTTGGTAAGGCGATTGCAAACAAAATAATCACTACTCCAATCCATTGATTCAAATAGACCGATTCTTTTAAATAAAAATAAGAGCAGGTTACAGCTACAGGCAGTTCTGCAGCGGATAAAATCGCACTCAGCGAAATGCCGATTTTAGGCATACCGACTGAAAATAGAAAAGGGGGTAAGACTGTACCTAATAAGGCCAATAAAAATCCGAGTTGATAAATTTTATCGTCAATACTGAGTTCAAAGAAAAATAGTGGCGGAAAAATACAGAAAGTCACAATACAAGCACCGGTTATCATCAAGGCACTTTTCTCTAATTTTGGTAATTCATTGCCGATATTGCTACTAGTTGTAATAAAAAGCGAATACATAAGCGCTGCTAGAAAACCAAATAAACAACCTGTTAAATTTAATTCAATAGCTTGATTAAAAAGACCAGCAGCAAAACAACTACCAACAATTATGATAACGACTGTGACTAATTGAAGTGGTGAAGGTTTATTTTTAAAAATAACAAAATCAATAATGACACTAACCCATAAGTATTGCATAAGCAAAATAATCGCAATTGATGCTGGCACCAACTGTACACATTGATAATAGCAAATACCCACTAATCCGGGAAATATACCTACTGCACATACTTTCCATTTTGGGGTTAATGTTTTTTTATTTTTAATCTTTGATTGTTTGAGCGTTTTTACAATCAGATGGATCCCCCATAATATCAACATACCTAAAAAACATTGAACACCAGTAACTTGTCCTAGGGTATAACCTGATTGATAAGCGGTTTTTACAATAGAAGAGAGAACGCCAAAACTACACGCACCTAAAAAAACTAATAAACCACCAAAAAATTTTTCTTTCATACTAAAATCTCATTACTTTTAAAACTATATTTATCGCCAATAATTGGCGCATAAAACAATCATAGCCGACAAGCTATATCTTGCGGCTTTATGTCACTATTTTTTACGGTATGGTAATACTCAAAAAAACAGAGGATAAATAAGGGACGATGTATCCCTTATTTATATTGATAAGATGTTACTTCGCAGATTGTTTATAATTAAAGGTAAAATAAAAAACAAAACCTAAAATTAATGCGTAAGCCGCAAAAATTAACCATATTGAGTGCCAATCTTTTAATCCATCATGAGTATTGATATCAACGACAAAACCACTGATAAAAGAACCTATAATCGCACCAATACCATTAACCATCGTCATAAATAGCCCTTGGGCACTCGCACGTATATTAGAGTTAACTTCTTTCTCAATAAAGATAGAGCCTGAAATATTAAAGAAGTCAAAAGCACAACCATATACAATCATTGATAACATCAATAATACAAAACCAAATGGCGTTGGATCACCATAGGCAAAAAAGCCAAATCTAAGTGTCCAAGCGATTAAGCTGATTATTATGACTTTTTTGATTCCAAATTTCTTGAGAAAAAATGGGATCGTCAAAATGAAGGCAACTTCAGCCATTTGTGACACTGATAATAATATTGCTGGATGTTGTACAATCACGCTATCTTGAAATTCTGGGATTCTACCAAAATCTTTCAAAAATGCTCCGCCGAAGGTGTTGGTGATTTGTAATATAGCCCCTAATAGCATCGAAAAGAGAAAAAATATCGACATTACTGGGTTTTTCAATAATACAAACGCATCTAAACCAAGGCGTGAAATCCATGATTGTTGTTGATTAGTGATGACTTTAATATCAGGTAAAGTCGCACTGTAGATGACCAAAATAACAGACGCACCACAAGCAATATAGAGCTGTGCATTACTAATATCGAATTTTAGTAAACTGATTGTCCACATAGCAATAATAAAGCCTATTGTTCCAAAAACACGAATTTTTGGAAAAACGGTAACAGAGTCTAAATTGCTTTTATCTAAACAGTGATAACTAATTGAATTAGATAATGCAATTGTTGGCATAAAAGCCATTGCATTGATAAGCATCAACCAATAAAGTTGAATTGGTGTTGTTGCGGTTGCCGCATAAAATAGTGCAATAGCACAAACAGTATGGCAAAGCATAAATAAGTATTTTGGTGGAATAAATTTATCCGCAATTATTCCAATAATAAACGGCATAAATAATGCCGCAAAGCCTTTAGTGCTATAAACCAGACCGACTTCTGCACCAGAGAAATGCAACGTATTGATTAAATAAATACCAAAAGTTGTCAACCAGCTTCCCCAAATAAAATATTGGAAAAACATCATTACTTGTAATCTATGCTTCATGTTCATTATTTATATCCAAAATAAAGTGAACTGCTGATGTGAAATTATACAAATTAAAAACGCGCAATTGTTTTAGTTATCAATTGTAAGAAAGTTGATTTAACGCGTTCAGCTGTTTCAATCACTTCTTCATGCCCTAAAGGTTGATCTAAAATGCCACAAGCCATATTAGTTAAACATGAAATACCGATAGTTTTAATGCCAGAGTGATGAGCAATAATTGCTTCAGGAACCGTAGACATACCAACCGCATCAGCACCAAGGGTACGGATCATTCTGATTTCTGCTGGGGTTTCATAAGTAGGGCCTGTCCACCAAGCATAAACACCTTGTTGTAATGTGATATTTAGTTCCTTGGCTACTTCGCTAACTGTTGCTCTTAATTGCTTATTATAAACTTCGCTTACATCCAAAAAGCGAACCCCTAATTCAGGATTATTTGGCCCCATTAATGGATTATTAGCTGTTAAGTTAATATGATCAGTGATTATCATTAAATCCCCTGGCTTAAAGCTAGTATTGACTGCGCCACAAGCATTGGTAATGATTAGTTTTTCAACGCCTAGCATTTTCATTACACGCACAGGGAAGGTAACTTGATCTAATGAAAAACCTTCATAGTAATGAAAACGGCCTTTCATTGCGACAACAGTCTTATCACCGCATTTACCAATCACTAATTCATTTGCATGGCCAACAGCAGCAGATTTAGCAAAGTGAGGGATATTGTCATAAGGAATATGGACGGCATCTTCAAGAGTATCGGCAAAAGGACCTAAACCTGATCCAAGTATAATCCCGATTGTTGGTTTTTTGTCTGTGTGTTGTTGAATATAGTTAACTGCTTGTTGAATATCTGCTGTTTGATGCATAACACTATCCTTTCAAATTTTAGTAGATACTTAATTGAT
Source organism: Gilliamella sp. wkB72 (assembly GCF_001693745.1). Classification (NCBI taxonomy): domain Bacteria; kingdom Pseudomonadati; phylum Pseudomonadota; class Gammaproteobacteria; order Orbales; family Orbaceae; genus Gilliamella; species Gilliamella sp. wkB72. Next base: position 254,561 of record NZ_LZEI01000011.1, on the reverse strand, counting down.
AAAACTGTGTGATCAAAATCATAAATAGAAAAAGTTCACGTAATCTATAATAAAAACAAAGTCATTTTTATTTTTAGCGTATATTATGATGGTCTTCGACCAATAAAGAAAGACGTGGGATGAGATATCTTCGTATAAAAAAGTTAATGTATTGTTTTTATTATGATAATTAATATTTGGTTTTGATTAATTTTGAATTAATTTAAGTAAAAACTGCATATTATTTGAGAATACGTTCTTTAGTCGAATAAATAACTCCTTGAGTATCTCTAAAAAATCCAACTAATGTTAACTGACACTGTTTAGCTTGTTCAATCGCCATAGAAGTTGCTGCTGAAACGGCAAAGAGGATCTCGACTCCACAACGGGCTGTTTTTTGTACCATTTCATAACTTGCCCGACTTGAAACAAGAATTACCCCTTTTAAATTTTCATTATGTTTTCGTAGAAATGTGGCACGATAGCCTAATAGCTTATCTAAAGCGACATGCCTACCCACATCTTCAAATCCAACAATAAAATTACCGTTTAAATCTAACCATACCGCAGCATGAGTACAACCAGTTTGGCTGCCCACAGTTTGAACCTTCTTCAGATAATTAAGGGACTGTTCAAAATCAGAAAGATGAATTTTATCGTTTAAAGAAAGGGGGGGAATAAACTGGCAAACTTGCTCTATCTGTTCGGTACCACAAATTCCACAGCCACTTCTACCAGTTAAATTTCGACGTTTTTCTTTTAATTGCATAAAACGTCGTGAAGATAGCTCAATATGGACTTCAATGCCTTGCTTAGTATCGATGATCTCAATACCATAAATTTCATCAACAGACTCGATGATTTTTTCTGTTAATGAAAAGCCAATAGCAAAATAATTAAGATCTTTGGGTGTTGCCATCATCACCACGTGAGAAATACCGTTATAAATAAGCGCAACAGGTTTTTCAATTGCGACAGTATCTTCTTGCAATGGTTGTAATTGACCTTGTTTAAATTTATTCACATTACATTTTTCAATGCCTACTGTCATGGTATGTCTCATCATTATTAGCAATTTAATTCCAATTATAATAACTGAGGTTGATATCAATAAAAAGCCTGTCATTTAACTTATTACTTTTGTTAGTTTCTACCAATGATTAGTCGAACTATACTGCTTTTGTTGTGTTAAAATGAGTTATTCTAAAAAAATAGAAGCTAAAAAATTATGTCATTAAATGAGATTACGCATACTATTATGCAATTTATTGAGCATCATCAAATTTGGGCATTGCCAATTATTTTCATATTAGCGTTTGGCGAGTCATTAGCGATTATTTCATTGCTGGTACCTGCTACAGCAATTTTATTAGGTGCAGGAGCATTAGTGGGAACAGGGGTGATCTCATTTGTTCCTGTTTTGATATCGGCATCATTAGGTGCCATTGTAGGGGATTTCATCTCTTATTGGTTAGGTAAACATTATCACCAACAGGTAATCTCTTCATGGCCTTTAAATAAATACCCAAAAATGATATTTCGTGCTGAACAATTTTTCCAGCGATACGGTACTTTCGGCGTGTTTATTGGTCGATTCTTTGGACCATTACGTGCAATCGTTCCATTAATTGCAGGAACAATGCATATGCCAGCAGCAAAATTCAATATCGCCAATATTGCTTCAGCACCAATCTGGGCATTTGTTTTATTGGCACCCGGTGCATTTGGGGTGCCATGGTTAGAAACCTTGTTTGGTTAAATGGTACCAATTGTATAACTACGACGCCCACTTTTGCGACCAAGCGCTTCTAAATTGGTTTGTAAAGGTGGGAATGGCAATGTCAAATTATGTTGGCGATAAGCTTCAAGAATCAATTTCTGTATTGAGCTACGTAATTTCATACGATGTCCCATTTCAGCTGCAAAAACACGTAGCTCAAATAATTGAATACCTTCTTGAATATCCACTAAAAAAACTTGCGGTTCAGGATCGTTAAGAACAAATTCACACTCCTCTGAAACTTGTTGTAATAGCTTCATAACCAGTTCACTATCGGCATCAATCGTAGCGGGTATAGTTAACACAATACGAGTAATTGAGTCAGATAAAGACCAGTTGACCAATTGTTCAGTAATAAAAGCCTTATTTGGCATAACAATTTCTTTACGATCCCAATCAACAATCGTTATTGCACGAGTATTAATTTTGGTAATATTACCTGTTAAATCACGAATAGTTACGGTATCGCCAATTCTTACCGGTTTTTCAAACAGAATAATTAAGCCAGAAATAAAGTTAGCAAAAATCTCTTGTAAACCAAATCCTAAACCAACACCTAATGCCGCTATTAACCACTGAATCTTAGACCAATCAATCCCGATAAATGAAAAAGCAATCATACAACCAACCATCAAAATAATATATTTTGATACGGTTGAAATGGCATATCCAGTGCCGGGTGCGAGGTCTAAATGTTGTAAAATGCCTAACTCAAGCAGCGCAGGTAAGTTTTTTACTAACTGAACAGTAATGGTCATAACCAAGATCGCGATACAGACAGCACCTAGGGTAATATGTTGTTCAATTTCGTTGCCATTAATAATGGTACTTGTTCCCCATAGCTTGATATTATTCATAAAGGCAAAAGCGGAATGAAGTTCAGACCAAAGTAAAATCATACTAATTAAAGCAATTAGCATAATAATTGACCTGACTAGTTGTAATGATTGGGCACTGATCGCATCTAAGTCGATAACAGGTTCATCCATATTATCATTTAATGGGGTGAGATCTTCTTCAATTCCTTTAGCGCGTTGCATACGTTCTAATCGACGTTGTTTTGTACGTTCAAATTCAATTCGTCGTTTTTGTATCCACATCCAACGGCGTATCATAAAATAGACCACTAACAAGCCAAACCAGATAATGACCGAAGCTTCTAATCGTCCTAATAACACTTCAGCTGTCGATAAATAACCTAAACAAGCAGCAATAATGGCTAACCATGGTGCACTCAACAACACAAACCACAGAATATGACTTAATAAATTATCGCCAGATCCTTTTTTATCGATATAAAGTGGAACTCCAGCGCGATGAATAGAATTAGTCATAAATACGAGTGCAAAACAGAGAATAATGAACGCAGTTCGACCGATAGTTGCTGCAAATTGACGATTGTTAAACTGATCAAAGCTCATTACTACCATTACTAAAGGGATAACCACCCAAACCGACAGTTGATAATATTTCATAGCTTGACGGACATTTTTCTTTGACCATCCAAAATGAGTAATAAATAGCCCATTTTGAGACGCAAAATGCGCGGTGATAATAAACACCCACAAAATTGGAGCAGCTGCATTAACGCCATAGCCTAGAGCAACGGCTACAGGATAATCCCAGTTAATTTGAAGAGCATAACCCAAAGCAGCCCATAAAATAGGAACCGGCAATGCCATAATTAATGATAAAACAATCACTTCCAAAGTAAGTGAATAACTATCTTGGGTGACTTTACCAACCCGAGCCGCCGATTTATTTAAGAAAGCGTTATATTTTCCTCGCATTTTGAAATGTACAAATACAAACAATAAAGATAATACTAGGAAAAACAGTGGTTTTGGCGCACTAAGCACTTCAACACCAGCATTATATAGTTGTGACAGCGTATCAATTTGAACGGTGACATAAACGACATCTCTGGCTAAATCAAGAATAAAACTTAATGAAACGGGATTGACGTCAGCAACCCAGAAAAAGTAACGGTGTGCAGCATCATTAACCTCATCGATAGCATTGGTTAGTTGCTTATTCGATATTTTTAATTTAGTTAGTTCAAGAATCGTGGTATCAGTACCCGAAATCAACGTTTTGATGAGCTCACTTTGTTCTCTTAATAAACGGCGATATTGACTAGCTGATTTTAGATTATTTAAATTACTTGGTAACGTAGGGTAACTATCTAGCCTAGCTAAGGTATTTGAATAATTGAGTTGCTGAACTTTGGCTTCTGCGATTTCAGCATCAAGGGGTTGTGATTTAGGTTTTTCAGGTAATCGTAATAACTGTTGGCGAAGGGTTTCACCTAATGCTGTTGAAAAACTTAACCATTCGCCCTGTTCAGCAAGGGTTGCGAGCGTATTTTGAACATGGGAAATTTGGGTATTAATATTATTTTGTTCATTGATGATGCTGGTTAAATGCGCTTTTTGATACTCCATATTCTGACGAAGATCTTCATTTTTTTCATTAAGCTTAGCAATAACTTCGGTAAGCTGATCTTCATTATCAATATTGGGTATTGATTCTTCAGCAAAAGCAAAGCAAGACAGAAGGAGTAATATTCCACCCAAAAAACCACGCATCAACATAAAGTTAGATCCTTTCAGCTAGTTTTTGACCTACACGAGTAACGTCACCAAGTTTAAGATGGCTGTCAAATTCAACAGCATTTGAAGCAAACAGCGTAATAACGGTTGAACCTAATTTAAAGCAACCCATATCTTCACCCTTCGCTAATTTAATCTGACCAGAATAAGTCCAACGTTTCATTATGCCGTCGCGAGGAGGCGTAATAACGCCTTCCCAATTTAATTCAATACTTCCTACAATCGTTGCCCCAACCATAATTTGTGCCATTGGTCCAAATTCAGTTTCAAATAGACAAATTACACGTTCATTTCGAGCAAAAATATTAGGAATAGTTTCTGTTGTTGCTTTATTAACTGAAAATAGCGAGCCAGGAACATAAATCATCTCACGCAATATACCATCACAAGGCATGTGAAAACGATGGTAGTTTTTAGGTGATAAATAGGTAGTTGCAAAAGATCCATTTTTAAAAAACTTAATCATATCAGGATGACAAGCAAGCAGTGATTCTAAAGAATAAAAATGTCCTTTAGCTTGCAAAAGAAGATTATCTTGAATGTTACCAAATTGACTAATTACCCCATCTGCTGGCATTACAATACTATTTGCCGCATCATCGATTGTTCGCGCATCTTCTTTTAGCTCACGAGCGAAAAAGTCATTGAACGTTTTGTACTCTTTAGCATCAGTCAATTTAGCTTCACTTAAATCGATTTTATATAATTTACAAAAACCGATAATCATCCATGTAGTGACTTTTCCTAAACGTCTGTTAGCTAACCAACCAAATAGGGTAGTTAATAATTGTTTTGGAAGAAGATACTGAATAATTGCTTTTAACTGATTTAACATAGATAGCTCTCAAATTATTTTCGAAATAATGCATTATATCAATATTTATTCTGAAAGTATAAATAGCACAACTTAATTCATATTTTGTGGCAAAGATCACAAGCATTTTAAAAATTTTGCCAAACTTCACTAACAATGGCAGTCAATTAAAAGTGTCTATCAAAATAGTTCTCTAGACTATCCCCATTAGCAAAATTGAGGGTAGTTATAATGGCAGATAGATATATTGCTGCAATTGATTTAGGTGCATCTAGTGGCCGAGTTATGTTGTCGAGTTATCAATCTCAAAAAATTACATTAACAGAAATCCACCGATTCAGTAATGGGTATAAAAGTGATGGTAAAAATTTTTGTTGGGATTTGAACTATTTAGAACAAGAAATCTTAAATGGATTAAACAAAATTATTCAACAAGGAATCAAACTCGATAGTATTGGTATAGATACATGGGGCGTTGATTATGTATTGCTTGACAAGCAAGGCCAAATCGTCGGACCGACATACTCTTATCGCGATCATCGTACTGACAATATCATGTCAAAGGTACAAGATGAAATTGGAACAGAAAATATTTATCAAAAAACCGGAATTCAATTCTTAACCTTCAATACACTCTATCAACTCAAAGCTATGATGCTTGAATCACCATCTTGGCTATCGCAAGTATCTGATTTTGTGATGATTCCTGATTACCTAATTTATCGATTGACCGGTGTTTTAAATCGTGAATATACCAATGCCACCACAACCCAACTTGTTAATGTTGCAACTCAAACTTGGGACAAAGATCTACTTGATTATCTAGGCATACCACGTAAATGGTTTGGTGATATTTGTATGCCCGGAAACCAAGTTGGATATTGGCAAAGTGCAAACGGCGATCGTATTCCAGTAATTGCAATTGCAAGCCATGATACTGCCAGTGCTGTTATTGCTGCGCCATTAATGGACCAACATAGTGCTTATTTATGTTCAGGTACTTGGTCACTTATGGGATTGGAATCTAAACAACCTTTCACTGGAAAAGAAGCGTTAAAAGCGAATATTACCAATGAAGGTGGTGTTGATGGTAATTATCGAGTGTTAAAAAACATCATGGGATTATGGTTATTCCAACGCGTTTGTTCTGAACACGAAGTCAAAGATATCAATCAATTAATCACATTGGCAAAACAAGAGCAACCTTTTGCTTTTCTCATTAATCCTAATGATCCAAGGTTTCTAAATCCTGATGATATGACAGAAACCATCAAACAGGTATGTTTAGAAAACATTGGTCAGGCGCCTAAAAATCTCCCTCAATTGGTGAGATGTATTTTTGACAGCCTAGCACATCTATATCGAGATGTATTAAACGAATTATCGATGCTAAGTGGTAAACCAATTAACACATTACATATTGTCGGTGGTGGTTGCCAAAATGCTTTTTTAAACCAGTTATGTGCTGACTTATGCAATGTCAATGTTACCGCAGGTCCTATTGAATCATCAGCCTTAGGCAATGTGGGTTACCAGTTAATTTCATTAGGTGAAATTGCTGATGTTAACGCATTAAGACAACTCATTTCACAGAATTTTGACACTAAATATTATCAACCCAAAAGTAATTAACCAATTATAGAAAAATTTTATATTTATTAAGGAGTATTTCATGAGCGCAATTGAAAATGCCTATCAGATCGCTAAAGCAAGATTTGCTGAAATCGGTGTGGATACAGATGCTGCTATAGCAGCAATGGCAAAATTACCGATTTCTGTACATTGCTGGCAAGGCGATGATGTTGCTGGTTTTGAAAAGCAAGAAGGTGAATTAACTGGTGGTATACAAGCGACAGGTAATTATCCGGGTAAAGCTCGTAATGCAGATGAATTAAGATCAGATTTAGATAAAGCCTTTAGCCTTATACCAGGACCAAAACGATTAAATCTACATGCTTCTTATTTAGAATCAGATCAAAAAGTCGATCGTAATGAAGTCAAACCAGAACACTTTGCCAATTGGGTCAAATGGGCTAAAAAACATCAGATTGGTCTAGATTTCAATCCAACATATTTTTCACACCCTTTGAGTAACGAAGGCACTCTTACTCATGTTAATCCAGAAATTCGTCAATTCTGGATAGATCACGGAAAAGCTTGTCGTAAGGTATCAGAATATTTTGGTAAAGAATTAGGTACACCATCAGTCATGAATATCTGGCTACCAGATGGAATGAAAGACATTACTGTCGATAAATTTGCACCAAGACAACATTTAGTTGAATCATTGGATGAAATTATTCGAGAAAAGATTGATCAAAAATATCACATTGATGCAGTCGAAAGTAAATTATTCGGTATTGGTCTTGAATCTTATACTGCTGGATCAAATGAATTCTATCTCGCTTATGCTACATCACGTAAAACTGCACTATGTTTAGATGCTGGACATTTCCATCCAACTGAAGTCATTTCAGACAAAATTTCTGCCGTAATGCCTTTTGTTGAACATCTTTTACTACATGTTAGCCGTCCAGTGCGTTGGGATAGTGATCACGTAGTGCTCTTTGATGATGAAACTCAAAATATCGCGAGCGAAATCATTCGAAACAAACTATTTGACCGAGTACATATTGGTTTAGATTTCTTTGATGCCTCTATAAACCGTATTGCCGCTTGGGTAATTGGCACTCGCAACATGAAAAAATGTTTGTTAAAAGCACTATTAGAACCTACCGAACAATTAAAAAAATATGAACACGATCGTGACTTTACTTCACGACTAGCATTACTCGAAGAACAAAAATCATTACCTTGGCAAGCAGTTTGGGATCAGTACTGTTTATTGAATGACGTACCAGTTGGTAGCCGATGGTTAGATGAAGTTCGTCAATATGAAACAACAGTTTTAACTAAACGATCATAAGGAAAACAAAATGCAACAGATTCTTTCTTCTTGGTTTGTAAAAGGGATGATCAAAGCCACTTACGATATGTGGTTAAAAGGATGGGATGAGCGTAATGGTGGTAATGTTAGCTTAAGATTACTTGAAAGTGATGTGGTCTCTTTTCAAAGTGACTTTTATAAAAATCCCCGTCACGTATCGTTAACACAAGATGTGACTAAACTTGCTAACCAGTACTTTATTGTCACAGGATCAGGTAAGTTTTTCCGCAATGTCATTTTAGATCCTGCTGATACGTTAGCCATTGTCAAAATTGATGAACAAGGCAAGGGTTATTACATCATGTGGGGATTAATAAATGGTGGATTACCGACTTCTGAACTCGCTGCTCATCTGCAATCACATATTGTAAGAATCGAACAAAGCCAAGGAAAAGACCGCGTGATCATGCACTGTCATGCGACCAATTTAATTGCATTAACTTATGTCCTAGAACTTGATACTGCGGTAATAACGCGATTGTTGTGGGAAATGAGTACCGAATGTTTAGTTGTATTTCCAGATGGTGTTGGTGTCGTTCCTTGGATGGTTCCAGGTAAAGACGAAATTGGTTATGCCACTGCAAAACAGATGGCAAAACATAGTTTAGTGTTATGGGCTTTCCATGGTGTATTTGGAACAGGACCAACGTTAGATGAAGCTTTCGGCTTGATTGATACAGCTGAAAAATCAGCAGAAGTTCTTGTAAAAGTCCTATCAATGGGAGGAAAACGTCAAACCATATCCACGGAAGAGTTCAGATTATTAGCTGAGCGTTTTGATGTGAACCCTATGGAAGAAGCATTAAAACAGTAAAAGCTACTAATAAAAAATATCAAATTATATTTCAAAAATATAAGGATAAATATATGGGTAGTTCAATTATTTTAGGCATATTTTGGCACTTTGTTGGTGCCGCTTCTGCCGCGTGTTTTTACGCACCACTTAAAAAAGTAAAAAATTGGTCATGGGAAACCATGTGGTCAATAGCCGGACTATTTTCATGGATCATATTGCCATGGTCAATTAGTTACTTCTTATTGCCTGACTTTTGGTCTTATTACGGATCGTTTAGTTCAGATATATTAATTCCAGTTTTCTTATTTGGCGCCATGTGGGGAGTAGGTAACATTGGTTACGGACTAACAATGCGTTATTTAGGCATGTCGATGGGCATAGGTATTGCGATTGGCATAACCTTAATCGTTGGTACGCTAATGACGCCAATACTACAAGGTAAATTTGGTGAATTATTGGCTTCAACTGGCGGAAAAATGACATTATTAGGTGTCGTTGTTGCTGTTATTGGTGTCGCTATCGTAACTTATGCGGGTTTATTGAAAGAAAAAACACTTGGAGTACAAGTTGAAGATTTTAATTTAAAGAAAGGACTTCTTCTTGCCATCATGTGTGGTATCTTCTCTGCTGGTATGTCATTTGCCATGAGTGCAGCAGTACCAATGCACGAAAAAGCTGCCGAACTTGGCGTAGACCATCTATACGTAGCTCTCCCAAGCTATGTCATTATTATGGGTGGTGGTGCAATTATTAATCTAGGTTTCTGTATTAGTCGACTCTGCGCTAAAAAAGAACTTTCATTTAAAAAAGACATCTCAGTTGCCAAATCCCTACTTATTAGCAACATACTATTTGCCATTTTAGGTGGCGCAATGTGGTATTTCCAATTCTTCTTCTATGCTTGGGGTCATGCAAATATTCCAACTGAATATGGTTTCATGAGTTGGATGTTACATATGAGTTTCTATGTACTTTGTGGTGGTATTGTTGGATTAGCACTAAAAGAGTGGTTTGGTACTGGCAAAAAACCAGTACGAATACTTTGTATTGGCTGCTTAGTTATCATTGTTGCAGCGAACATTGTTGGTTTAGGCATGACGAATTAAAAGGAAAACATTATGGCTTATAGAATGATTCTAAATGAAACATCTTACTTTGGCGCTGGTTCAATCAGCCACATCGTAGATGAAGTAAAAAAACGGGGTTTTAAAAAAGCATTAGTCGTTACTGACAAAGATTTAATTAAATTCCAAGTAGCAACTAAAGTAACAAAACTATTAGATGACAATGGCTTTGCTTATCAAATATTTGATGAAGTCATGCCAAATCCAACTATTGGTATTGTTCAAAAAGGGGTTGAAGTCTTCAAACAATCGGGTGCCGACTACCTAATTGCAATTGGTGGTGGCTCACCACAAGATACCGCAAAAGCGATCGGTATTATTATCAACAATCCAGAATTTTCTGATGTTCGTAGTCTTGAAGGGGTAGCGCCAACGAAAAAACCAGCAGTACCCACAATCGCTATTCCTACAACAGCAGGTACAGCAGCTGAAGTGACCATTAACTACGTCATTACCGATGAAGAGAAAAAACGTAAATTTGTCTGCGTTGACCCTCACGATATTCCCGTTGTCGCAATCATAGATTCCGATATGATGACAAGTATGCCAGCGAGTTTAAAAGCAGCAACAGGTGTTGATGCCTTAACTCACGCCATTGAAGGTTATATAACCAAAGGCGCTTGGGAACTATCAGACATGTTCCATCTTAAAGCAATAGAAGTCATATCTCGTTCATTACGTGACTCAGTAAAAGGGATTGCAAAAGGTTCTCAAGACATGGCATTAGGCCAATATATTGCTGGCATGGGCTTTTCAAATGTGGGATTAGGTTTAGTTCACGGAATGGCTCACCCACTTGGAGCATTTTATGGAACGCCTCACGGTGTAGCTAATGCGGTACTTTTACCTCATATCATGGCTTACAATGCCGAATTTACTGGTGAAAAATATCGTGATATTGCTAAAGCGATGGGAGTGGCTAAAACAGAACAAATGACGATCGAACAAGCAAGAAAAGCTGCTGTCGATGCTGTTAAACAACTTAACGTAGATGTTGGTATCCCTCCTACATTAAAAGATATTGGCGTAAAACTTGAGGATATCCCTGCGTTAGCTCAAGCTGCTTTTGATGATGTTTGTACCGGAGGCAATCCGCGTGACACTAACGTAAAAGAAATTGAGCAACTATATCATTCTATTTACCAATAAAAAATTGAATGTACACGTGATAATGAAATAGGTTAAATGCAAATTTAACCTAATTCATTAAAAAGGAGCTATTATGATAAGAAAAGCAAGCATAATGCAGGTCCATCCTGACAAACATGCTGAATATAAAAAACGGCATGACGAAATCTTTCCCGAGCTGGTAAAAGAACTAAAAGCCCATGGCGCTCACAATTACTCGATATTTTTAGACAGCAAAAGAAATCTACTCTTTGCTTATGTTGAAATCGAATCAGAAGAGCGATGGGATGCAGTAGCTAAAACAGCAGCTTGTCAAAAATGGTGGGCGTTTATGAAAGATATCATGCCAAGCAACCCAGACAACAGCCCAATTAGTGAATCATTAGCAGAAGTCTTTTATTTAGAATAAAACATTACTCTCTTTTAAAGCCTAAAAGAGAGTAAATTGAATATATATTTAATCTACCTTCACCTAGCACTTCTTATCATTAAATTTAGCCCGGTACTCTGAAGGCGTTTGATTGGTTTGCTTTTTAAACACTGAGGAAAAATAGTTACTATCATCGTAACCACACTCAGCAGCAATCATACTAATCGAATAGTTAGTATTACGAAGTAAAGACATGGCATCACATAATCGCCTTTTTTGTAAATAACCACTAATGGTCATCCCTGTTTGGCTTTTAAATAAACGACTAAGTGAACGGCTTGCAATATGATTTTCCTTGCAAAAAACATCAACATTAAATGGTGTTGCAATACTGTTATGGAGCGCGGTAAACAATAAATCCAACTGATGAGTAGCAGTCGGCTCCGTTACCTTTGGAGCTTGTTTTATCCGGTCTAACAAAATAACTAATTGCAGAAAAAGTGCCTCAGATAAATGTACGGAGGCTAAATTATTTTTCTTTGATTCGATAGCTAATTTTTCGATAAGTGGAGATAAAAGTTTAAGGTATGAAGGTTGAATTCGCCAAGAACGCTCATTATGTTTGGCTGTCACTTTAGGTAAATAAGACTCGATAGTCGATAATAAAAAAAGTGACTCTCTCAAATATAAAATATTATCCAATTTGAGATCATTAACTGACTCATAACCATGCACATCTTTGGGATTAATATATAAAATATCGCCACTGGTAATTGGATAAATATAATCATTCCAATAATGCAAACCATTACCTGAACAAACAATCACAATTTCATAAAAATCGTGATCATGTAAAGGAAAAGGGTGTTGATGATCACGTTTTTCGACAGTAACAGTATTCATCTTTGAAATAAAATAATCTTGTTTATATAAACGCAAACATCTTTCCATAAACTGTTCCTGACTTACTAGTAAAACAACTAATGATAACCTTTATCTGGGTTATTACGTAATGCTTGTGGCGAAAACGTAAATTCTTGTTTAAAACAGGTAGAAAAATAAGCACTATCATTAAAACCACATTCTTGCGCAATGGTTGTAATAGATTTATTGCTATAAATTAACTGAGTATAAGCATTAGCTAACCGCAACTTTATTAAATATTTTTGAGGCGTGATGCCAATCTCATTTTTCATCTTCCTATGAAAAGAGCGCAATGACAATGAAAATTGTGCCGTTAACTGTTCCCAATCAATTTGCTCCTTAAAATTGATCTGTAACCAACGCAACAACTGCTTAACGCGATTATCAGATGATCCAGAACCTTCATTGACATAAAAATTCTTATTAAAAATAAGTAGTAATTGTAAAAATAAACTTTCCTGTACAGCACTTGATTGATTTTGCGTCAATTGCTTAATAATCGATTGAATATTTTCATCAGATTTTTTATCAAAAAAGTAATGAGAATGAATCGGGTCAGGATTTGGAATTAACTGATTTATCCCATTAATAAAATGAAAATTCTCAGGATCTCTAAATAAAATATTGGTCAAATGTAGATTATTAACGTTCTCATACAAATGGCAGTCCGAAGCCTTAATATAAAACATCATACCTGGATATAAATCAAATAGTCGCCCATTTAAAATATGTTTTCCATACCCACTTGTCACAATAACGATTTCATTAAAATTATGCGTGTGTTCAGGGTAGACGGGTTGAGGCGCCCGAGGCTCAACGGTGATATTTTGATCGCTAGACGAAAAAAAATCTTTATCAAGTAACATCTCAATCATTTTGAACCTCACTCCTTATAAAAACCTACAACCACATTCTAAAAAGTAAATCGAAATCTCACCTTTAAAATTTGGACAGCTAATATAATATTTTGGCAATAAATTATAGCTATACAGGAATTTTTATTAAAAATGTGCGAAGCTTCACATTTTTTCAAACTACTTTGTTTAAAAAATGAGTGATATAAACAGCTTAATTTTTTTTAAATTTTCATCTTGTTGGAAGTTATTATTTGTGATATTTTTTGCGCACTTAAATTGATTTATGTCAAAAAATGAAGATACTCATATGGAAATCTTAATTGTAATTTTGATTCTTTTAGCGTCACTACTTGTACGATACAATAGAGTGATTACGATTCTCATTAAAACTTTAAAACACAAACCTTTTCCCCAAAATTCTCAAAAAACTGAACAACTGACAGTTGACCAGCAAAATGCATTATCAGCTGGACTTATTATTTCAGAGCAACATATGTTTTGTTGGGATAGCTTAGAAAGCGATGCCCGAAACTCTGGTAAAAAAGAACAGCGATATCGCTTAAGTACAGCTTGGGATGTAACTTCTCCACAAAGTGCTACTGAATGTTTATCCTCTTTTGGATCAGTTCACAAACTCATCGATGTCGCGATTGAAATTTATCTAAACGTTCCTAAAGAGCAGTGGCAAAGTTGTATTGATGACCAAGTTCCAGAAGATTACCGTGATATTATTACAATCTATTGCTCAAGATTAGATCAAGTATCTTCAATGTTAATTGAAAACAAAGTCGCTGAAGACCAAGACGAATTGCGTCAAATTCTACTACGAGGTTCAATTGCATGGGATTTAGGACGCCTAGTTTATATTGCCAGAGCAAGCTATATAGCGGGCTATATTAGCAAAGATCAAGCATGGCAATCGATTAACTCAGTTTTACCAACGGTTAAAGAAAATTTTGCCAATTGGAAAGAATTTGGTCAAAGTTATATGCTAGGTCGTGCTGTGTATCAGCCTGATGATGCATCGCTTCCTGGTCTATTTGATATCTACACTCAAAGCACCACTTCCGAAGAGAGCCCATGGCTCAAATATCCGTTAAATAATTAATTTAATGCTTGTGACAGTGTAAACTGTCACAAGTACTTAAATACTTAATCGTCATTTAAAACCCAACCATATTAAAATTTAGTTAAATTTTCGCTCTTCAGATGGCGTGATACCAAACGTTTTTTTATACAGTGTAGTAAAATGAGTACTATTAACAAAACCACAAAGTAATGATATTTCGGTAATAGTCATATCACTTTCTCTAATCTTTAATCTTGCTGACATTAACCGTAATCGTCTGATGTAATTTTCAGGAGTTAGGCCGGTTGCTTGTTTAATATGCCTAAACATGGTACGTGTTGTTAAATGAAACGTTTGCGCTATATTGTTCCAATCATATTCATCAAAGCAATTTTCTTGAAGATGGTTAAGCAAAAGATGGAGTTTATAGCGGGTATTATTTTGCTGTGACTGACGTTGATATTGCTTAATGATAACAAGCAATTTAAAAAATAAATACTCACGATGCTCAATTGAATTATTTAAATTAAATAACTGATCAATAACAGAATTACACTCTTTACGAATATTAGGCGCTAACCAAATATAAGAACTTAAATCACTTGCGGAGATAGGCCTTAATAGCTCCTCCATATTCTTCAAAAAAGTAAAATTCTGATTGGGATTAATCAGGATATTAGTTAGCTTTAGCGTTCCGAGATCATCATAAAAATGGTAATCATGCCCTCTAACTAAAAAAACATCACCTTGTTGAATAAATAAAGGCTTACCATTAATAACATGTAAACCATGACCGTGCTCAACAATCACTAACTCGTCGAACTCATGATTATGCTCGCAACCGTTGTCCTCAGGGTCACTCTTATAAAGGGCTAATTTATCTGATTTATGATTAAAATAAGTGTCAATTTTTAAAGTATACATATTGATTATATCCTTACAACGGTAACTTATTATCAAGGTATCCCGTTAAATAAAAGACAATTTTTATCCGTCATATAAATACAATAAAGTAATTAAACATGAGATAAAAAATAATATTCTTAAAAATGTGAACTTGCTCGGTATAAGCTTTTTAATATTGCCATTTATAAACGCAATCTGGCAGTATCTTAGTGGCTAGCTTTTGTTTTGCATAGCTATACTCCTAAATGTTTTCTATAGGAGAAGAATATGGCACAAGCAATTCAAAAAAATGTTGATGCAGTTATGGTAAAAGATAATGCATTTATTCTGAAAGCAAAGCAATTACAACCAAAGATTTATCAAAAAAAGATCTCACCCCAAAAGATTATTTCGCTCATCAATGATCCAAGTGCTATTCATCATTGGTCATCAAAAATAGTGAGTGATGCAAATGATTATCTCAATCAGAGTTTTCATTCAGGTGATAGTTTTATAATTGATTTTGGTCAACACAATGTTGGTTACCTCTCTTTCTTGTGCAAATCTACTGGTAGCCCGCCTGATGCTCCTGCGCATATAAAATTAACATTTGGTGAAACACTGTGTGAAATTGCTGAACCATTCAGTCAATATCAAGGTTGGCTTAGCAAAAGCTGGTTACAACAGCATGATGAATACATTGATATTTTACCCGCTAAAATCCACTTATCTCGACGCTACTGTTTTCGATACTTAAAAATAGATGTTGTCTCACTATCGCCAAAATACCAGATTTTATTTAAAGATATAACGTTTAACACAGTCAGTTCAGCACCAGAACACTATCTTAGCTATCAATCATCAGATCCGCTATTAGCGAAGATAGATCAAGTCTCCATTCACACGCTTCGAAATTGTATGCAAGACGTATTCGAGGATGGACCGAAAAGAGATAGAAGACTGTGGTTAGGCGATTTACGCTTACAAGCCCTAGTGAACAACGTCACTTTTCAACAGCACGATTTAGTCCGCAGATGCTTATACCTCTTTGCTAGCCATCGTCGGGAAGATGGTCTGGTTTCCTCTAATGTCTTTGTTAAACCTGACATTATTGCTGACGATACGTTCTTATTTGATTACTCACTTCTTTTTGTCGATGTCCTTTACGACTACTTTAATCAAACTAATGATCGACAAACGGTTAAAGAGCTATGGCCGATCGCATTACAGCAAATTGAAATAAATCTAAAACGTTGTGACGCGCAAGGATTAGTTCAAGATAGTGATGATTGGTGGTCATTTATTGATTGGCACGAAAAACTCAATAAACAAGGCGCTTCTCAAGGTGTTTTAATTTACTGTTTAGACAAAGCATGTCGACTTTCCCAACATTTTCAACCTGAAATAACTCAGGCGCTTAACCAAAAATTAGATTTGGTTAAAAGAGCTGCACAAACATTATGGGACGAGCAAGCCGGTTTTTACACCAGCGGCGAACAAAAACAAATTAGTTACGCCACACAAATTTGGATGGTTTTAGCTGATGTAGGCGATTTAGCTCATCAACAAAAATTATTAACGCAATTAATAACAACTCCACCAGAAATCGGCATGAACACGCCTTACTTACGACATCACTACATCTTAGCCTTGTTCAAAACAGGCATGAAACAACAAGCCATTGATGAGATTAAAGCATATTGGGGAAAAATGGTCGAATTTGGGGCAGACACATTTTGGGAATTGTTTGATCCAAACGACCTTAATTATTCACCATATGGTAGCAAAATCATCAATAGCTACTGTCATGCTTGGAGTTGCACACCGGCTTGGTTTATTCGACAAAATAAACTTTAACTAAAAATTTATAAGGAATAAAAAAATGGTCAATTCATTATTTTCTCTTTGGCGGCAACGCATAGGTTATGGGATTGCTGACTTATCTTGTAATTTAGTGTGGCAATTAATCTCACTATATCTTATGTATTTTTATACGGACGTAATGGCACTACCCGCTTATTATGTCGGTCTAATGTTTTTAGTTACCCGGCTGGTTGATGGTGTTGCTGATGTCTTAATGGGCTTAGTTATCGATAATACATCCACACGTTGGGGACGTTGTCGTCCATGGCTATTAATCGGCGCAATACCGTTTGGCATATTGTGTATTTTAGTTTTCTATGTACCAGATTTTGGTACGACAGGTAAACTAATTTATGCCTTTATCACCTATCTTTGCCTCTCTTTTATCTATACCTTGGTCAACATACCATTTAGTGCAATGTTGCCATTTTTAACTGCGGATTCATTAGAAAGAACAACCTTATCTTCAGTAAGAATTTTATTAGGTTCCTTAGGTTCAACGATTGTTGCAGGGGCAACATTACCGCTAGTTGCGACATTGGGAAATGGTGATCAAACACATGGCTTTTTATATACCGCTATTGTTTTTGGGATTATTGCGACTTTCTTTCTGATAGTCAGTTTTAAAAATGTTGAGGAAAAAATCACTATACAACAAGAGCGAATGACCTTAACTAGAGCATGGAAAGGTTTAAAAGACAACAACCCATGGAAAATCTTTGCAACTAACATCTTTCTTATGTGGGGCGCATTCTTTTTACAAACTGGCTCCTTAGTCTATTTCTTCAACTATTACGTACAAAGCGAAAACCTTACCGCAATAATTGCGGGAATATCAACTTTCGTCCCCTTAATTGGCACACTTACCGTACCATTCTTAGCCAATCGTATGAAAAAACGACATGTTTATCTATTTTCAAGCGCTATCAACTTAATTGGTATGGGAATAATGATGTTATCGGGTGTGAATCATCTTGGTCTTATCATCGGTGCGGTTATCTTATCACTCGGTGCTGGGCAACGCCTTGCTATCTATTTTTCAATGCAGGCTGACCCGGTTGATTATGGTGTATGGAAAACCGGTATCAATACTGCCGGAATTTTGACATCAATCAATGGATTCTTTGGCAAAGTGGCGATGGCTGGCGCTGGTGCTATTACCGGTTTTTTACTCTCATCTGGTGGATATGTTGCCAATGCAGTTCAAGTACCAAGTGCACTTTTTGCAATCAAACTCTGTTACTTATATTTACCTGCCATTTTAATTATTGCTTCGATGATTTGGATAGCTAAGTTCTACAAACTTGATGACAGTTATACTTCAATTCGAGCTGAATTAGATGCCAGAAATCTTAATGATGAACAAAAAGTTTAATCAATTGACATTAAAAGGAAATAACGATGAAATTAAAAATAATAGCTGGAGTCTGCTGTTTCTATTCTTTATCCGCATTAGCATCCATTGAATGGCAGACCGAACAAGGAACACTTAAACTTTATGGTGATGTCGAATTTAATATTGATGCTGCAAGCAAAAAAAAGCAGTTAACCTCACTTAGAACATCAGCAGACTTTGATGCTAATGACACAGATCAGTGGGATATAAATGGCCGTATTTTATTCGGCTTGGATGGGAAAAGAGAATTAGCGAATCAGAACTATGCAGGATTCTCGGTGCAACCGCTTGCTGACATGGGCGGTAAAGTTAACCTAGATGATGCTAGTTTCTATTTTGGTAAAAAAGATGACTGGCGCCTACGAATTGGTCGCTATGAAGCTTACGACATGTTCCCACTTGGGCAAGATACCTTCATAGAATATTCTGGCAATACTGCCAACGATTTATATAGTGTGGTTACATCTATATGATGAAAGAGGGTAGAGGGCGTAGCAGTAACGGCGGTGCAATCGAATTAACCAAAGAGTTGGGTGATTTGAACTTGCAAGTTAATGCAATGGTAAAAGATGGTACCTCCTTATTTGATCATAGCCGTTATCATAAATTGCAAAAAGATAAAAACGTCGTTTACTTACGTCCCATCATATCCTACCGAAATAATGATATATCAGCAGCTCTAGCAATGGAGCGTAATGTTGTTAATAACGCTTATCATGATATAAACGGCAAATGGCATGATCAGTCAAAACGTAATGGGTATGGCTTAACGATGAGTTGGAATAGTGCAGGTGATTTTGATAAATCATCTGAGGGATTACTGCTCAATAGCAGCATCTCCTATTTAGATGCCGAACAAGAAAAAGATTTTACCGCGGGTATCAATGGTATTTGGAAAGGTATTGGTTACATCTATGCTGCCAATGATATTAAAGCATTTAATACAAATTATCGAGGCGATGGTGAAATTTATGCTAAAGGCAAATATAAATTGCATACTGTCAATGCCTCATACTTAATTTCAAATGTGATGGATATGGATAACTTCAATATCTATTTAGGGACTTACTTATCTAGACTAGAGCGCGATGAAAAACAAGGAGGAGGTAACGATAATCGTTATGGCGCAAGGGTCCGTTTTAAATATTTCTTTTAAATAAGACTGATTAACATTCACCCCAAGTAAAAATAATATGCACTTTACTTGGGGAATTCTAAAAAGAGTCATTTTTTAAAAAAACACAAAAAACACCAAATTATCAATAATAAAAACCGGAATCAAAATCCCAACTGACCACTTCATATAACCAAAAAAGCTAGGCATATTGATTTTATTTTGGTCCGCAATGCTTTTAACCATAAAGTTAGGGGCATTACCAATATAACTTAAAGCGCCCATAAATACCGAGCCCATTGAAATAGCCAGTAAAGTGCTTTCAAACGTCGTCATTAAGCTACTAGCATTACCTGAAGCAAGATTGAAAAAGACCAGATAAGTTGGTGCATTATCTAAAAATCCGGATAGCAATCCTGATAACCAAAAATACATACTATTTATTGGCGCACCTTGGTCATTAGTCACCAATGAAATGACCGAAGCCAACGCACCATCATTACCCGCACGTAAAATCGCCAGCACAGGCACAATAGTTATAAAAATTCCAATAAATAACTTAGCAACCTCTTTAATCGGCTCCCAATTAAATTCGTTGCCTGCTCGAACTTGCTTCGGGGTAATCATTATTGAAATTATCGTAATAGCAATAAAAAGACCATCACGAACTAAATTTTGTAATGCGATTTGTGAACCTAAAATAGTAAAACTTATCGATGAATGCCAGACACCAGACAAAATCACGCTAGCAATAATAGCCAATAATAATACAAGATTATTTAGACCATATAACTTAACAGGCTTAGCACTAATTGGATTGCTATTCACACCATACTGCTTAACGTAATAGTAATGATCGATAAAATAATAAATAATTAACAATAACCCTGATGTAAACACAACAGGCAATAGCATATGCTTAACTGTCCAGAAAAAATCGACACCTTTTAAAAAACCAATAAATAACGGTGGATCGCCTAAAGGCGTTAATCCACCGCCAATATTGGCAACTAAAAAGATAAAAAATATTACCGTGTGTACAGCATACTGTCGTTGACGATTAGCTCGAAGTAGTGGACGAATCATCAACATCGCAGCGCCAGTTGTTCCCATAATTGAAGCAAGCACAACGCCAATCATCAGTAAAATAACGTTGGATTTTGGTGTGCTGATTTTATCACTCTTAATCAGAATGCCACCGGAAACCGTAAATAAAGCCAAAAGTAATAATATAAAAGGAATATACTCCTGAACAATGGCGTGTACTGTTAGCTCAATTGTTGTCGTTAAACCAAATGAAACCAGCGCAAACCCCAAAAATAATAACGTCCAAACGGCAACAACTTTACCGTAGTGATAATGCCATAATCGGGCTAAAAATAGTGGACATAAAGCAATCGATAACAAAATTCCAACGAAAGGGATCACCCAAAGTAATGATAACGCCTGTCCATTAAACTCACTCGCATAGGAATCAAAAGACATAAGCACTAAACTCAAAAAAGGGAATATCAAAAACTTTTTTAGATTTTTCATTGTATTATCGGTTGGATTTAAAGCGGATGATTATAACAAATTCAAAATTAATTTTCGAATCATCCACAATCGTATAACTTAACGATTATAAAAAAAGTTGAGGAGCGGGGTTTTTGAAGCATAAAATCTCTCGCTATTTTCACAAATTTGCTCAAAAACGTTATACTAGTGATTAATTCTCTATGTTGGATCATCCATGCAATCAATCAAAAAAACAGCTTTACACCACCGCAATAAGCACATTAATGGCTATCCATTTGATTTACTTATCAAAACATTGAACGAGCTATCTAATTTTGTAAAGCCTAATCAATATGGGCGGTTAACGATTGATTTTGCTGATCCTACTGCGGTCAAAATGCTAAATAAAGCGCTATTATTGCACTATTATCAACTTTCGTATTGGGACATTCCTGACAACTATCTTTGTCCGCCAATTCCGGGGCGAGCAGATTATATACACTATCTTGCCGATCTGTTAGCGCAAGATAACCAAATTCCTACAGGTAAACAGGTTCGCATTTTAGATATTGGGGTTGGGGCGAATATTATTTATCCAATTATTGGTTGTGCAGAGTATGGTTGGTCATTTGTTGGTAGTGATATCAATCCAACATCAATAAAAGTTGCTTCATTGATAGCACAATCTAATGATCTATTAAAAAACACATTACAATGTCGCTTACAACCTGACAACGAAGCTATTTTTGAAAATATCATTCAACCTAAAGAATTTTACCTAGCCACCCTATGCAATCCACCTTTTCACGCCTCCGAACAAGAAGCACATGCAAGTGCTTACACTAAACTTAAAAAGTTGGGAAAAGTAAATTCAACGAAAGATAATCTCATCCTCAACTTTGGTGGACAACACGCTGAACTCTGGTGCAAAGGGGGAGAAAGTGCATTTATCACTAGAATGATAAAAGAGAGTATCAAATACAAAACGCAATGCCTGTGGTTTACCTCATTGGTATCGAAAAAAGAGACGCTAAGCAAAATAAAAAAACAACTAAAAGTGGCAACTGAATATAAAATTGTCTCTATGGCTCAAGGACAAAAAATTAGCCGTTTTGTTGCGTGGACGTTTTTTGATCAAGAAGAGCGAAAAATGATAATCAAAAAAGTTGAGGAGCGGGGTTTTTGAAGTTTTAAATTTCACTTAAAAACTTTTAAATGATCACAATCACGAATTTAAACACTAAAATATAATTCTTGAGGATTAATTGCTCTAATTTTAAAGATTTGTAACTTCGATATATTCAATTAAAACAATAATTAAACGATTATAACCCAGATCCTTTTTAGATCCTATTTACAAAAGTTAACGTAAATGAGTGAAAAAAAGTGTTGCATCGTGTTTTTCCAATCACTATACTTTTTACACGGTTTTAGCTAATGGGCTAAAATTTGACAGAAAAGTATAAAATTGTAAATTAATCAAAAAATTACTTGACAGGGTAGTCTAAAATGCATTATAATTTTCAACAGGCAACAGGCAACAGGCAACCTGGCCAACCTATCTTTTAAATTCGTCTAAGTCCAGCACCCAGTTTAAATTTTTCACTGAAACTTATTTTTCCACGCAATCAAGTGAAATTCTGCGAATTTTCGCGCGATCGCTTCCGCGATCCTCTTTTCGATCCTTTTTCCGATCGTTTTCCGGATCCTGTTTCAGATCCTGTTTTCGATCCTTTTTCGAATTATCCCGGCAGATTGTTTTTTTCGTGGTCTTTTTTCTTCCTTTTTCGGGTCACGCATTGACATCACAGACAACTAGGAATGCGATACAGGGTAGTGCACCTTATCTGACTTTCGACGGTGGTCGTACACGTGCGGTCGATGCTAACGGTCTGCTTGGGATTACTCTATCTGATGGTACGCAATATACGCCTTCTACCAATTTATCATCTACAACCCCAATCGTCTTGCCGGTTGAGGGTCAGAGTTTTGCTGATATTCGTATGTTCGTTCCTACTGATACTAATTCAGTCGCTTTGAGTACACTTATCGGTCCTCCTAATAATTATTGGGGTGATGATGATGGAGATTCTGGCGTTAGTGCTACAGGTCGTTTAAGTTTATCTATCGTCGATAAAAGCGGTCAAACGGTATCACGTAGTACCGTTCCAACAATTTGTAAGGCACCTTATAAGGTTACGTTATCCAGTACTGACGGTACATTATCTACACGTTATGGTTTTCCTAATCGTAGTACTTTCCGTGAAAGTAATGTGATTTATTACGTTAATCCTAAGGCTTCGCCGGAGGTTTGTTTTGCCAGACCTAATTTGTTTTACGGTGCAAATTATTATGCTGGCCCAGCTTCGATGTGGGACCCTGATAGGGGGTTTCTCACTCAAAAAACAGACCCTCGCTATTACGGTCAAAACTTTCCTACAACTGGTGCTAACAAACTGTACTTTGATTTACTCATTAGTGGTGTTAGTCAGCCATTGTCTTGGTCTCCTGTTTCTCAGGGAGGTATCACAGTCACAATGTCTAATTCTACTGCTACAAGCGTACGCGTTACTTTAACTGGTCCTTACGCTACTCAATCCCAGATTAATTTATCCAATCCTGGTCCTCTTTCCCCTATTTCTTTGCCTCAGACTTTCGAGTTGGTCGGTCGTGACAGTCAAGGTAATCCTGTCGTTAAATATGGTTTTACTTTGAAGCAGTGGTTCGTGAACCGTGGTACTAACACTTACACTTATTCTGATACCTTATCTTGGTGTAATAGTCTTGGTTATCGTCTGCCTAGCGTAAAGGATTTAACCAACGCATCTTGTCCTAACAACGATTCTAGGTGTCCTGGTTCAGTCGGCGCCACCCCTTCCTCGCCGAGTAATCATTATATGCGTCATATAGATGCTGGTTTTTTCACGGAGTGGGGGATTATGTTCGATTACTCTGGCGTTGGCTTCATTGCATATAGTTACTGGACTAGTGACTCGAATGGTAGTCGCCAGTTTGCCGTGAACTCCGGCTCCGCTTATATAGTTTCGGACCGCAGCTACAACTCCGTGCTTTGTGCCTATCCTTAGTTCTTATTTCTTCGTCCTTAATCCTTAGACCGGGGGGGAGTGATAAAAAATAGTATTAGGTGATTAAAAGTAAGCTGACTCAAGGAGTCAACGTCGTTTAGCCATAAAAAGCGATTTTGTGGCTAAGCGACGCTTCAATTACCTGCCTCGGCGGGTTTATTTTTTAGGTATTTTGTCTCAAAAAAAGTTGAGGAGCGGGGTTTTTAGGGGTTCAAAATTCGCTTTGAAATATTGTCTAAAATAAATAATTCCGCTTTAAGTTGTGACGTTTTTTAGTGGCCGTTTTTTACATCAAAAAAAGTTGAGGAGCGGGGTTTTTGAGGTTCAAAATTCGCTTTGAAATATTGTCTAAAATAAATAATTCGGCTTTAAATTGTGGCGTTTTTAGTAGTCGTTTTTTTGCATCAAAAAAAGTTGAGGAGCGGGGTTTTAGGGGTTCAAAATTCGCTTTGAAATATTGTCTAAAATAAATAATTCCGCTTTAAGCTATGGCGTTTTTTAGTGGCCGTTTTTTGCATCCAAAAAAGTTGAGGAGCAGGGTTTTTGGGATGTTAAATTACACCTCAAACTCATACGTCACTAAAATCAAATGCTAAATTTTTCATTATTACAACTGTTAAATATTGTAAAGTCGATATTAACTAATTAAAACAATAATTAGCTATCATTTTTAGCATGTAAAGCGTTTTATCTTTACGAAAATTAGCAATAAAAGTGAAAACAGATATTGCGTCGTTTTTTTCTGTTCACTATACTTTTTCATCATTACATTAAAGAATAAATTTTAATCAAATTCACAATAAAATTAAAATAAATCATAAATTTACTTGACAGGATTGTCGATTATGTATTATAATTTTCAACAGGCAACAGGCAACAGGCAACTTGGCCAACCTATACTTTAAATTCGTCTAAATTAAGCTCCCAACGTCCTTTTTTCACAAAAGTTTATTTTTTCACTCGATTAAGCACAATTCCACCAATTTTCGTGCGATCTTTTTTCCGATCCTTTCATCGATCCAAATTATCCCGGCAGATCTTTATAGGGGGAGCGGTGGCTCTTTTACTTCCTATTTCTTTTTCTAGCCATGCATTAACTTCTAAAACATCAAGTGTTATTCACGGTAATGCCCCGTATTTAACCTTTGACGGTGGTCTTACACGAACAATTAATACTGATGGTCTGCTTGGGATATCTTTATCTAATGGCGTTAGATATACGCCGTCAACCAACAATTCATCAACTACACCAATAGAATTACCAGTAACAGGTCAAAGTTTTGCTGATATTAGCATGTTAGTGCCAGTAGATACTGATTCCATAGCATTGAGTACTCTTGTCAGTTCACCTTACAATTATTGGGGAGATGATGATGGCGATGGTGACATTACCGCTACAGGTAATTTAAGTTTATCTATCGTCGACAAAAACAACAAAGTAGTATCACGTAATACCGTGCCAGAAATTTGTAATGCACCTTATCGACTTAATTTAGCCAATACTTATGTTGCCTTAATCACACGTTATGGCTTTCCTAATACTCGTAGTTTTGACGCCAGTAGTGTGATCTATTATATAAATCCTAAGGCATCGCCGATGGTTTGTTTTGCTAAGCCAATTTTGATGTATGGTACAGGCTATTATGCTGGTCCGACTTCGATTTGGGATCCTGATAATGGTTTTCTTCCTCAATCAACTATACCATCATCTTATAGTTTAAATTTTCCGACTACTGGTGCTCATGGTTTGTACTTTGATTTAGATATTGGTGGTATTAATCAGTCCTTGTCTTGGGAACCAGTTTCTCACGGAGGTATAACCGCTACAATGAGCGATTCTACAAGTAAAAGGGTTCGAGTTACATTAAGTGGACCTGTTGCTACCTCATCTCAGCATATGTCTAGCAATCCTGGTAATATACCTAGGCCATCTTTGCCCCAGACATTCGAGTTGGTCGGTCGAGACAGTCGAGGTAATGCTGTTGTTAAATATGGATTTACGTTAAAGCAGTGGTTTGTCAACCGCGGTGGAATAGAAGACTCTTATTCTAATACCTTATCTTGGTGTAATAATATAGGTTATCGAATGCCTCTCGTAATGGATTTAACTAATGCTTCTTGTCAAGGAAGTGGTTCTCACCCTTACTGTCAAGGTTCAGTTGGAGCTACGCCTTCATCACTTAATAATTTATACCAGCGTCGGATTGGTGCAGGTTTTTTTACGGAATGGGGGCGAATGCTGAGTTACTCAGGAATTGGGTTTGATCGTTATGGGTACTGGACTAGTGATTCAAATGGTAGCTATCAGTTTGCCGTGTTCGCGGCCTACGGTGATGTTGGTTGGGCTATCGACGATAACAGCGTGATTTGTGCCTATCCTTAGTCCTCTTGTCTAAGTAAGCACAGAAGTTAGGGATGGGTAAAATAGCGTATTCCTGCAAAATAGTTTAACTAATGATTGTGAAGGTTCAGTCGGTGCAACCCCTTCTTCAAACGGCAATTATTATCAGCGTAGAATCGGCACAGGATTCTTTACCGAGTGGGGATTGATGAAAAATTACTCACAAGCCAATTTTTCCTTTGACAGTTATTGGACGGTTGATACTAATCCTTCATATAATCAGCCGTTTGTTGTGTGCTCGTACTTCGGTGATGTACTATTCGTGGACCGATTACGCAACTACAACGGACTTTGTGTTTCTCCTTAACTTTTATTCGATAATTCATATGACTTGAGTAAATAAACTGGCAATAGCAATAAGTCCGTTAGATAGTTGACTTGAAGTGTTTAAAACACAGTTTTAACTGGGAATAATTTATTTTGTTGTGTTTTATCGAAAAAAGTTGAGGAGCGGGGTTTTTGAGGTTTTAAATTTCACTTAAAAATTATTAAATGATCCAAATCACTAAATTTCTAATTCAAAGCACTAAAATAAAATTTTTTGAGGATCAATTGCTCTGATTTTAAAGATTTGTAACTGCAATATATTTAATTAAAACAATAGCTAAATAATTATAACCCAGATCCTTTTTAGATCCTGTTTACAAAAGTTAACCCAATTGAGCGAAAAAAAGTGTTGCATCGTGTTTTTTCAATCACTATACTTTTTACACGGTTTTAGCTACGAGGCTAAAATTTGACGGAAAAGTATAAAATCGTAAATTAATCAAAAAATTACTTGACAGGATTGTCGCGGATGTTCTATAATTTTCAACAGGCAACAGGCAACAGGCAACTTGGCCAAACTATAATTTAAATTCGTCTAAGTTCATCTCCCAGCTTAAATTTTTCACTGGTGTTTATTTTTCTGCTCAATCAAGTGAAATTCTGCGAATTATCGCGCGATCCTTTTCTCGATCATTTTACAGATCCTTTTTCGGATCCTGTTTTCGATCCTTTCCCAAGTTATCCCGGCAGATTGTTTTTTTCGTGGCCTTTTTCCTTCCTTTTTCGGGTCACGCATTGAGATCACAGACAACTGCAAATCAGATACAGGGTAATGCGCCGTATTTGACTTTCGACAGCGGTCGTACACGTGCGGTTGATACTGACGGTCTGCTTAGGATTACGTTATCTGATGGTACGCAATATACGCCTTCAACCAATTCTTCATCTACAACCCCAATCGCCTTGCCGGTTGAGGGTCAGAGTTTTGCTGATATAAGTATGTTCGTTCCTACTGATACAAATTCAGTCGATTTAAGTACTCTTATCGGTCCTCCTAATAATTATTGGGGGGATGATGATGGTGATTCAGACGTTACTGCTACAGGTTCTTTAAGTTTATCTATAGTCGATAAAAACAATCAAGCTGTATCACGAAGTACCGTGCCAGAGATTTGTAAGGCACCTTATAAGGTTACCTTATCTAGTACTAACGGCACATTATCTACTCGTTACGGTTTTCCTAATCATAGTGATTTCAGTGCGACTAGTGTGACTTATTATGTTAATCCTAAGGCTGAGCCGGTGGTTTGTTTTGCCAGACCAATTCTGTATCACTTTTCTTCTATCCAAAATGGTCCGTCTTCGATTTGGGACCCTGCTAATGGTTTTATCCCTCAGTCAACTGACCCATCGAATTATGATTTAAACTTTCCAACTACTGGTGCTAACAATTTGTTCTTTGATTTAGATATAGGTGGTGGAGGTTCGTTGTCTTGGTCTCCGGTATCTAAGGGTGGTATTACTGCTACTATGACAAATTCACCAGTTACTACAGGGGTACGTGTTACTTTAACGGGTCCTTACACTACCTCATCCCAACAACTTTCAGACAATCCTGGTCGTATTTCCAGACCTACTTTGCCTCAGACCTTCGAGTTGGTCGGTCGTGACAGTCAAGGTAATCCAGTTGTTAAATATGGTTTTACTTTGAAGCAGTGGTTCGTTGAACGTGGTCGTGAGATAGGACGTTATCCTCGTACTTTATCTTGGTGTAATAGTCTTGGTTATCGAGTACCTAAGGTAAAGGATTTAACCAACGCATCTTGTCCTAACAACGATTCTGACTGTCTCGGTTCAGTCGGCGCCACCCCTTCCTCACCTGGCAATTATTACCAACGTAGAATTGGTTCTGGCTTTGTTACGGAGTGGGGCCCCGTGTTCGGTTATACAAACGATGGCTCCGAGACCTATTGGTACTGGACTAGTGATGAATCCAATAATGGTAACCAGTTTACCGTGAGCACTACCGGCGGTGCTGTTGTGAATTTGTTCTCCAGCTACTGCCGTACCTTTTGCTCCTATCCTTAGTTTTTATTTCTTCGTCCTTAATCCTTAAAGCTTGGGGGATTAAGGAGTAGTTAAATCATTAAGAAATATTTGACTTAAAGAGTCAAGGTCGTTTTCAGATAAAAAACGATTTAGTCGTTTAGCCCCTCCGGACATCATCCCTCAACCGGAGGGGGATTTTTTTGAGCAGTAGTGGTTTGAGCGTTTAACATTCCGCTTTGTAATGTTGCCTGTATAGATAATCTGGCTCTAAGCGATGATATTTTTTAATTATTTTTATATCAAAAAAGTTGAGGAGCGGGGTTTTTGGGCTCCTTAATTGCTTGCAATTAGAAACTTCTGTTTTACTTTCAATTAACTGAGTTTACTTTTCCGATAATTTACTATGATATTGCCGTCGATATTCAGTGGGTGTTCGTTCGGTTTTTTTTCTAAAAATTCGGCAAAAGTAGTTACTATCTTTAAAACCCGCTTCAAGCGAGATTTCTTTGACGTTTAAGTCGTAATCTTTAAGTAGTGATTTTGCGTACTCTATGCGGATATGGTTGAGATATTCATTTAAGCCAATTTTGCCTTCGTTTTTGAATAGATAGGATAAATAGTTGGGTGAGATATAAAACATTTTAGCTAGAAATTCACGGCTTATATCTTCCCGAAAATGTGTATCAATATATTGGCGTATTGCTTCGAATAAGCTGGTGGTTTTTGATGCGGTTTTTATGTCGGCATTGAGTAAATCTAGAGTGTTACTAAGCAGGCTTTGAATCAAGTAGTAGCCAGTTTGAGTTTGTGGTTGATTTTGCCAAGTCAATTCAGATAGCGCTTGAATAATAAAGGTGCCAACTCGTGGACCTCGCCTTGGTATGTTAGTTTGTGCTAGCGGAATTAATTGGTTTCCGTCCCAATAAACTATGCTGATGCCAATTTGCTGTTTACCAAATAAGATGTTTAACCAGGTGATTGGGGTTGTGCGGATAGGTTTGTTCCAACTGTTAGCGGTAATGTAGAGCAGATCATTAACTTCAAGTTGTTGTGTCATTATTTTGCCATTGCTGTCAGCCCATTGCATAAGCTGTTGACCTTCTATAATCACTTCGATCCTCGGAAAATCAACTTGATAAGCATGTAGCGGTGCCGTTTGTTGGTTATTGGCAAAATAGAGGTGGTTGATTTGTTGGTTAGTGAGCTGAGTTAATACGTTTTTTAGGTTTGTGGTCATATTGTTAGTAAACCAAGTAATGTGCAGTTGGTTTAATTATAGCTTGTAGAGTTAAAGTTGAAAAATTTATTTAATTTAATGTGTTATTAATTATTATTAAAAATGTGATCGAGATCGCATTTTGCTATTTATCGTACAAAAGTCCAGTAAATAGAAATTTTGTCTTCTAGGCTTGAGTTAAATTTTTTTTTACTATGCTACTCATCAATTAAGCATTTAATTAGGAGTGGGTATGGAATTATATTTAGATACAGCCGATGTTGCAGCAATTAAGCGTTTAGCTGCAATTTTGCCAATAAAGGGGGTTACCACTAATCCAAGTATTGTCGCTAAATCGGGTAAGCCAATTTTTGATTTGTTATCTGAATTACAAGATTTGCTGGGTTCTGATAAGTTGTTATTCGCGCAAGTGCTTTCTCATAATGCTAAAGAGATGATTAAGGAAGCTGAGCAACTTCGTAAAGTCATTCCATCGATTGTGACTAAAATCCCGGTTAATGCCGAGGGGTTGATGGCGATTAAGGAGTTGACCAAGCAGGGTATTCCAACTTTAGGTACGGCCGTTTATGGTGCGGGTCAGGGCTTTTTGGCTGCGCTTGCTGGTGCAAAATATATTGCTCCTTATGTCAATCGTATTGATGCCCAAGGTGGTAATAGTAAAGATACGGTTTATGAGCTACAAGCGCTGTTAGATTTGCATTGCCCTGAATCGATGGTGTTAGCAGCCAGTTTTAGAACGCCAAGACAAGCTTTAGATTGTATGCTTGCCGGTTGTCAGTCAATTACGTTGCCGGTGGATGTGGCGGAGCTGTTTATTTCAGATCCAGCCGTCGATGCTGCTGTGGTTAAATTCGATCAGGATTGGTGTGGGGCGTTTGGGGCCTTACGCTTTTAATACTTGCTATTGATTTAGATTCCACCCATTTAGGGTGGTTTTTTTTCTCTTTCCCGCGATAAAAAAATTCCCCTTTTTTATTTCAATTATGTTGTATGATAGTGATGCGATATTAGAGGAATAGAAGAGAACACCAAATGCACGAAAAATCAAAAAAATACATTATTAATGCTTTATTGACAGTGATTAAAGTTGAAAGGCCGTCAGAGAGTTATTTTCGGTTACATTTTAGTTGTGATAAGCCTTTAGAAGTTAATCCAAATTGGATTTGTCCTCATTTAAAGTTGTTATTTGCTGATCCGTTAACGGGTGAAATTGTTTTTCCGATTTTAGATGAAAATAATAAGATTTCGGTGAGTGAAAGAGTTCGTCAATTTGCTCGCAGTTATAGTATTCGGGCTTATGATGAGTCGTCCAATCAAATTGTGATTGATTTTGCGATTCATGCCAGCGGGTTAGCGACGGTTTGGGCTCAACAGGCAAAAGTGGGCGATCAAATCGGTATAGTTGGTACAGCAGGTAAGTTAGAATTTGATAATCAATATTTGATTTTGATGGGTGATGTGTCTTCTTTGCCAACCATCTGTTATACCCTTGAACATTTACCTGCAAATCATAAAGCAGTTGCTTTTATTGAGGTTAATCATAAGAGCGATATCGTTGAACTGCCATCTGATTTATCTGTTCAATGGTTGATTAAAGATGCCAATTATCCTAATCAATTAGTTGATGCGGTGATGAGTTGGGATTTGAGTCAGCAGGATAATCTATTGTTTTGGGGCGGGTTAGAGTGTTCGCTTGCTCGGCAATTACGTCAGGCCATTAAAGATAAATATGTCGATTTGCAACCTAGTTCGGTCCACATTACTAGTTATTGGCGAGAAGGTTTTGCTGAAGGGGAGTTTAAACATCGAGATTAGCCATGAATATTCTTGCACATTTACATTTGGCAACGTTGGCGAATAGTTCGTTGATTGGTAATACAGTTGCTGATTTTGTTAAAGGTGATGCTTATCGACAATATCCTAAAGAGATTGCCGATGGGATTATGTTGCATCGTAGGATTGATCGTTTGATTGATAGTTTTGCTGAAGTTAAGCAAGCTAAATTGCTTTTTCGACAATCACATCAACGTGTTGCACCGATCACCTTGGATATTATTTGGGACCATTTTTTGTCAAAATATTGGGCGGAATTTAACGCTAAGCAATCTCTTTCATCATTCAATATCTTCACTAAGCGACAGATTCAGCCTTATATCGCAAATTATCCAATTGATTATCAAGATTTTATGGGCGCAATGTGGCGTGGTGAATGGTTGGTAAATTATGCCTCGGTGGATTTTATTGGTAACGTTTTAAACGGTATGGCAAAACGTCGACCTAAGCTCTATTTATTAAGCGATACCTTTATTGATTTTGAACAAAACTATACGCCACTAAAAACATTGTTTTTCGAGCTTTATCCTAAAATATGTTCATTTATTAAGGTATCGAATATAGATGATTAAATGACTATCGAATCGTACTTTGATTTGTTCGATAGTCATTTGTGAATTTGATTTTATTGCGGAAATATAATTTTGCCATTATCGACAGTGATTAGATTGTTGGTATCTGGAGTTTGCGATATTGGGACTAGATTTTCAGCCGTTGCTTGCGGTGCTTGCCCAATAATTCCACCTCTAGCTTTGGTGCGTATAACTTGACTTTCTGGTAAATTAACTTGGTTGGTTAGATTTGCCCATAACCATTCGATAGCTTCTTCACCATAATAGTCAATCGGTAATAAGGTGTTGTCAAAAGGCGCTTTGCCATCAAGATAACTCGCATTTTCAACTTCAATATAACGAAGTTGCGACTCTTTTCCTTCAACTTTACTATTTAATGCAACATAAGGTCGAGATGTGTGGTCGATAAGTTGTTTAGGGTTGTTTTTACCATGAACAATAAAGGTTTTGATTTTATTTAAATTACCTGTTGCTTGGACTTCTTCTAACCCTTTAATTACACGAGGCTCTTTTATTTTTTCTCTTAAGCAAATGGCTCCTTTAGTGCCATAATCTATTTGATGTTCAATGGTAGAACTTGAAAACCATTCACGTCGAGGCGATGTGACATCTTTATTTTCAACTAGGTCAATTGCTGTGGCATCATGGTTGGCCCAGATTGGTAATTGGCCATTAGATAATCCCCAAATTTCGGCAAAATTGACTTGTTTTAGTGGTTTTACTTCACCAGAATTAAAATAGGGGTCCTGTTGAGTACTTGCCACTGAAAAGTCACACATGTTTTCAGTTACATCATATCGACCATAGGCACTAATATATTTATAAGGGTAGGCAATTGATTCATTAAGATAGAAATAAGGTAATTGGATGCTCATTTCAGGCTTCCAACCATAATCATACAGTTTGTTCAATGCCTCTTTCGGTGTGCCGGTTGGTAGTATGTTGGCTTGTTTTAATGCATCACAACGGTTTTGTGAAAAAAGGTATTTAGAGGCTTCAGGGACGTATTTGTCCTGCTTATTGGGTTCAATTGCCGGTATGGCACAAGGAATATAAAGTGCCCCATAGGTACTGTAATCCGGTAGTGAATGATAGGATTTGTTTTCAATAGCGCTATCTTGGCGTGGCTGAATTTGTGGATTAACAGCTACTACACCATTAATTTTTCCCATCGCATCTGATTCAGCCGTTTTGAGCGCAGCTGTCGCACCATCCTCTGCTCCATAGATTAATATAAGGGTATTTGATTCGGAGAAGCTCAATTTACCAGGCTCAGGGAATAGCTCATTTAATTCATACATAGCGAAAATAATTGAGAAGAAGTTATATTTTGACCAACTTGCTTCTTGATTTTGCTTTGAATGGAGCTGTTTTACTGCATAACGGTGCGGATTATTTTTGATAAACTCTTTTTGATTTTGGATAGTTGGCTTGAAGAGTATGTTGTCCTTAGCAACTTGACCATCAACAGTAAAGCCTTGTTCGTTGGTAATATCATAAATACCAGTACCTAAACCTTTGTCGTTATAAACTACTGCGCAGTTATGTTTAAGCCCCCACAATCCACGGATTTGTATATCTTTAGCGTTATATAGTCCATCAGAACCAGAAGCCGGTACGGCAACAATACAGGGTTTTTTCTTATTAAAATCAACAGGAACTTGTAATAACAAGCCAACATTTTCATCTTTTATGGTGGCTAAAATCTCTGTGCCGGCAATTTTTCCGTCAAATAAAGGCGACAAATCCTCACGTTTAAATCCAAATAGCGAGCCTTCTCCCGTTTTTGTATCAATAAATCGATTTAGTTTTGCACGGCGCAATTCTTGGGGAGTTGGGTTTGATGGATCGGCATAATAGACCTTTTGTATCATTTTCGATAATGCAGTAAACCCCATTCCAGCGGTAACAAGATCATCACTTTCGCCATCATAGTAGTTTGAACTATGAATAACTAGCCAATGCGGTTTATAATTAATTGGGTTTTGCTTTGGAATATCACCCAATTCAGCACCACTAGGATTTGAAAATATTGTTAAAAAGAGTAAGGTGGATAACGTGCTTATTTTTTTTAATTTTATTGGCATTACATTCGTTCCCTACATTTCAATTAACTGCTATATACTAATTAACTTCAGTCTATTATATTATTTTTTATTGGGTTGGTAAATTTGGGTTACTAATAGACCAAAATGCTGAAATAATTTTTTCTGATAATCGTCTTTTTTGTACACAGATGCCAACATCAAACGGTTCCATTAAATTGGTTGACCATTCGGTGATGCGCTCTCTTACTCTTTCTGGGCTATTTTCCATTACTACTTTAGGCAATAAAGCCACGCCACAACCCAAAGCAACCATGGAGACAATGGCTTCGTGCCCAGCTACCGTTGCATAAATTTTGGGGCTGGTAATTTTTTGTTGTTTAAACCATAAATCTATTCGATGCCGGCTTGGGCCGTGCTCAGGCAATATGAATGGGATATTATGCCAATCTGGGGCTTTTTGATGCAATTTGTCACTGAATGAACTATTCAGTTTAGGTATGAGTAATACCATTTCAATTTCGCCTAATTTAATAAATTCAACACCAGATGGTAGTTGTTTGGGTTTTCCTGCAATAGCTAAATCAGCTTGATGAGATTGAATTTTTTCAACAGCATCGGCTGCATCTCCCGTGGATAGTTTAATTTCTACTAATGGGTAGTGTAGGCGAAAGCGATCAAGTATTTCAGGTAGATGGCTGTAAGCCGCTGTGACCGAGCAAAATAAGGTTAATTCACCAACTAATCGTTGATCGGCTTGGTCTAGTTCTTGTTTTAATTGTTGGTGTAGATTAATGACTTGTTGGGCAAAGTGTTTTACTTTTTCACCTTCGTGGGTAATTTGAACTTGTCGGTTGTCGCGGATAAATAATCGATGACCAAATTGTTCTTCAAGGCGCTGGATCTGCCTTGAAAGGGTGGAAGGGCTTACATGCATAGCATCGGCACTTATTCCAAAATGACATGTATCACATAGATGTAAAAACAATTTTAAGTCACGAATATTCATATCTATTTAATTATTGAGAAATATTTAGCGTAGACACCGTTATAATTGATTAATTATATCATCTTCGATTTTATTTGCTCTATTATGCATAGATATCAGGCAAATAGCAAAATAGCGTTCATCAATGGCAATATAGATAGAGACCTGCTAGAATACCGCATCATTTTTTTGCTTAGCTAAATTAATTAATTTTATGACAGAACAAGCTTATTTAGACGAAGTGAATGCTCGTCGTACTTTTGCAATTATCTCTCACCCCGATGCTGGTAAAACAACCATTACCGAAAAAGTTTTGCTTTTTGGACAAGCCATTCAAACTGCGGGCACAGTAAAAGGGCGTGGTGCTAATGCGCAGCACGCTAAGTCAGACTGGATGGAGATGGAAAAACAGCGTGGTATTTCAATTACGACCTCCGTTATGCAATTTCCTTATAATGACTGTTTGGTGAACTTACTTGATACCCCCGGGCATGAGGATTTTTCGGAAGACACTTATCGAACCTTAACCGCAGTTGATAGTTGTTTGATGGTGATTGATGCAGCAAAAGGTGTCGAAGACAGAACGCGTAAATTAATGGAAGTTACACGTTTACGAAACACGCCTATTTTAACTTTTATGAATAAGCTCGACCGTGATATTCGTGATCCGATGGAGTTGTTAGATGAAGTTGAAAACGAGCTTAATATTATGTGCGCCCCAATTACTTGGCCAATTGGTTGTGGTAAGTTATTTAAAGGGGTCTATCATTTAGCTAAAAATGAAACTTATCTTTATCAAACCGGTAAAGGTCATACCATTCAAGAAGTTAGAATCATTAAAGGATTAGATAATCCTGAACTTGATAGCACCATTGGTGATGATTTGGCCCAACAACTTCGCGATGAATTAGAATTAGTGCAAGGTGCATCAAATGAGTTTGATTTAGATGCATTTTTGTCTGGTGATTTAACGCCTGTGTTTTTTGGTACTGCGTTAGGTAATTTTGGTGTAGATCATATGCTTGATGGTCTAACTGCTTGGGCGCCAGCACCACAGCCTCGGCAAACAGATAAACGCGAAGTTGAAGCCAGCGAAGAAAAATTTACCGGTTTTGTATTTAAGATCCAAGCAAATATGGATCCTAAACACCGAGACCGTGTTGCGTTTATGCGCATTGTTTCAGGTAAATATGAAAAAGGTATGAAGTTACGCCATGTTCGTATTGCTAAAGATGTTAATATTTCTGATGCATTAACCTTTATGGCAGGCGATCGTGATCATGTTGAGCAAGCTTATGCTGGTGATATTATTGGTTTGCATAATCATGGTACGATTCAAATTGGTGATACGTTTACCCAAGGTGAAGATCTTAAATTTACTGGTATTCCTAACTTTGCACCGGAATTATTCCGTCGAATTCGTTTAAAAGATCCACTTAAACAAAAACAATTGTTAAAAGGTTTAGTTCAGCTTTCAGAAGAAGGGGCTGTTCAAGTATTCCGCCCAATTGCCAATAATGATTTAATTGTTGGGGCAGTTGGGGTGTTACAGTTTGATGTGGTGGTTGCCCGTTTGAAATCTGAATATAACGTTGAAGCAATTTATGAGCCAGTAAACGTCACCACTGCGCGTTGGGTTGAGTGTAGCGATGCTAAGAAACTTGAGGACTTTAAACGCAAATGTGAACAGAATTTGGCTTTAGATGGTGGTGATAATCTTTCTTATATTGCACCAAGTAT
The DNA here is from genome assembly GCF_001693745.1 of Gilliamella sp. wkB72. Lineage (NCBI taxonomy): Bacteria > Pseudomonadati > Pseudomonadota > Gammaproteobacteria > Orbales > Orbaceae > Gilliamella > Gilliamella sp. wkB72. Next base: position 217,188 of record NZ_LZEI01000011.1, on the reverse strand, counting down.
GGTTAATCTAAATTTAACCCAAGAACGTTATCCGGATGTTGAGTTCAGAAAAACTCGCGAACATTAATATGCTATCTAATCTATGCTATGTAATAAAAGAGACTCTGTCTCTTTTATTTACTTTCCAAACCATTCAAAGCAAATCGTTCAAATGATGACCATTGAGAAAAATAGGTTGATAGCTGGTTAATCGTGCTAAATAATTTTTTTTCTTCCCCCATAAAGCTAATAGATTGATTTAAGCTTGTGGTTTGTGATTCGTCACTTTGTGGATATTGATTGTCATTTTCTGATGTTTCATCTTCAATAATGCTGCTTTCAAGAGCAATAACAATTTTTTTATTGTTGAGCTCCCCCCAAGTTAGCCATTGAGAACTAATCGTATAAATTTGTGCTAACTTTGTGCGATAAGCCATAATAATTAATTTTGAGCTATATGGTAGTGTCTTTTCGACTATATTTTTTCCGTCTTCTATATCAAGTAACCAAAATGGTAAGACTATTTCAATTTTATCATGCCAAGTTTCACTTAATGTTTTTATTGCATTATTCCATCTTTGCCAAATGTGACTTTTATTTTGTGCATATTCAGTCAATAAGTAAGGTTCAATATCATATTGAATTCCAGCAAGACAAGGATTGTGTATTTGGCATAACTTTTTAATGACTTTATTGCGTTCAATGGCATTTTTCAGACCCGAATCAGTAATCATATCAGGTGATCCTTCAACTGCAATAATGCTCATTTTCTTTTTTGCCGCGATATCAAGTAGCTGAAATAACTTATCTTGATTTTGAATATGCCCATTTACAATATTCAATTGGAGATAAACTTGATTAATACCTTTCTGTTTTAGTTTAGTCAGAAATTGACTTGGTGAATGAATCCAATTTTCCGTATGCCAATTCCACATCGAAATATTGATATCGGATCTATATTGATTGGGCAAAGAGGTATAATTTGACTTCATCTTATCTGCATTTAATTGATTAATATTTGGATAGACATTGGCATTTTTAAGAACCGAATTAGTGTTTATGAAATCTTTTTTTTCAAGTAGCTTTAATAGTAAGGTAACACTTTTTTTGATTTCAGGAATACTTAAATAATACCAATGTCTTACATTGATGGAACTCATATTTAACGCTAAATTTTCAGCAAATGTTGTAGGACTAATAAAACTTATCACAAATAATAAATAGAAGATTTTAAGTTTATTTGTCAAATTTTACCCTCTCCATTTTTCCCCAAGATAGATTGCCTTTTATTAATCTAGCATAGCCTTTAAGTTTCCAATATAGGTATAACTGTCGATATCCAAAGTTATCTAGTAATGCAGTAATAAATAGTTTTAGTAGATATCTAGTTTTATCTAAACCTGATAATAGCACACCATCAATCGCTATAGCAAAAGCGCTTATAAGGCTATTGTAACCAAAAACAATTAAAAAATAAGATAACATTACGTTGCTATCTATCATGTCAAGAGACCAAATCAACGGTATTAAAAAGTACCCTAGCAGTTCAGCAATTGGACCTAAAATATCGGTTAATATTGAAAAAGGTAATAGCATAAGGCTTAACTTTTTATATTTTAGTTTAAAAGTTAACGATTTAAAATTTATAAAAGTTTGTAGTGCGCCAATATGCCATCGAATACGTTGGTTTTTTAATACCTTCCATTTTTCAGGCACTTGGGTCCAACATATGGCGGTTGGGACATAATCAATTTTGTAATCAACATTAGAGTCATAAATATATTTGTGCAATTTTAGAGTGATATCATAGTCTTCACCAACAGAACCGACACAAAAACCACCGACCTTTATTGCAAAATCTCGTCTAAATAAACCAAATGCACCTGAAATTATCGGTAAAGTATTAAAATGATTCCAAGCAATTTTTGCCAAGAGAAATACTCTCATATATTCAAGAATTTGAATTTGTACAATGAATCTTTTAGATAAATTGATTTTAGATATTATTCCATTTCTAATAGAACAACTATTAGCAACTCGCACAGCTCCACCTACTGCAACTGTTTTAGGGTCGTCAATTAGAGGGACTACCGCTTTGTTAATGGCGTCAGGTGCTAAAATTGAATCAGCGTCAATAAGACAGATAATTGGGGAATTACTTAAATTAATTGCTGCATTATGCGCATCTGCTTTGCCACCATTTTCTTTATCTATAACTCTAAGCCGGCTATCTTTTCTTGATACGTAAACATCTCTTATTTTAGCATGAGAGAGTTGATTACGTTCATTTAAGTGATGCGCAATAGGTTGTAAATCAAAGTAGTCTTTCACTTTTGAAAAAGTGTTGTCTGTTGAGCCATCATTTACAACTATCATTTCAACATTAGGGTAATGAGTCGCTAATGTTGATTCGATACTATCAATTATAGTTACACTTTCATTATAAGCTGGTAAAATGATTGTAATTGGATGTGAAATACCATCATTTTCGGTCTGGATCTTTCTCTCTTTGTTCGGATTTTTGAGTAACACATAAATTGTTACCAATAGCTGCACAAAATAGATGAATATTTGCACTAATCCAATTAGCATAATCGTTATAACTAAGAATTTAACACCAAACATCATTATGTTGTTTATATAATCGCTCATTATTTTACCCACATCTCTTGCTTTAAGAATTATTTAATTTTTATCGATAAATAGTTTGCTTTTTGAATCAAAATGTTCTGTTATTAGTTTTTCAATGCTTAATGATTTCTTTATGTAACATTCTTCATTAATGAAATTAAGAAGATAACAACTGTGTATTATCCCTTGTGGCGTTGTTTGTAGTTCCAGTAATTTTTCAAAAAAAGTTTGCATATAAGTACGCTCATCTTCTTTTGCAAGAATAAGATAGGGGGTAATGTAGTTCTTAGAAATTTTTTTTAAGATAGTAAAAAATTGGTGATTGGCAAAATCTTCACAATTGATTAGCGATTCAAGCTCTAGAAATTTATTGGAAGGTAACAGCCTAAAAAAGCAAAATACGCCCTTTTGCGGTATCTTGTTAAATAGCGTAATAATTATTTGAATTATCGAAATATCTGAAGCGTTTTTAACTAGACTCAATGCTGCAGCAATGGCGACTTCTTGGCGAGAACTGTTACAAGCCTGAATTAATGCTTGATTCGTTTTTTCGCAAGGATAATATGCTAACATGTTAGCCGCATCGATTTTCTGTTTTATTGTGCCTTTTTTCAATAGTAACCTAAGTTTATTTTGGAATGGTTCCAGATCAAAATAAGTTAAAATGTATTTTTCGCGATGTTTCTCGAAAAAATAGGCAGCAATTATTGCTACGCAATTTAGCGATAATTTTTTTGTTATCTCTTGCTTAAAATAAGATTCATCACCTGTTTTCAATGCTTTTTTGTAAATTTTTAGCAATTTCAATTTTAATTTCTTGTGTCTTCTAAATTGAATTTCACGTTTGATGTAAATTGCAATGGTTACTATCAATACAATAAAGCTAATAAAAATGAAACAGGCATTATATAAATTTAGGTATCGAGTTAGAATGTCCATTTTATTCCACATCCTAGTGTTTTTTTAGTATATAACTTACGGCTGTGGTTGGTTTGAACTCTTTCTTCATTATTATAGTTTACAAACCCAGTTATTGAATTAGATATGTCATATGACAATCCAATAAAATGAGATTTGACTTTAATTAATGAACGATTAAATTTTATCGAACGGTCGGATGTTTCTTGACTATTTGCATATCCTGCAAAGAGATGTAATTCTTCTGTAGGTGATATGGTGGTTTTAAATAAATAACCACTCATATGATGGTTGTCTTGATCAAATGTGTTGTACCATTTACCTGCTATGGATAAACGATCATTAAAGAAAAATTGTTCAATACCCGGTGAAATAGTTTTAATGTTGCCATCGTTATAGTGGTCCAACTTTGCATCGAGGGTGATATGGAATGAATTTATTTGATCATTATACGGGGAAAATAATTGATAATCCCCACCGCTTGTTATTGTATATGTTGCGTAAAATTTTTTAGATGTGGCGACAGAACCTGATAGATAACCATACGCTTTATTGTTGAATGTGTGCCAATAAGTTAGGCCTATTTTTTGGTCGTTGCTATGAAAACGGTTTGCTTGGGTAAAATGGCCGGTTATGGTATTTTGCGGTGATAGCCGATAAGATAGTGCTAAATCCACTTCATTCCAATTCGGCAAAGATTTAGATAATCGACTATGTGTGCCAGATAGAACAATATTCCAGTAATGTGTATTTTTTTTTATGTTATCAATGTTTGCCTGTAGGGACAGTAATTGTTCGTCATTAGGTGTTAGATTTAAGTACTTATCAAGTAACAATTTGGCTTTTTCGGGATGGTTAGGATCTTTAGCTAAAACAACACTAACTAAACCATATTGCGCATCTATGTAATTGGGGGCGATAACAAGTGCGGATTCAAACGATTTTTTTGCTTGTTCTAACTGAGTTAGTGCGTAATAATTGAAACCTAGTTGGACAAGAATATCGGAATTATTTGGCTGTAGTTGATTCGCTTTTATTAATTTTGATATTGCTAATTCAAAATTTTGTGATTTTTTCGCATCAATACTTTCTTTTAATAATTGATCTGCTTTTATTGCATCATTATCTCTATTTGTGGTTGCGACTGTTTGATAACTGCAAAACAAAATACTGACAATTAAGACAAACTTATAGTACATATAATTACCTTAATCCATTAAATTATTTCTAAATATCAAAAACTAATGTGTATCTTTATGCGTCGATAAAATCGACAAATTTGGGAAAGTTTGGGACTGAGTAGCGTCTAACGTATTTTTACTAGATTAATACGATAAACGTATTGGGCCGAATTATATATGAAACAGATAATAAAATACATATAAAAATTAAGTATGTTTTTTGAAATTTGACATATGTCCTTTTATTGTTGGTTTTTAATCGTTTTATTTATTAATTCGGAATATAATGAACGCTTATTTGGAAAGAATTCTATGAATAATATGAAAACAAGAACACTATTTTTTACTGCATTAACTCTTTTTTCTTTTAACAATTCATTTGCTATTGAAAATAAGCATGATCATTCTGTTTTATTAGATAAAGTTCACCAAAGCGAACGAGATGATCGTCAATATGAAGTGATTGAACTTGATAATAAAATGCGTGTGTTATTAGTTTCCGATCCTAAGGCAACCAAATCACTCGGCTCTATCGCATTGCCTGTTGGTTCATTATATGATCCAGCCCTTCAACAAGGCTTAGCCCATTACACAGAACATATGGTGTTAATGGGTTCGAAAAAATATCCTCAACCATCAAGTTTTACAGAATTTTTGGCTCGACATGCCGGTAACTACAATGCGACAACTAGCGGTAATCGCACCGCATTTTTCTTTGAAGTTGAAAATAGTGTAATTGATAAGGCGTTAGATTATTTAGCCGATGCCATTGCTGAGCCAATTTTTGATCCTAAATTTGCTGATAAAGAACGTAATGCTGTTAACGCTGAGATGACGTTATACCGCTCTAGTGATGGTTTTCGAATTCAGCAGGTTGATGCTGAGACGATTAATCCGGATCATCCGGCATCACAATTTTCTGGTGGGAATTTAGAAACTTTACGTGATAAAGATAATAGTAAATTGCAAGATGCATTGGTTAATTTTCATGATAAATATTATTCAGCTAATATTATGGTTGGGGTTATTTATAGTAATCAACCGATCAAAAATTTAGAGGCGTTGGCTGAATCTACTTATGGTCAAATTCCTAATAAAAATATAACTGTGTCGCCAATTACTCAACAAGCTGTTACTCAGGAGTTTACTGGTAAAGAAATTACTATGATACCAGCCCAACCTAGAAAAATGTTGTCGTTAAAATTTCCGATTGAAAATGATATCGACAAATTTTCTGATAAGACCAATGAGTACCTTATTTATCTCATCAGTAATAATAGTAAAAATACTTTAGCTGATCAGCTACAAAAACAGGGCTTGGTTGAAGCTATTCAAGCTACTAGTGATAGTAAATATTATGGTAATAGTGGCACATTTAATATTAATGTTATTTTAACCGATGAAGGCTTAGCTCAGAAAGATAAGGTTATTGCAGCCATTTTTAATTATTTACAATTAATTGAAAAGCAGGGTGTTTCAGACGCGTATTATGATGAGATAAAAAAAGTCTTTGCTTTGTCTTTTAAGTATAAAGATGTTAACCGTGATATGTCTTATGTAGAATGGCTATCCGATCAGATGCTTCTTTACCCGGTTAAAAATGTATTAGATTCTGATTATATTGCTGAACATTTGAATAAAGATGCTATCATCAATCGACTCAAAAGTTTTACGCCTGAAAATGTTCGAGTTTGGTTAATTGCGCCAAATCAAACTACTGACAAAACGGCTTATTTCCTTAATGCACCTTATAAAGTTGATAATATCACTGATGAATTAAAAACAAGTTGGGCTGATTTAGGTAGAGCGTTTTCGTTTAGTTTGCCTGAGCTAAATCCATATATTCCTGACAATTTTAATATTGTCAGACAAAATAATGATCAGATTCAACCCGCGACATTTAGTAAACGTGGTAATCATATCCATTTTGTTAGTCGTCATTTTAGTCACGATCCTAAGGCTGTAATTGCTGTTTCTTTACGCAATAATCAGGCGTTTAAAGATGCAAAATCGTCAGTTTCTTTTGAGTTACTTGATTACATTGTAAGTCGAGATTTGACGCAATTACAATTTCAAGCAGGTAATGCTGGAATGTCACTATCAACCGGTCTTGATAATGGTTTAATGATAACCGCTAATGGTTTTAATCAACATTTACCAGATATGGTTTTAGCCATTCTTAATAGTTATCGACAAGTGACCATTGATGAGCAAAATTTACAATTAGCTAAATCATGGTATCTTCAACGACTTGATGGGGCTGACCATTTTGAAAGTGTACGTTTAGCGTCAGAGCCAGTTCTCGCTTTATCTAAAATGCCTCACTATTATGAGCGAGGTGAAAGACGACAAATTACCAATAATATCACTGTAAGTGATGTTCAAGCTTATCGCGATAGTTTGATGACTCAATCAGTTCCTTATATGATTAGTTTGGGTAATATCTCAAATGAAGATTCATTAGATCTTTATCATGCCATTCAAAAGACTTTAAAGCGTGATGTTGAATTTACACCATTAGATGATATTAAAATTAAAACTGCCTTTACAGCTAGAATAACCCAACAAGCAAAAAGCACAGATAATGCGTTGTTAATGACCTATTTTCCAATCAATTATGATTCCACTAAGAGTCAAATAGTTGGATATACTTTAGCTAACATTATGTATTCTTGGTTTTTTGATCAACTGCGTAGCAATGAACAATTAGGTTATCTGGTTGGTGTTTTTCCATCATACATAAGTGAATCAGTAGGACTAGGGTTTGCTGTTCAAAGTAATCAATATGATCCTGCTTATTTATTAAAACGTTACCAAGCGTTTTATCCAACAATGTTAACTAAACTAGAAGCATTATCTAATGATGATGTTGAGGAGTATAAGAGAAGTATCATCGAAGAGCAGACAATGCCACCACAATCTTTAGATGAAGAGTTTGATCGTTTGAGATCAGACTATCGCTTATCTCGTTTCCAATTCGATTCGCGTGATAAAAAAATAGAGTTACTTAAGAAACTCACTAAAGAGGATTTAATTGAATTTTATAAAAATGCAGTTATTGAACAAAAAGGTTTGGTAATAGCATCGCAAGTATTAGGTCAACCTGAGGATGGTAAAAAACAACCTGAAGCGATTACCGATTATACGGAGTTCAAAAATGCATCATCGTTACAAGACGAATTGTTAAAATAATATTCTAAAACATAGATTCGATCTGAAATATCATTACATTAAATTGGCATTGTACTTATCATATGGTACACTGCCGAAATCCCAATAGTTTGAGTAAATTATGATTACTGGATCGACTGATTATTTTGCTATCGGACAGCGGTTACGAGCTTATCGTATCGCTGCCTCTCTTAGGGCTGAAGAGGTTGCTGAAAGTCTTAGGATCTCAAGAGCTGCGGTTTACCGTTTAGAAAAAGGCGAAATCGTTAAAATAGAAACGCTTGAACGATTAGCTTCTTTGTTAGATACGTCATTTGCTAGTTTACTTGGCATTGATACAGAATATTATTCAAGTGGTGATGGTTTTTTTGAGCGTATGCGTCAACTCGAAGAGCAGTCCACTCATATCTTTTCTCATTTCGATCCCTTTTCTTTTCTTTTAACTTCGCCTGATTATTTGTCTCATTTAGGGATGATGTTAAGAGAATCGAGTGATAATATTGAGGCTGAAAGATATGCGACTTCTTTGTCTATTTTACATGATCGCAAAACTCAGTTTTATCAATCTGTCCCTAAAGTAATTAATTTAATTAGCTTACGTAATGTTGAACGGTTTTTGCATATCGGCTTAGTTGGCAATCTGACTATTTCGCCGGGTAAAAAGTCTGAAAGAATGTTGTTGGCGCGCAAGGAGGTCTATCATTTAATCGAATTAATTGAAGATCAAGCTTATGCACCAACAATTGCTATTACTGAGCAAGCTATTCCATCTATTGCTTTCCAAATATTTTATCAAAATGATAATGCGTTAGCTTTAGCTATGAGCCCGTTTAGATTAGGTGAGTTACCTAATATTACAACGGGTATCGCCTCAATAACTTCATCAGAAGATGCGATTAAGCGTTATCGTCATTTATTTGATAAATTGTGGCAAGATAGTGCCAAAGATCAGCAAGCGATAAATTTATTGAAAGCCACCTTAGATAAATTCTAAAGAATATTGAAATTATTAAAGAGAGTTACTATGTTATCTTTAACATTACAACCGATAAAAAAATTTAGTGGTACGATTAATCTACCTGGTTCTAAAAGTGTTTCAAATCGTGCCTTACTTTTGTCTGCACTTAGCAATGGTAAAACACGATTAACTAATTTACTTGATAGTGACGATGTGCGCTATATGCTTGATGCTTTAAAAGCTTTGGATATTAAATATCAATTATCAAGTGATCGAACAATTTGTGATATTGATGGAGTAGGTGGCAAATTACACTCTAGTCATCCATTAGAGCTATTTTTAGGTAATGCTGGGACCGCTATGCGTCCATTAGCTGCTGCGTTGTGTTTAGCTGATAACAATATTGTATTAACCGGCGAACCTCGTATGAAAGAGCGTCCAATTGGCCATTTGGTTGATGCTTTGCGTCAAGGTGGGGCTAAAATTGATTATCTTGAAAACGAAGGTTATCCTCCATTACATATCCATGGTGGTTTTACCGGTGGAAAGATTGAGGTAAATGGTTCGGTATCAAGTCAGTTCTTAACCGCACTTTTAATGGCTGCACCGCTAGCTGCCAACGATACTGAAATTACTATTATTGGTGATCTGGTTTCTAAACCTTATATTGATATCACGATAAAAATGATGGAGATGTTTGGTGTTTCGGTTATTAATGAAAAATATCAAAAATTTATCATTAAAGCTAATCAAACTTATCAATCACCAGGCCATTATTTGGTTGAGGGTGATGCCTCTTCAGCCTCTTATTTTTTAGCTGCTGCAGCAATCAAAGGTGGCACCGTTCGCGTAACAGGTATTGGTAAAAAGAGTTTACAAGGCGATACCCAATTTGCACATGTGCTTGAAAAGATGGGCGCTAAAATCACTTGGGCTGATGATTATATTGAATGTACTCGCAATGAATTAAATGGCATTGATATGGATATGAACCATATACCTGATGCAGCAATGACCATTGCAACTACTGCGTTATTCGCTAAAGGTCCAACGACTATTCGAAATATTTACAATTGGCGTGTTAAAGAAACGGATCGCTTATCAGCAATGGCAACCGAGCTACGTAAAGTAGGTGCGACCGTTGAGGAAGGGGATGACTATATTACAATTATTCCTCCAATTAAATTAAATCATGCTGATATTAAAACTTACAATGACCATCGTATGGCAATGTGTTTTTCATTAGTTGCACTGTCTGATACTCCAGTCACAATTTTAGACCCAAAATGCACAATGAAAACCTTTCCTGATTATTTTGAACAATTTAAACGATTAAGCGAAATATAACATGACTAAAAATATTCCGGTTATTGCTGTTGATGGACCAAGTGGAGTTGGCAAGGGCACTTTGTGTCAAGCATTAGCGAATCATTTTAAGTGGCACCTTTTAGATTCTGGTGCAATTTATCGTGTGCTTGCACTTGCTGCTTTGAAACAAAATATTGCTTTAGATGATGCTAAACAATTAGCAACATTGGCTCTTAACCTGCCGCTTACGTTTGATACCAGTAGTGATGATGTGAAAGTTTTGTTAGATGATGTGGATGTTTCTCGCGAGATAAGAACAGAAGAGACTGGTGGAGCCGCTTCAAAAGTTGCGTCAATAAATGAAGTTAGAGTTGCTTTATTACAGCGACAACGTGACTTTAGACAGATGCCTGGGCTAGTTGCTGATGGTCGTGATATGGGGACAGTGGTATTTACTGATGCCCCAGTTAAACTATTTCTTGATGCTAGTGCACAATCAAGGGCAGAAAGAAGAATGAAACAGTTGCAAGATAAGCAAATTCATGCTAAATTCGCCGAAATTTTGCAGGAGATAACCGCGCGAGATGAACGAGATCGTAATCGAGTTGTTGCGCCATTAAAGCCTGCGGTTGATGCACTAATAATTGATACAACATCGCTTTCAATTCAAGATGTTTTTAATCAATCTGTTATGTATATTAAAGAAAAACTTGCGCTGTAAGTTTATATTTAAACTTTGGCGTGAACCAAGCTCCATTACAAGGATGAGTGGAGTATCGTAAACAACCCCACAAGACATGAAGTAATGTGGACGTTAAATTAAACTTAAAGTAAATAAAATATGACTGAATCTTTTGCTCAACTCTTTGAAGAGTCTTTAAATCAACTAGACACTCGTTCTGGTAATATGATCCGTGGTACTGTCGTTGCAATCGACAAAGATGTTGTTTTAGTTGATGCTGGTTTAAAATCTGAATCAGCAATTCCAGTAGAGCAGTTTAAAAATGCCCAAGGCGAATTAGAAGTTCAAGTTGGCGACGTTGTTGACGTTGTTCTTGACTCAATTGAAGATGGCTTTGGTGAAACAATTTTATCTCGTGAAAAAGCTAAACGTCATGAAGCGTGGCTAACATTAGAGAAAGCAGTTGAAGATGCTGCAACCGTTTTAGGTGTTATCAATGGTAAAGTTAAAGGTGGCTTTACGGTTGATCTTAATGGCGTTCGTGCGTTCCTACCTGGTTCGCTTGTTGATGTTCGTCCATTACGCGATACTTCTCATATTGAAAATAGAGAAATCGAATTAAAAGTTATTAAATTAGATCAAAAACGCAACAACGTAGTTGTTTCTCGTCGTGCAGTAATTGAATCTGAAAATAGCGCAGAAAGAGAACAACTTCTTGAAAATCTACAAGAAGGTTCTGAAGTTAAAGGTATCATCAAAAATCTTACTGATTACGGTGCATTCGTTGATCTTGGTGGGGTTGATGGTTTACTTCATATCACTGATATGGCTTGGAAACGTGTTAAACACCCAAGTGAAGTGGTTGAAGTTGGTCAAGAATTACTTGTTAAAGTTCTTAAATTCGATAAAGATCGTTCACGTGTTTCTCTTGGCTTAAAACAATTAGGCGAAGATCCATGGGTTTCAATCGCTAAACGTTACCCAGAAGGTACTAAAGTAACTGGTAAAGTAACTAACTTAACTGATTACGGTTGTTTCGTAGAAATCGAAACTGGCGTTGAAGGTTTAGTTCACGTTTCTGAAATGGATTGGACTAACAAAAACATTCACCCATCTAAAGTGGTTAGCTTAGGTGATGAAGTTGAAGTTGTTGTTCTTGAAATTGATGAAGAACGTCGTCGTATTTCTCTTGGTCTTAAACAATGTAAACCAAATCCATGGTTACAATTTGCTGAAGCACACAATAAAGGTGATAAAGTTAGCGGTAAGATCAAATCAATCACTGACTTTGGTATCTTCATTGGTTTAGATGGTGGTATTGATGGTTTAGTTCATCTTTCTGATATTTCTTGGAATATGCCAGGTGAAGAAGCAGTTAAAGCTTATAAGAAAGGTGATGATATTGAAGCCGTTGTTTTACAAGTTGATGCTGAGCGTGAACGTATCTCATTAGGTATCAAACAACTTGAAGACGATCCATTCAGCAGTTTTGCATCTAACTTCAAAAAAGGATCAATTGTTAAAGGTAAAGTTACCGCTGTTGATGCTAAAGGTGCAACAATCGAAATTGCTGAAGGTATCGAAGGTTACTTAAAAGCACAAGATATTGCTCGTGAACGTGTTGAAGATGCAACTACTGCATTGAACGTTGGTGATGAAGTTGAAGCGAAGATTGTAAATATCGATCGTAAAACTCGTGCAATTTCTTTATCTATCCGTGCTAAAGATGAAGCTGATGAGAAAGAAGCACTTGCTGCTGTAAATAATACTGCACCTCAAGAAGATGCGTCATTTACTAACGCAATGGCTGAAGCATTCAAAGCTGCGTCAAAAACTGAGTAAAAAATATCTATTGAAAGAGTAAAGAGGGCTTGCCCTCTTTTTCTTTTGTGGTATAAAATGAATAAATTATATACTACATAAATTAAATTAGGAGTGACCATGAACAGATCCGATTTAGCTGAAAAAATAGTCAACTGGCGGGCACACCTTCCTGTGCAACTGGTTGATGATGCTGTTAGAGATATTATTGAGCAAATCGCATTAGCGATGGAGACTAACGATCGTGTGGAAATCCGCGGTTTTGGTAGTTTCAGCTTAAATTATCGTGCTCCACGTAAAGCAAGAAATCCTAGAACAGGTGGAAATGTTGAAGTTAAACACAAATATATTCCTCATTTCAAACCAGGGAAAGAGCTACGTGAACGCGTAAATAATGCAGCTAAAGCATAATTAAATTTAGTTAATTAAAAAAAGCCTTTGAGTAAAATCAAAGGCTTTTTTGTTATTGAATAAATCATTTTCTTTAATATAAAAAGTGAAAGAGTTATCTGTAAATTGGAATAGAGATCTAATATTAATTATAAATTAACTTCAAAAAAGTCTGAGCATGTTAGATTGGCTGTTTAGTCAATATAAGAAGTAGAAGTTGATGCGGTGTTCAATAGATTTAATGGCAATAGCAATTTCATTAGGTAGCATTCCATTAATTTTTTTACCATCGTTACCCAATGATCAAGATTGGTATATTTTAGCTTTTATACTCATTATTTTAGCGGCTAAATTTCAACGTTATTTTACTTTTATCATCATCCTTGGATTAAGCTTTCTCTGGTCGACCGCTATAGCAAAGCAATATCTCAGTTCAATTGAACCTTATATTGACCAAACATTAGCAATAACGGCAAAAGTTGAAAGTATTAATACACAGGCTCCTGCTAAAATTCAAACAATGACTCCCCATTATGTAAAATTTTCAATTACCAATATTTCCGATCAACCTTTGCCTTCACCCATACCCGTCATTATCTATTGGGAACAACCCGAATTAATAAAAGCTGGACAAATTTGGCAATTAACCATAAAAACTAAAGTAGTCCATAGTTATTTAAATGAAGGAGGATTTGATAAACAACGATTTGCGATAGCCAATAAATCTTTATTAAAAGCAAAAGTCATCAAATCAGTTTTACTCGAGGATAAATCTAATTTTCGACAACTCATTGCAGATAAATGCCTACCTTATATTAATTTATTTAGTTATCGAGATATTTTATTAGCACTTGGTTTTGGTGATCGCTCACAACTTGAAACTCATAATCGAATAACAATGATGCAAACAGGTGTTGCTCACTTAATGGCTATTTCTGGAATGCATATTCTATTAGTTTTTTATATTTGCTTTGGAATAACTAAAGGATTCGTTTTTTGCTTACCACAACGTTATATTTATTTCTTTCTACCGATTATAGTAGGTTGGTTGTGCAGTATAGGTTATACGTGGTTAACCGGTTTTAATCCACCAACATTACGAGCGATTTTTGCTTTATCGATTTGGATATATTTACGTTATAAGAATAATCAAATAAGTGCGTGGCAAAAAGTTAATCGTATTATTGCATTACTATTAATTATTGATCCGTTAATGATATTGTCCGAAAGTTTTTGGTTGTCTTGTTATGCTGTGGTTAGTTTAATTTTTTTGTTTGATTGGTTACCACTACCTAACGCGATGAAAAATAAAAAACGGTGGTATTTATTTAGATTATTACATTTACAATTTGGTTTGATACTATTACTTCTACCAATCCAATTGTATGTTTTTCATGGTATAAGCGTTGTTTCACTGGTTGCTAACTTGATTGCTATTCCTATTATCTCTTTAATTACTTTCCCAGCAATTTTACTGGGACTATTATTTAGTTTAATCAACTGTTTTTATCTTGCTTTATGGTTCTGGTTTGTTGCCCAATATTCGCTTGAATGGTTATTTCATTGTTTAGATTGTCTAAATTATATGTGGTTAACTATCTCAATGGATTTTTACTTTCTAAGCTTTATTGGTTGGTTAGCCTTTATAATAATAAGAGCAGCAGTTTGGCGAAGGTTTAGTTTTACACTTTTCATTATTTTGACGCTGGCTTTTTCTCCTTTCTATAAACAACCAGATTATCTTTGGCGAATGGATATGCTAGATGTTGGGCATGGTCTTGCTATTGTAATTCACAATGGTCAATCAGCTATTTTATATGATACGGGTGCAAAATGGGAAAACAGCTCAGCAGCAGAGCAAATTATTACTCCTTTTCTGCAATGGCATAACCTCCAGCTTGAAGGAATTATTATTAGCCATAGTCACAATGATCATATTGGAGGATTATCCTATTTAAAACAACGTTATCCCAATGCCTGGCTTATGAGTTCATCTTTAAGTTTACGCAATGATTATAATTGCTTAGCCAAGCATAATTTTTATTGGAAGCACTTAAATCTTAAAGTGCTATGGCCGACTAAATTAGTTGATAACACGGAAAATGCTGATTCGTGTGTAATACAACTTACTGATGGTCGATTTTCAGTGCTGTTAACCGGTGATTTAGAACGAAGGCAAGAGTATGATTTAGTTATGCAACATAAGAAAAATCTATCTTCAACAATATTACAGACTCCACATCATGGTAGTAATACTTCGTCAAGTTACCCATTTTTAAACTACGTTAATCCAGTTAATGCATTAACTTCAACCTCACGTTATAACCCTTGGCAACTCCCTTCAAATAAAATCACTGCTCGTTATAAAGAGTTAAATATTAATTATTTTGTTACAGGAAGAGAAGGGCAAATAAGTCTGTTTTTTTATCCTACTTCATGGCAGCAAAAAACGTTGCGACATGACATTAATCCAAGATGGTATCATGATTGGTTTGGTAGTTTACCGTTTTATGAGTAAAATAAGGGAAGTACTTTAAATAGGGTCACTAAAGGTTTAAAAATGATTGAAAATAGCAGGCGATATGATGATTGAAAAACTGTGGTATGGTAAAAATAAATCATTTTGGTTGCTACTGCCATTTTCATTATTATATGGATTTATTGCTTCCGTTCGTCGTCAACTATACAAACTTGGTGTATTAAAATCATGGCAGTCTCCTGTTCCAATTATTGTTATTGGAAATTTATCGGCGGGTGGTAATGGTAAAACGCCACTTGCCATTAGTTTAATTGAGGCGTTGAAATCTAAAGGGCTAAAAGTAGGATTAGTTTCGCGAGGTTATGGTGGAAAATCTGATCACTATCCATTAGTCTTAGATGAACATACTGGAACTGAACAAGCCGGTGACGAGCCTGTATTAATTTTTCAGCGAACCCATATACCGGTAGCAGTCGCGCCAAAACGAGTTGACGCAGTTAAAGCGTTATTAGAATCTTATCAATTGGATGTGATTTTAACCGATGATGGTTTACAGCATTATGCGTTAGCTCGTGATATTGAAATTGTTGTGGTCGATGGGAAACGCCAATTTGGTAATGGGTGGTGGATACCTGCTGGACCTATGCGAGAAAGAAGAGAAAGATTAAAATCGGTTGATTTAATTATTATCAATGGAGATAGTACAGGTGATATAGTAAATCAATTTTCAGATAAAACCTTCACCATGCAATTATTACCTGGTCATGTAGTAAATCTCTTAACTAACCAACAATGTGAATTGTCATCACTTCATCATATTTGTGCAATTGCAGGTATCAGTAATCCAAAGCGTTTTTTTGATATGCTAATTAAAATGAAAGCTGATTTAGTTCATACAGAATCTTTTGCTGATCACCAAAATTTTACGCTTCCGTTATTAGAGAAAGTAGTGGAAAATAATCAAACACTTTTAATGACTGAAAAAGATGCAGTAAAATGTCGTCAATTTGCATTACCTAACTGGTGGTATTTACCCATTGATGCAGTAATACCTAATCAAGCTATTGAAAAGATTTATTCACTGTTTGTAGAAAAAAAATCACTAAGAGAAAAAAAATGATTCTATTAAGCGCTATTGCTTGTCCTATATGCCATGGTCAATTGGAGTATGATAAGCAAAATCAACAATTAATTTGCCAAAAAGATCGGCTGGTTTACCCGATTAAAGATGGTATTCCGGTTTTATTAGCAAGCGAAGCAAAGCAAAGCAATTAGTTCCATCTCATTGTGATAAAGAATAAAAAAGTTTAGAGGTAATTTTATGAGTTTTACGGTAATTATTCCTGCAAGATATGCTTCAAGCCGTTTGCCAGGAAAACCGCTTGCAGATATTCATGGCAAACCAATGATAATTCGAGTTATGGAGCAGGCTAAAAAATCGTCAGCTAATCGAGTAATTATTGCAACTGATAACCAACAAGTATTTGATGTAGTCAAAAGCTATAATGGTGAAGTAATTCTGACTAGCGATAAGCATAATTCCGGTACAGAACGGTTAGCGGAAGTAATTGATAGTTACAAATTTGCTGATGATGAAGTTATCGTTAATGTTCAAGGTGATGAGCCTTTGATTCCCCCAGTTATTATTGATCAGGTAGCCGAAAATCTAGTGAAATTCAAAACTGGCATGGCAACGTTAGCTGTTCCTATTGATAGCGTTGAAGAGGCGTTCAATACGGGAGCAGTAAAAGTCGTGACAGATAAAGATGGTTATGCACTTTATTTTTCAAGAGCGACTATTCCTTGGGAGCGAGACCGTTTTGCTAATTTAAATGAGCAAGGTAAGGTAGATCAAATTGGCGATTTTTATTTACGTCATATAGGAATTTATGCTTATCGAGCTGGTTTTATTAGGCAGTATATAAAATGGGCACCTTCGGCATTAGAGTCAATTGAAATGCTAGAACAACTGCGTGTACTTTGGTATGGTGAAAAAATTCATGTCGCTGTAGCTAAACAACCTCCAGCAATTGGTGTCGATACTCAAGAAGATTTAGAAAAAGTAAGAACATTATTTAAGGAGTAGATGATGGCAACGTTTACAGGTTTTACCCAGGCAGGATTAAACTTTTTACAAGATGCATGGATTAATAATAGTAAGGCTTGGTTTGATGAGCACCGAGCTATTTATGACAATGATTTAGTAAAACCTTTTAGATTATTAGTTGAGCAGTTAACGCCAGCTATGCTAAAAATCGATGAGTGGTTTGAAACGCGTCCCGCTATTGGTAAAACCATATCTCGTATTCATCGTGACACTCGATTCTCAAAAGACAAATCGTTATATCGTAGCCGACTATGGTTAACTTTCAAACGCCCAAATCGTGATTGGAAAGAGGCGCCAGCCTATTTTTTTGAAATCAGTCCAGATTGTTATCGTTACGGATTAGGTTATTATTGTGCATCGAAACAGACTATGGATATATTTCGTGAAGAAATTTTAAATGATACCGAAAAATTTCTAAAAGTTATTCGCTGTGTTAAAAAGCCATTTGAATTAGTTGGTGAGTCTTACAAAAGACCTTTAATCAAAGATGAAAAAATATCGACATGGTATAACCGAAAAAATCTTGCCGTGATGGTAACCAATAATCATATTGAAGATGTATTAGATGGTAACTTAGCGGATAAACTTACTAAAGGTTTTAAACAACTATTACCACTATATGATTATTTAATGCGGGTTGAAATGATTAAAAACATTCCAAATCTGTAAAATAGATATTAAAAAATAGCGCTCCTCAAATATTTTGAAAGCTTAAAATTAATTCTTTAACACCATTTATAATAAACTGGGCACCCACACAAACTAATAAAAAGCCCCTAATTTTTGAAGTGGCTTCAATGCCACTTTTTCCCATAAACCGCATTATGCTGCCTGCACTATGCATACAGAACCATAAAATAATACATAATAGTAATGGAATAGATGATGCATAAACTACCCAAGTTGATACGTTATACCCACCACTTTTCACAGTTGAAGACATACTGATAATCATCGCAATGGTTCCTGGGCCAGCGGTGCTTGGCATAGCTAGGGGAACAAATGCAATATTATTTGAAATTTCTTTTTTCTTCTCATCAGCTTCTAACGTTTTGTGAGAGAGTTGTTGAGGAAATAGCATTCTAAAACCAATGATACCAACAATCATTCCGCCAGCGATACGTAATCCAGAAATAGAGATGCCGAATCTACTCATTACTAATTGGCCACAATAAAACGACACACTCATAATGATAAAGACATAAATACAAGTCATTTTTGATTGGTAATCTTCATTGGTCATATCACCTGATAGACCTAATAGTAATACAACGGTAGTCAATGGAATGGTATAAACAGAATCAAACCAACAGTTTGTATAAGTTCCAGCATAAAATGAATCTAAATCATAATAATAGTTTTAATTAGGTATATATGAAATATAAAAAAAAGATACATCAACCAGCAGTTGATAATTGATATCATCGTTGCTAAACACGGCTTAATTAATCACTTTCATTAGATGCTTTTTTAAATAATGGTGATTTTAGGTTTTGAGCTAATATCACGCCAATTATTGACATACCTCCACCGATTATATGGTAGCTATAGAGTGTTTCATGCAAAAATATTATTGAGATTATAGCGGTAATAAATGGAGTTAAATTTAAGAAGAGGGCAGTTTTATTTGCGCCGAGTTTTTTTATACCCATTATCCAAACAAATGGTGCAATTATAGAAGCTGGAATGCCTGCGTAAAGGACCAACCAAACATTATCCGAATTTATAGTTATATTATCGCTTAATAAAAAACCGGGTAATAAAGCTAATGTACCAAAAATAATTTGGACATAAACTGACTGCCAATTGGTTATAGGCATAGTCCATTTTTTAGTTAACACACCATAAAGTGCATAAGATAGTGCCGCCAATAACATCATTATCTCGCCTTTACCAATACCAAGTTTGAGTAACGGATGACCTCCACTAATCAGCCAAATTAATCCCATAAAAGATAAAATACTACCAATTAGCACGCCTTGGGTGGGTATTACTTTTAAAATAAATAGGCTTAATATAATGGTTAATAATGGAATTATTGACATAATAATTCCCATAGTTAATACACTAATAGTTGCAGCAGCATAATAAGCCAGGCATTGATATGAAGCCATACCAAGTAGACCTAGCACCATTAATTTAAAAACATGTGGGTAGATTTGCTGTAAATTTTTAGTAATACCTTTTAGCAAAAATGGGGTTAATAAAATGAGAGCGAGAAGCCAGCGATAAAATGAGATAACTGCCGGATCAATCACGCCAACAGATAATTTATTGATAGCGGCATTGCCTGCCCAAATAAATACTGCAATAAATGGGTATAAATAAGCCATATATTTTTTGATAAATCAACGAGTAGAAAAATAAATCTAGTTTATCTTGTCTTATTTAATAAATATTTCTTTAATCAGACAAAATGATCTAATATAAGACAAAATTTATTCTATTTAACTATTTATGAATGTCAAAAAACAATCAATTTTAACTACTTCTAATCTAAAACCATTACTCTTTTTCCATCATGAATCGTTCAATGCTGATAATGAATATTCATCACATCATCATCCTTGGGGACAGGTTATTTGTGTAAAGTCAGGAATTTTTGTTTTAACGGTTAAAGATCAACGTTATTTGGCGCCATCGGGTTTCGCATTATGGATTCCACCCTATACCGAACATGCTTGTTTTAATAAAAAATCTGCATGGTTTCGTACAATTAATATTAATAGTTATCAAGCGATGCCTAAAAATACTTGTTTGCTTAACTTGAGTAAGCTTAGCCAAGCTATTATTGATTCCTTTTTTGACCGAAATATTGTACAACCAGAAAGTGAGCAAGATTTGAGGTTAGGGCAAGTATTGATTGATCAGATTTCAGCAGAACCTTACCATAATATGTATCTACCCAATACTAAAGATAAATACTTAGCCCCGATTTTAAATGAGTTGGAACGTAATCCTGCTGATAATAAGACACTGGCACAATGGGCTAAAAAAGTTTTTAGTACAGAACGAACTCTTGCAAGGCGTTGCCAGCAAGAATTAGGCATGTCATTTAGTATGTGGCGACAGCGACTACGGTTTTTATATAGCATTTCGCTTTTAGAACAAGGAAAATCGATACAAGACATCGCGTTTTCTGTCGGTTATAGTTCAGTATCTGCTTTTATTACTATGTTTAAAAATATTTCAGGCGTTACACCAGAGCTTTATCGTTCTAATACCGGCTATAAGAAAAGCTAGGCACAATAGGTGGGGGATTTTTGAAGAAGATTGTAAAAATGCTATTTGAAAAAGGCGTAATTTATACGCCTATATAATAATGAATCGAATACATAACGATTAAAATGGAATATCGTCATCGAAATCCATTGGTGGTTCAGGCATAGCTGGTTGACTTGCTGGTGCAGTTGATGAAGCACGAGATGCTGCAGGAGTAGTTGGCGCAGAGGATGTATTATTTGCACTTTGTCCCCAACTTTTTGAACCTTCATTATAAGAGTCATTATTAGGGCGGTTACCTAAAATTTGCAATACGCCACCAATAGGGTTGATAACAACTTCTGTAGTGTAACGATCTTGACCTGATTGGTCTTGCCATTTACGAGTTTGTAGTTGCCCTTCAATATAAACGAGTGTTCCTTTTTTAATGTATTCACCCGTAATTTCAGCTAATTTACCAAATACGACAATTCGATGCCATTCTGTTTTTTCTCGATTCTCGCCAGTTTGCTTGTCTTTCCAAGTTTCTGATGTAGCAACATTAAAATTTGCGACAGTATTACCAGTTGACATGACACGTACTTCTGGATCTTGACCTAAATTACCAACTAAAATGACTTTATTAATTCCTCGGGTTGCCATTATAAACTCCTAACAATTGCATAGATATATAATTGCGCTATTGTAACATGAGACTGAAATAACATCACCGAATTTAATTTAAATTTGGAAGTTTGTATCCAAATTTTAAAAATTCAGAAAGATTGGCTTAGACATAGGAATTTTTGCCTATAACGAGTATAATGCCACCCATTTCATATCTTAAACATTTTTCTGCTGGAGGCCTTATGATTAATGCGTTTGGATTAAAAAACAAACAATTAGTAAAAATTAATGAAGGCGATATAAAGAATGCGACTTGGATTGACTTGATCGAGCCGGAAGAAGCTGATCGTGAATTCATCTTGACCAATTTAGGTCAAAATTTAGCAACAAGTATCGAATTAGACGATATTGAAGCATCAGCTCGTTTTTTCGAAGATAATGAAGGACTACATGTTCACTCCTTCTTTTTTTATGAAGATGCAGAAGATCGCGCCGGTAACTCTACCGTCGCTTTTACCGTGCATAATGGACGTTTATTTACATTGCGTGAACGCGATTTACCTGCGTTTCGACTATACCGAATGCGTTCTCGTTATCAGGGAATGAATGATGGAAATCCGTATGAAGTTTTATTAGATTTATTTGAAGTTAAAGTTGAACAATTAGCCGATCAAATTGAAAATATCTATAGTGAGCTAGAAGAATTGAGCTTAATTATCATGGATCGTTCTGCTCAAGAGCATTATGATGAAGCGATTACTTCCTTAGCTGAGCTCGAAGATACGGCGTGGAAAGTACGCCTCTGTTTAATGGATAGTCAGCGTGCGGTTAACTATTTAGTTCGTCGTGCTAAGATGCCTGTTGAACAGTTAGAACAAGCGCGAGAAGTTATTCGAGATATTGAATCATTAGTACCCCATAATGAGTCATTATTCCAAAAGGTTAACTTTTTAATGCAAGCAGCTACTAGCTTTATAAATATTGAACAAAGCAGAATAATTAAGATTTTCTCGGTTGTTTCTGTGGTATTTTTACCGCCAACAGTAGTTGCATCAGCATATGGTATGAACTTTGAAAATATGCCTGAGTTAAAATGGGAATATGGATATCCATTATCTTTATTGTTGATGTTAATAGCAGGGGTCGCTCCTTACATTTACTTTAAACTCAAAAAATGGCTTTAGTGGTTATTTTCCTTTCAACTTTTTAAAAATTACCCGCTAACAATTTTGTTAGCGGTAATAGTAAATTCTGTTAAAGCAATCTAGTTAAATCATTATAAATAGTCCATAATATTGCCAGTTTTATTTTTAATATTTATTGAACTATTGTTCATATAGAAAGATTTTATTTTTAGAAAAAGGGAATAACATGAGTCAATATGCACTAGTTACCGATATTGGTGGAACCAACGCTCGTTTTGCACTTTATGATTTAGCAACTAATGAATTATCCGCAATAACTAAAATCCTCATTTCAAAAGATGATGTACTACTTGAATTAATTAAAAACTATTTGAAATCCCAAGCGGTAACAGTGGATATGGCTTGCATTGCCATAGCTTGCCCAATCAATGAAAGTGATTTGATTGAAATGACTAATAATAATTTGTCGTTTTCTCGTTCAGAACTTATCAAAGAACTTAAACTAACTAAGTTAGAAGTAATTAATGACTTTACTGCAGTTTCAACATCTATTCCTCAATTATCCGCGCAAGATGTGGTTAAAATTGGTGGTGAGGAGCCGAATCTTGATTATCCAATAGCAATCTATGGTGCCGGAACGGGGTTAGGGGTTTCTCATTTAGTTAAAGTTAATGGTCATTGGATTAGCCTATCAGGCGAGGGTGGTCATACAGAATTACCTATGGTTAATGAACAAGAAGATCGAATTTTAGCTCAGTTAAGAAAAAAATTTGGTCGAGTTTCTTCAGAGCGTTTTTTATCGGGTAATGGTATTGTTAATATCTATCAAGCTTTGTTACAGATCAATAATCAACCAGTTGAAGATATCACCCCAGATATTATTGTGAATAAAGCATTATCAAATAGTTGCCCAATTTGCTCAGAAACATTAACTCATTTTTGTACTTTTATGGGGCGATTTGGGGGTAATTTAGCCTTAACACTTAATACTCAAGGCGGTGTGTATATTGCTGGTGGTATTGTGCCTAGATTTATAGAATTTTTTAAATCATCACCATTTAGAGAAGCATTTGAACATAAAGGTCGTATGTCTTATTTAGTTAAAAAAATTCCTGTTTATGTGATTACTCATAAAGATCCGGGATTATTTGGTGCAGGTGTCTATTTGCAAAATAGCCTGAGATAATTGAGAAATAGGATTTTAGTTTATGATGTGGTGTTATATTTATAGAAGCACAAAAAAAGAAAATTGTTATCTCTATATGGAAAAAGAGAACGATTTCTCTCCAATTCCTGAAAAAATTATGTCAATTTTTGGCACGCCAGCTTTTGTCATGAAAGTCTTACTCGATGGTAAACGGCGTTTTGTGGTAGGAACAGCACAGGAAATTGAGGAAAAAATTAAAGCGGATGGATTTTTCTTACAAATGTTAAATGAAGACGATTTTAAAGTATGATTGAACCATTTTGGGAATATAAAACTTTAGATCAAATGAGTGATGACGAGTGGGAACAACTATGCGATGGTTGTGGCCAATGTTGCCTAAATAAATTACAGGACGAGGATACTGACGAAATACTGTATACCAATGTTGCATGTAATTTGCTTGATTCAAATACCTGCCAGTGCAGACATTACCACAACCGTTTTAAATATGAGCCTGATTGCATCAAGCTGACAAGGGAAAATTTACTGACAATTGAGTGGTTACCAGCAACTTGCGCTTATCGTTATTTTTCAGAAACAGGGCAGTTACCGCAATGGCATCCATTAATTGTTGGAAATAAAAAGTTAATGCACAAATTAAAAATATCAGTCAAAAATCGAATTGTGTATGAAAAAGATGTGATTTGTTGGGAAGATCATATTATTTAAAAAGAGAGCCTAGGCTCTCTTTTATTTTTATAGTATAAGCCATAAATTTCCAAGAAAATCGACAGCTAACAAGTTTAAAAACATTAATATAAAAACAAATATCATAAATGAAATATCAATCATACCTAATGGCGGTATAATGCGCCGAATAGGTGCAATAAGTGGTTCTGTTAATTGAGCAAGTAATTCATCAGTATAAGATTGTCCACGACTAACCCAACTTAAAATAGCTCTAAATAATAATAACCAAAAAATGAGGTGTCCAATCGCATGAGCCATTGCAGCCAAGGCGAATAATAGGTAATAAGGGCTAAACAACGGTGCGTTATATCCCTCAAAACGGAAAATAAACATAATTTTTAGTAATGCAACTGCATAAAAAAGAATCCATGTCGCCGTGTCGATACGACCAATAGATGGAATAAGTTTTCGCATTGGACCAATAATCGGTTGGGTAATACGAACAATAAATTGAGTAAAGGGATTATGAAAATTTACTCGCGCATACTGCATCCACAAACGTAGAATAAGTATGTATAAGCAAATAGTGAAAATAGCCCTTCCTAAGAAGATTAACGAAATCATTTAATACTCCTAAAATCTAAAATGATCTGCAATATATCACACATATTGCCGTGCACCAAAGATTGCACTACCAATGCGAACCATTGTACTGCCTGCAACAATAGCTGCTTTCATATCGCCTGACATGCCCATTGATAATGTATCTAAAAAAGGATAATCCGTTTTCAATGATTCTAAAAGCTGAGTCATCTGTTCAAATACCTCAAGTTGTTTAGCGTAATCATTTTCTATCTCGGGGATGGCCATAAGGCCACGTAACCTTAAATTAGGTAATGTAATTATCTGCTTAACTAAATCGGCGACTTCATCTACTGCAATTCCAGATTTACTCTCTTCATTACTAATATTTACCTGAATAAGAACATTTAGCTTATCCATATCTGTAGGTCGCTGATCATTTAAACGCTGAGCAATTTTGAAACGTTCAATGGTGTGCATCCAATCAAAATTTTCAGCTACTAGCTTAGTTTTATTTGATTGCAATGGCCCGATAAAATGCCAAGTAATCGGGGTATTCGGCATATTTTTATTAAAGTAAGCAATCTTTTCAACACCTTCTTGAACATAATTTTCACCAAAGGCTAATTGGCCTGCATCAATTGCTTGAGCGATTAATGTGACCGGCTTGGTTTTACTTACTGCAATAAGTTCAATTGTATTGGGATTTCGATCGCAATCTAAGGCAATTTTATGTATTTCATTTTTAATCTTGATTAAATTGTCATGTACTGTATTCATATTAATTCCCAATAAACTAATGGATAGTGAGTGAAAATGATAAATTCAATGTTGGCTTTTAGTGTAACGCAAAAAGCTTCTGATTTGCATCTTTCTAGTGGTGAAAAACCGTGGATTCGTATTAATGGTGAGCTAAAACCTATTGCACAAGATAAATTATCGCCACAAAAACTTGAAATTGATTTATTTAATCTATTAAATGACGATCAAAAGGGGCTATTACAACAGCATCAACAAATTGATTTTGGTTATCATCTTGAAGATATAGGCCGTTTTAGGGTAAATATTTTTTATCAAAAACGTGGTATTTCAGCCGTATTTCGAATTATTAAGCAACAAATACCAAGCTTAACTGATATTCAGGCACCTGATGTACTAAATGAATTAGCAAAAGCAGAATCTGGAATTATCTTAGTTACTGGCGCAACAGGTAGCGGTAAATCGACAACTTTAGCTGCATTAATTGATCATATAAATCAGACGTTAGCTAAACATATTATCACATTAGAAGACCCTATTGAGTTCATTTATCAAAGTGATAAATCACTTATCCAACAACGCGAAATTAACCATTTTGGTGATGCAATTGATAGTTTATTAAGGCAAGATCCAGATATCATTTTATTGGGTGAATTACGCAATAAACAGACCATTCAAGCTGCATTAACTATTGCTGAAACCGGCCATTTAGTTCTTGCAACATTGCACACTCGTACTGCAATACAGACAATCAACCGTATTATTGATGTCTTTGAAGAGGGGACACGTGCATTAATTCGCACTCAGCTATCAAATAGTTTAAAAGCGATAGTCTGCCAAAAATTAATACCTTATAAACAAAGTCGAAAAGCTATTTTTGAAGTTCTGATCAACACCCCAGCCGTCAGCAATTTGATCAACGAAGGTAAAACAAGGCAGATATTATCATTAATGCAAACAGGTCAACAAGTTGGTATGCAATTAATGATTGATTAAGTTAAATAGTAAAAATTTCGTCTTCTTTTCATTCGTAAATTTTATAAGTTTTATTCAAAAATTTATTTTATAATCTTTATAGTATTTCATTCATAAAGGTATAAACAAATGGAACAGCGTATAGGTCTTATCGGTATTGGTAATATGGGTAATGCTATTTTACAAGGTATTTTAGCAAGTAATATTGTGCCGGGAACGCAAATTTACGTTTATGATCCTCATCCCGAAAAGGGCCAAGCACTTAATCAAGCTCATTCAATAAATAATTTAGGATCGGCAAAAGATGTTGCACGAGAATCAGATATTGTTTTCATAGCAGTTAAACCCAATGTTATTGTGGATGTATTAAATGATATTCAAAAGGAGTTAAAAAAGGATACCATTGTCATCTCGATTGCTGCTGGTGTAACAATTAAAACTATTGCGCAATGTGTAGGCTATGAACAAAAAATTGTTAGAGTTATGCCAAATACTCCAGCTTTAGTTAATGCCGCTATGTGTTCTATCACACCTAATACAGAAATTACTGATCAAGAATTAACAATGGTTGAAACTTTATTAAATTGTATTGGTGAAACAGAAGTTGTACCTGAATACTTAATTGATGCCGTAGTTGGGGCAAGTGGCTCTTCTCCTGCATTTGTATTTATGTTCATTGAAGCATTGGCTGATGGTGCAGTTAAAGGTGGTTTATCTAGAAAACAAGCTTACAAATTTGCGGCACAAACAGTGATGGGTTCAGCTAAATTATTGCTGGAGACAGGAAAACATCCAGGTGAATTAAAAGATATGGTTTGTTCACCAGCGGGTACTACAATTGAAGGCGTGCAAGTACTTGAGGAAAAAGGCTTTCGAGCAGCTATCATTGACGCAGTAGAGGCTTCAATTCAAAAATCCAAAGATTTGTCAAAAAATTAAAGATTGTTAACATGAACAATAACAAATAGTTATTGTTCATTTCATTTTTAATTGTAAATAATAGCAAATCATTGCTTGTATTAGTCATCTATTTATGAGTTAATAGTCACCAGCATATTACATGCAGATATATTTTGTAACATTTAGATTTATGCAGTTTGTAGTTTACTTTAATCACATTTGTATTAGTTCTCTTCAGTCTTCTCTTCTGTTTGTTAATAAGTAGTCTAGGTTTTATGTTCTAATGTTTCGCCTTTGATGGCTGTAATTAATTTATTTATAGGAAGATTTTTATGTCTAAAAAAACTGGTCAAGTTAAATGGTTCAATGAAAGTAAAGGTTTTGGTTTTATTTCACCTGCTGATGGAAGTAAAGATGTGTTTGTTCATTTTTCTGCAATCTCTGGCGATGGATTTAAAACTTTAGGCGAAGGTCAACAAGTTGAGTTCTCTATCCAAGATAGTCCTCGTGGTCCTGCTGCTGCTGATGTTACAATTATCTAATTTGTAATTTTTAAATTATCTTATCGATATTGATTATTGATAAGATTTTTCATATTATCTTATCAGTATTAATTATTGATAAGATTTTTTACATTTAATTAATAGACTTTCCTTACCAATTCTTATATTATCCCTTCAAAGTAATTCAGTAATAAACATACTTTTATGTTCTAAATATTTATAATTTTAAGGAAAAGAAACAATGAAAAAATTAGTATTATCTGTTGCATTATTAGGTTTATCTTCTGTTGCTATGGCTGAGTTATCAGAATCTTGCAAAACTTACTTTGAAAAAGTTGATAGCTTTGTTAAATCTATTCCTGATGATGCTGCTACTAAACAACAAACAGACATGATCAAACAAAACTTAGAAACAGCTAAACAACAAATTTCTGCAATGCCTACTGCAAATCAAGAAGAAGGCTGTAAACAAGCAACTGAAGTATTAAAACAACTAGAAGCTTCAATCCCAGCTAAAAAATAAAGTCATTGTTTAGACGCTATTATTTCTTACGATAGCGAAAATCCCAAGGGGCTATTGGATGTTTATCTTTCCATAGTCCTTTTTTGTTTTGTTTAGCTTTTAATTCGAGCTTTACCATATTCTTATTACTAGCAACGCCTTTGAAGCGGTAAGCCCACGCAAAGCCATTTTCCACCATCTTAGCATTAATGTTGACTTGTTTTAGATAGATGACGCCTAATGTCCGTTGATAAATATCCTTTTTATTTTCTTTAACATAAACAGTTTTACCCGCAATCAACGATGCTAAGTATTTTCTTGATGCATTACCATACGCTTGGTGTCTTTCTGGAGCATCAATATCGAGTAGCCGGACGCGAATTTTTTTATTTGTTAATATATCAACGGTATCACCATCAATTACTTTTACAACTTTACCATTAAAGTCTGCTTGTGCTTGACCGATTACAACAAATAAGAGGATTAGGAGAGATTTTCTTAAAAAATACATTACGGATTGTTTCTTAAAATAGTAGCGCAAAAAAAAGCTACTCCTTGCTAATTATCAGTAATTAATAATAGTGAGCAAGGAGTGTAAGATTATATTGAATTAAAATTCAGACGTGTCTTTAAATAAACCAACTTTAAGATCAGTTGCTTCATAAATTAATTTACCATCAACGTAAACTTCACCATCGCCGATTCCCATGATTAATTTACGATTAATAACACGTTTAAAATTAATTTTATAAGTCACTTTTTTGTTATTAGGTAATATTTGACCTTTTAATTTTAATTCACCAACACCAAGCGCTCGGCCTTTACCTTTACCGCCAATCCAGCCTAAATAAAAACCGACTAATTGCCATAAAGCATCAAGACCAAGACAACCAGGCATTACCGGATCGTTTTTGAAATGACATTTAAAAAACCATAAATCAGGATTAATATCAAACTCAGCTTCAACATAACCTTTACCGAAACTACCACCGTCTTCATTCATTTCAATAACGCGATCCATCATTAGCATCAAATCAGACGGTAATGGCGGTCCATCATGACCAAATAATTCACTATTACCTGATTTAATTAGATCTGCTTTATCATACGAAGATTTACGTTCAAATGTCATAAAAAAACCTTTTATTTTGTTGTCATTACATAATTGCTTATAGAATCATTATTGATTAAAAAACTAATAATTAACCTAAGCTGTAAAGTTTTACATGATTATTTCATTAATCGCATCAATGAAATTTTGGTCTCAAGTTTATTGTGTATTGTTACTTTTTGCAATTTTTTTCCAGCGACTAAGCCAACCATCACGTCTTCTATCTTGAATTAGCATTGATTGCATACGAGCATGAATCAACTTATAAAGACTAATATTATTCTCATCTTTGTAAGGAATACCTGTTAACAAATAGAGCGCATCGGCGACATGTTCGACAGTCCAAATAGAGAATTTATCATTATTAATTGCCTCAATAATGTCATCGCTTAAGCTTAAATGGCGCTGATTACTAGCAGGAATAATAACACCTTGTTGGCCTGTCAAACCTTGGTGCTGACAAACAGCAAAAAATCCTTCTATTTTCTCATTAACGCCACCAATAGATTGAACATGGCCAAATTGGTCAACAGATCCTGTCACAGCTAATTGCTGATCGATAGGTTGATTAGATAGCGCACTAATCAGCGCGCAAAGCCCCGCTAGTGAAGCGCTATCGCCATCAATCTCATTATAGGATTGTTCAAATACTAATGACGTAGAAAATGGAAGTTGATGATTGATTGCAAACTCCGACATAATAAACGCTTGCATAATCATCATCCCTTTAGAATGAATATTGCCAGCAAGATCGGTTTTACGTTCAATATCAATTAATTCACCGTCACCAAAATGGACAAGACAGCTTAACCGTGTTGGCTCACCAATCGCTTTTGGATAACCGGGGTATTCAATAACTGACAACCCATTAATCTGCCCAACCACTTGTGACTGAGTATCAATCAAAATTTGATTGGTAAAAATCTCATCATGGAACCGCTCAGCTAAATAATTTTCTCGCCATGCTTTTTGTTCTAAAGCCTTTGTGACGGCTAAAGCATCAATATTCTCATTTTGTATAAAATAAGATGAATTTAGCAGAATCGATTGCACCCATTCAACGCTAAGTGGTAAATAATATTGATCACCCGTATATCTTGTTGCGTGTTTATAAATTTTAGCAAAAGCAGATTGCTCAATTTTGGGTAGCGCTAAGTGGTGGCTTATAAATTGTAAATAATTCATCCAATCATTAATTCGCTGAGGTTCAGTGATATGCATTTCACTTTCAAATTCAGCGTAAATAGATGATGAATAAAATTCTGGTTCAAATTCCTGCAATTCAGCTAGAGAGAGCCTATCTCCTACTAAAATAATGCGTAAATCCAACGGCATGGCAGGAATAGATAATGGTAATGGATGAGAATCATCAGCTGAAAACCATTCAAAAGTTTGTGACAGAACCATCTGTTTTAACTTAGCCCAAACTACTGGTTGCGCAAGCAGTGAACGCAATCCTAAAATTAAAACACCACCATTAGCATCATGAACTAAACCAGCTTGTAATTTGATTGGACTATTTTCAGGTTGCCTAACACAACCAAATAGTTTTTCCATATCAACGATTGTTGCTGATAGACAATTATCTTGGGATGCAAAATTATCTTGCTTACTTTTCGCTTCAGTTAAGGTAATTTTATTATCACTAAAGTAATAGCTATAACCTAAATGGGTCGTTGTGAGATTACGCTTTACCGACTGCTTTAATAAATCAAAAAAAAGCTCGCTTTCAGATGCTTTTAAAAGCACAAAGCGAGAACGATACTGCGTATTATGATTTTTGCACAATAAGGATACAGCAGCAGCAACGCGAGGTTGCCACGATAACAAATTGGTTAATCCATCACTGCATAAATTTGTTTTAATATCGCTATTATTTACAATGTCATTTACGTTAGGTTGGACTTCTTGAGAGTTGAGTTGTTTGATTGCCAAAGTTAGTATCTTTTTAATTAGCTATATTATTAAAGCAAATTATAACAAGTATCGATAGCAACGCCAACAAATAACCAAAGGCTTTATGCTAAAAAAATTACGGAAAGATTTTAAAAAATCAGTTAAACTGTGACGTAAATTTCAATTAAGTTTTTCTTGGTAATTACTACAATTAAATATGCTCAAACTCAAAAACAATCATATCAAAGACGATAAAACCTCGCAGATAGTTAGTTGGGGGCATTGGTTTACGCTATTTAATATTCTGGTAGTC
The DNA here is from genome assembly GCF_001693745.1 of Gilliamella sp. wkB72. Classification (NCBI taxonomy): domain Bacteria; kingdom Pseudomonadati; phylum Pseudomonadota; class Gammaproteobacteria; order Orbales; family Orbaceae; genus Gilliamella; species Gilliamella sp. wkB72. Next base: position 185,212 of record NZ_LZEI01000011.1, on the reverse strand, counting down.
ATTTTACTTGGTAGCCAATATTTGCTCATTGCTGATTGGCCCCGAACATTCATGGGGCGTTTTTATGCAATTATTAGTGCGATTGGGCATTTTAGTTTTCTTACTTTCATTGTTTATTTGATATTGCTTTTTCCGTTAAGTTTTCTTATTCACTCTTCACGATGGCAAAGGATTATTGCAACTATCGTTGCAACCATAGGAATTAGTTTACTGCTTATTGATGTTGAAGTTTTCTCGCATTTTAGAATGCATCTAAATTTATCTATCTGGCAACTATTTACCTCGGATAAAGCATCTTTTCTCAATAGTGCATTTATATTAATACCCTTTATTCTTTTGGTTGAAATATTATTCTCGATTTGGAGTTGGAAAAAACAACGCAGTTTAAGTAAACGCAAACGTTTTGCCAGACCTGTAGTAATAGGTTTTATTCTATGCTTTGTCTCATCACATTTGATTCATATTTGGGCCGATGCTAACTTCTATCGTCCAATTACGATGCAACGATCAAGCTTACCGCTATCGTATCCGTTAACGGCGCGTCATTTTCTTGAGCGCTATGGATTTATTGAAGAGAATGGTTATCGTAATCGCGCAATTCAAGAAGGTAACCCATTTGCGATCGCTATTGAATATCCACTCGATAAAATTTCATTTAATGAAAATCAAGATAAACCGAATATCTTGATTATTGATATTAATGGCTGGAATGATCGACTATTAGCCAATAATATGCCTTGGCTGAAAGAATTTGCTAGCCAAAATATACAATTTACTAATCATTATGGCGCAAGTAGCCAAGCCTACTTAAATAACTTCTCATTATTCTATGGACTTGACCCGAATTATTATAATAGTATCTTGGCAGGGCATAAGCCATCGGTATTATTCGAAACTGTAACGAAACAACATTATAACGTTGGTCTATTCTCTGCTGATGGTTTTTCTGAACCACTTTATCGTTATGCATTATTGTCTAATTTCACCACCCCAGATGGTAAAAAGCAGTCTAACAAGCAAACCACTGATAATTGGATGGCATGGCACGATGAACAAAATCAACTCGAAAACCACGCTCCTCTATTTTCTGTCATCCAATATTCACTGGGTGCCAAAAATAAAAAAATGCCAATAACCGAATTAGAGACAGATGCAAAAAAACTCGACCAATATTTAGAATCTTTAATTGCATATTTAACATTATCTAATGCATACGAAAACACCATAATTATTATTACCGGTTCTAATGACATAAAAATAGATGATGCTAAAAAATCTGCTTTACGTAATGATGAAGTTAGCTTTAATCGAAATACCTTAAAAGTACCATTAATTATTTCATGGCCAGGTAAAGAGGCAAAAGAAGTTAATAATATAACTTCTGAAACGGATATATTAAGAACATTAATGCAAGATGCTCTCAACGTCACTACACCTGCAAAACAGTATAGCCAAGGTCAAAATCTATTTCAAGAGCGTGAATGGATTCTAGCTGGAAGTGAAAATCAGGTTGCAGCGCTTTATGGTAATAAAACCGTGGTAATTGATGCGTATGGACGATCTAAAATCTATGATCTAAACGGTAATCAATTGAAAGATGAAAAGATAAACTTACCTACATTCTTACAAATTGTCACCGAAAATCGTCATTTTATTGTGGTAGATAATTAAACAATTTTTTCCAAAGAGGTGAATATTACTTCACCTCTTTTCCCATTGCTTGTAGATCAGCATGATAAGATGAACGCACAAATGGTCCGCAAGCTGCATGGGTAAATCCCATAGCCAGCGCCATCTGTTTTAATTCATCAAACTCCTCAGGTGAAACATAACGTTCCACTGGCAAATGATACTTACTTGGTTGTAAATACTGACCTAAAGTTAGCATGGTAACACCATGGCTACGCAAATCTTTTAAAACCTGAATAAGTTCTTCATTGGTTTCACCTAATCCGACCATTAATCCTGATTTTGTGGGAATTTCGGGATGTTTTTGTTTAAACGTTTCAAGTAATTGTAACGATCCCTCATAACTTGCTCCTGGGCGTATTTTTTTATACAAACGAGGAATATTTTCCAAATTATGATTAAACACATCCGGAGGGTTTTCACTTAAAACCGCAACGGCTTCATCAACACAACCACGAAAATCAGGAGTTAAAGTTTCAATTTTTATATTCGGGCTTAATGAACGAATCTCTTGAGTACATGAAGCAAAGTGACTTGCGCCGCCATCTTTCAAGTCATCACGATCAACAGAGGTGATCACAACATAACGCAATTTCATCTCTTGAATTGTTTGCGCAAGCTTATTCGGTTCCTCACGGTCTGGTGGCAAAGGGCGACCATGAGCAACATCACAGAAAGGACAACGACGAGTACAAATATCCCCTAAAATCATAAAAGTCGCGGTCCCATGATTAAAGCACTCCGCCAAGTTAGGGCATGAAGCCTCTTCACAAACCGAATGTAATCCATGTTTACGCATCGTATTTTTAATATGCGTAATATTTTCTGTATTTGCCGACAACTTAATTCTCATCCAATCAGGTTTTTTTAAAGGAGCTGTATCCTCTATAGTGATTGAGGGAATTAGACGCGTTTTTTCGGCATCACGATATTTTGAACTGCGGATTTCAGTATTTTGCATAATTCACATCTTAATAGTTTGGTAGCTGATTAATAAAATAATCAGTCAATAAATGGTTAATCTCTTGGCGATCAATTTTTGAAACATATTGTTTCAACTGCGTCATTTCTAATCCAGCATAACCACATGGATTAATATAATTAAAAGGAGTGAGATCCATATCGATATTAAGGGCTAATCCATGTAAGGTACAGCCACGCTTAATATGTAATCCAAGAGAACAGATCTTCTGTTGATTGACATAAACGCCCGGAGCGTCTTGTTTTGAATAGGCGACTATCTCATAGTGTTTTAATGTTTGAATAACACTATTTTCTAAATAATTGACGACATCACGAATACCTATTTTACGCCTTTTTAAATCCAATAAGATATACATAATTTGTTGTCCAGGCGCATGGTATGTAATTTGACCACCACGATCAGTTTGCACAACAGGAATATCCGTTTTAGTAAGCAGGTGCTCAGGTTTTCCAACCTTACCTTGAGTAAAAACCGGAGGATGTTCAACTAGCCAAATCTCGTCTTGAGTTTGCTTATCACGCTGCTGAGTAAAATCATGCATAGCTTGATAAGTATGCCAATAAGGCATAGTTTTTAACTCTTTAATAATGACGTTTTTACTTGGCATATTATCTGTCAATTCAGTCTTAATTTAACAATAAATTAACAACTATATAGCAGATTTTACTATAACTTGACAACCGCTAACTATTCAAGGTATAACTCAAAACGCAGTATTCTTTCCAATCTCATGAGTTAAATTTGACTTATATCAAATAATTATCTTTTTATTTATATTAATAATTGAAATAGTTGATTAATTTAATAGGAATTAACATTCTTTTCAGAGCGGTGGTTTGCTTTACTTTTTAATGGAAACTGGCAGACTGATATCAATTAAGCATCCGTAATGCAAAGTTGAAGCTTATAATTTTAGTTATGGCGTCTGTTATAGCTAAGGATAGCAAAAACTGCATTTTTTAAACAAAAAAGAGGTTTTATATGTCGGACATGCAAATGAATGATATCGATCCAGTCGAAACAAAGGATTGGCTGGAAAGTTTAGATTCTATTATTCGAGAAGAAGGCGTCGAACGTGCTCAATATATTATTGAACAGATTGTCAATAAAGCTAGAGATGGTGGTGTACCTTTACTATTTGGTTCTTCAACCAGTAACTATATAAACACAATCCCTGTCGAAGAACAACCAGCATATCCAGGTGATTGGGAAATTGAAAGACGAATCCGTTCAATTGTTCGTTGGAATGCAATTATGATGGTCTTACGAGCTTCTAAAAAAGATTTAGAGCTTGGTGGTCATATGGCATCATTCCAATCTGCTGCTACATTTTATGAAGTATGTTTTAACCATTTCTTCCGTGCTCGCAATGAAAAAGATGGTGGGGATTTAATCTATTTCCAAGGTCATATCTCACCGGGTATCTACTCACGCGCTTTTATTGAAGGTCGTTTAACTGAAGAACAGCTTGATAACTTTAGGCAAGAAGTTCACGGTAAAGGTTTATCATCTTATCCTCATCCAAAATTAATGCCGGAATTCTGGCAATTCCCAACCGTATCAATGGGGTTAGGACCAATTAGTGCAATCTTCCAAGCTCGCTTTTTAAAATACTTAAACCATCGTGGTTTAAAAGATACCACTGAACAAACGGTTTACGCGTTCTTAGGTGATGGTGAAATGGATGAGCCAGAAGCAAAAGGTGCAATCACAGTTGCAACACGTGAAAAACTTGATAATTTAGTCTTTGTTATCAATTGTAACTTGCAACGTCTTGATGGTCCGGTAACCGGAAATGGCAAAATAGTGAACGAACTAGAAGGTGTGTTTGCTGGTGCTGGTTGGAATGTGATTAAAGTACTTTGGGGCGATCGTTGGGATAAATTATTGCAAAAAGATAAATCAGGAAAATTAATTCGTTTAATGAATGAAACTCTTGATGGCGATTATCAAACCTTCAAATCAAAAGACGGCGCTTATGTACGTGAACACTTCTTTGGAAAATATCCTGAAACGGCTGAATTAGTCAAAGATATGTCTGATGAAGAGATCTTTAGACTAAACCGTGGTGGTCAAGACCCCGAAAAAATGTTTGCTGCATTTGCAAGAGCAAAAGAGACAAAAGATCGCCCAACAGTTATTTTAGCCCACACCATTAAAGGTTATGGAATGGGTGAAGCCGCAGAAGCGAAAAACATTGCACACCAAGTCAAAAAAATGAATATGGATGGCGTTCGCCATGTTCGTGACTTCTTCAACATTCCAGTTACTGATGAAGCACTCGAAAAATTACCTTATATCAAATTCGAAGAACATAGCCCGGAATACAAATATATTCATGAACGACGTCAAGCATTACATGGTTATGTGCCTTCACGACTAACTAAATTCTCAGGAACGGTTTCTATCCCTCCTTTAAGCGAATTTGCGCCATTACTTGAAGCACAATCTAAAGAAATCTCAACCACTATCGCTTTTGTGCGTGCGCTTAACATCATGCTAAAAGATAAAGATTTAGCACCGCGACTAGTACCAATTCTCGCTGACGAAGCGCGTACGTTTGGTATGGAAGGTCTCTTCCGCCAAATTGGTATATATAACCCACATGGTCAACAATATACCCCACAAGATAAAGAGCAAGTTGCTTACTATCGTGAAGATGAAAAAGGTCAAATTCTCCAAGAAGGTATTAACGAATGTGGTGCGACTGCATCATGGTTAGCTGCTGCTACTTCTTATAGTAATAACGATTTACCGATGATTCCTTTCTACATCTATTACTCAATGTTTGGCTTCCAACGCATTGGTGATTTAATGTGGGCGGCGGGTGACCAACAAGCTCGAGGCTTCATGATTGGAGGAACCTCTGGTCGCACAACATTAAATGGTGAAGGCTTACAACACCAAGATGGTCATAGCCATATTCAAGCATTAACTATCCCTAACTGCTTATCATACGATCCAGCCTACGCTTATGAGGTCGCGGTTATTATGCAAGATGGCTTACGTCGTATGTATGGTGAACAAGAAAATGTTTACTACTACATCACCACACTAAATGAAAATTATGCCCAACCTGCAATGCCGGAAGGTGCAGAAGAGGGGATTCGTCGTGGTATTTATAAGTTAGACACAGTTGAAGGCCAGCAAGGCAAACCAACCGTTCAACTATTAGGTTCTGGATCAATGCTACGTCATGTTCGTGAAGCGGCTGATATCCTTGCTAAAAACTATGGCATCAGCTCTGATATTTACAGTGTAACGTCATTTACCTTACTTGCTCGAGATGGTCAAGATTGCGAACGTTACAACATGTTACATCCAAGCGAAGAAGCGAAAGTTCCATATGTTGCTCAAATAATGAATAATAATCCTGCGGTTGTTTCCACTGATTACATGAAACTTTATGCAGAACAAATTCGAGGATTTGTACCAGCAGAAAGCTACCGAGTACTCGGAACAGATGGATTCGGTCGTAGTGATAGCCGAGAAAATTTACGTCATCATTTTGAAGTCGATGCATCTTATGTTGTGATTGCAGCACTAGGAGAACTAGCTAAACGTGGTGATATTCAGCCAAGTATTGTTGAAGACGCGATTAAAAAGTTCGAAATCAATGCTGACAAACTCAATCCACGTATTGCATAAGAGGTAAAAATAATGAGTATTGAAATAAAATTACCTGATATCGGAAGCGATGAAGTTGAAGTAACAGAAATCCTAGTTAAAGTCGGCGACAAAGTTGATGTAGATCAATCACTATTAACTGTCGAAGGCGATAAAGCATCGATGGAAATACCGGCACCACAGGCTGGTATTGTGAAGTCAATCATTGTCAAAGTTGGCGATAAAGTGACTACAGGTGTTAGTATTATGGAATTTGACGAAGAGGGCGCAAGCGCGTCAAAAACGCCTGCTCCAGAAGTTTCAGCTCCAGCTCCAGCTTCTGCGCCAGCACCAGCACAAAATAGTAGCCAAGTCGTTGATGTCAATGTCCCAGACATTGGTGGCGATGAAGTAGAAGTGACTGAAATATTAGTTAAAGTTGGTGACTCTGTTTCAGTTGATGATTCACTCATCACCGTTGAAGGTGACAAAGCTTCAATGGAAGTACCGGCAACCCTAGCTGGTACAGTAAAAAGCATCTCTGTAAAAATTGGTGATAAAGTCAAAACTGGCTCCAAAATAATGGAGTTTGAAACGAATAGTGCACCCGTTAAAGCTGAACCTGCGCCAGCTCCAGCTTCATCACCAGCTCAAGCTCAAGCTCAAGCTTCTGCGCCAGTTGCTGAGACTGCTAAACTTGCACCAACTGCAAATGAATTTGTAGAAAACGATGCTTACGCACATGCCACACCATCAGTTCGACGATTAGCAAGAGAATTTGGTATCAATCTTGCAAAAATCCAACCTACAGGCCCTAAACATCGTGTACTTCGTGAAGATATCCAAAACTATGTCAAAAATGCCGTAAAACAAGTCGAAAACGGTGGATCATCTGGTGCATTCCCTGGATTATTACCATGGCCAAAAGTCGATTTCAGTAAATTTGGTGAAATTGAATCTTTACCATTAACCAAAATTCAAAAAGTTTCTGGTGCAAATTTACATCGAAACTGGGTGATGATTCCGCACGTCACTGAATTTGATGAAACAGATATCACTGAATTAGAGGCATTTCGTAAGCAACAAAATGCTGAAGCAGAAAAGAAAAAACTCGACCTCAAAATTACACCGCTTGTGTTTATCATGAAGGCCGTAGCGAGTGCTTTAACTGCTTATCCGCGTTTTAATAGTTCATTGTCAGAAGATGCACAAACTCTTATCATTAAAAAATACATCAACATTGGTGTGGCAGTTGACACGCCAAATGGTTTAGTTGTTCCTGTATTTAAAGATGTAAATAAAAAAGGCATTATTGAACTTTCACGTGAACTTGCTGAAATCTCCAAAAAAGCGCGAGACGGTAAACTCACAGGTAGTGATATGCAAGGTGGATGTTTCACTATTTCAAGCCTTGGTGGCATCGGAACGACATCATTTACCCCGATTGTAAATGCGCCAGAAGTGGGCATACTTGGTGTATCTCGCTCAAGTATGAAACCAGTATGGAATGGTAAAGAATTTACACCACGCTTAATGTTACCTTTATCATTATCCTTCGATCATCGAGTGATTGATGGCGCAGATGGTGCACGCTTCTTAAGCCATATTGTTAATGTTTTATCCGACTTACGTCGACTAGTGATGTAAGGGGGGAAATCAGTTATGAGTCAAGATATCAAAACACAAGTTGTTGTATTAGGTGCCGGGCCAGCGGGTTATTCCGCTGCATTCCGAGCGGCCGATCTTGGATTAGATGTGACATTAGTCGAACGCTACTCAACCTTGGGTGGTGTTTGCCTTAATGTTGGCTGTATTCCTTCTAAAGCATTATTGCATGTTGCAAAAGTGATGGATGAAGCAAAATCCCTCACCGAACATGGTATCCATTTTGGAACGCCAAAGCTAGAACTCGACAAAGTTCGTGCTTGGAAAGAAAAGGTCATCAATCAGCTTACTAACGGGCTGGCAGGCATGGCCAAAATGCGTAAAGTTAATGTGATTCAAGGTGAAGCGCAATTCACCGGTAGTCACACAATGGATGTCACTTCTGCCAAAGGTATAACTAAAATTACCTTTGATAATGCTATTATTGCAGCAGGATCTCGACCAATAACCTTACCATTTATTCCTCATGACGATCCTCGTATATGGGACTCAACCGATGCGTTAGCATTAACCACTATTCCTAAAAAACTACTGTTAATGGGTGGTGGTATTATTGGTCTGGAAATGGGTACGGTATATCACGCATTGGGTTCAGAAGTGGATGTGGTTGAAATGCTAGATCAGGTGATCCCAGCTGCGGATAAAGATGTGATAAAAGTCTTTACCAAACAAATTCAAAAGAAATTTACCTTACGCTTAGAAACTAAAGTAAATACGGTCGAAGCCAAACATGATGCAATCTATGTCACCATGGAAAAGAAAGATGGAACCATCGAAACTCACACTTACGACGCAGTACTAGTGGCGATAGGTCGAACGCCAAATGGTAAGCTTATCAACGCTGAAAAAGCAGGGGTAAATGTGACCGATCGTGGATTTATTGAAGTGGATAAACAGATGAGAACTAACGTTCCCCATATCTACGCGATCGGTGATATTGTGGGTCAACCAATGCTGGCTCATAAAGGCGTTCATGAAGGTCATGTTGCAGCTGAAGTGATAGCTGGTAAAAAACATTATTTCGATCCGAAAACCATACCATCCATTGCATACACCGAGCCAGAAGTTGCTTGGGTAGGATTAACTGAAAAAGAAGCGAAAGCAAAAGGTATCGATTATGAGGTCGCTATATTCCCATGGGCAGCATCAGGGCGAGCAATTGCATCTGATTGTTCAGAAGGGATGACTAAACTAATCTTTAACAAAGCCGATAATCGCCTTCTTGGTGGCGCGGTAGTTGGAGCGAACGGTGGTGAACTACTCGGAGAGATCACTCTTGCTGTGGAGATGGGCTGTGATGCAGAAGACATTGCACTAACCATCCACGCTCACCCAACCTTACATGAATCAATCGGACTCGCGTCCGAAGTGTATGAAGGTACGGTTACCGATCTACCTAATCCAAAGGCCGTTAAAAAATAAGTAAAATCTATTCTTATCATTAAAATAATGCCGTTTGCTTACTAACGGCATTTTATTTTTCTTGCTTGAGAACATTCACTTCCCAAACTTCCGATTAAATGAGTAAAATAGGGGAGATAACTATCTAATTCATCAGAATAATCTAACCTACTTTTATTATCCTGCGATTTTTAACCGCTAAATCTTTTCACATTATCGGAAAAGTACGAATAAAAAATTACAATTTCGACAATCCTATTTATAAAAAATGATCTAATTATTCGCAAAATGATAAATCACGATATCAAAAAAAGTTGAGGAGCGGGGTTTTTGAAGGTGTTTTTTGCAAAATCATAGAAAATAAAATTGTAGCTATAATTCTTTTTTATAATGAGAGTCTTCTAATTGATAAGAAAAAATTGATTTTAATATAATGAATAATTATTAATTGGTTGATCATTTCACCAACTAGCCAAAAGCAATAAAAAAGCCAGTTTTAAAAATAAGTATTAAACTGGCTTAATCGAGAATTTACTTCAACTACTTAAAAGAAGTATTTAAATCTTACACGAGCACCATAACGATCATCGGTGTTATCGCCATGAGATTTACTTCTATCAAGTAATGACCAATATGCACCTAAATAGATATTAAAATTATCCATATCTAACACATCATCAATTAGATATGAGGCATTAACAGTGTGAATTTTATATTTACCTTTGTTATTTATATGGCCATCTTTAACACGATTATAGGGGTTAAATTTTTTGATATCATTATTCGCAAACAAATAACCTAAGCCAATTTTTTCCCAAACAATATTTGTGCCAATAGTCATATCTTTTTCATCTTTAGCATTCATATAAGCAAAGCTGGCATTAAATCTGAATCCTGCTGCGTCCCAATCCCCTTGATTGTTCCATGAAAAAGTTGCGCCATAACCAGTTCTTTGTGATTGATCGCGGAATTTACCGTCATCATCATGATAACCGTAAGCATTTTTTACCACATTTGTTTCGGCAGCAATTGCGGTTGAAATGCTTTCATTTTTCCAAGATAGAACGGGACGTAAATAGACCACGTTTTTCTTTTTATCGATTTCATAACCATGATAAGCCGATTTATTAAACATTTTCTCGCCATTATTGACCAATGCATTTAACTCAAAATTGACATTATCAAATAGCGGTGTATTTAATTGAATACCCCCACCATTATTACTACGGCCACGACCTTCTTTCAACATATAGATATAGCCAAAGCCATCTTCATATAAATCATTGGCTGTATTACCTGAATATTCAATAAAGGTATCTTGTCCAAGCGGGAACATATCATAAGCTTCATAACGACCAATTTTAATATTCCACTCATTTTTTTGACCAAAATAAAATGCCGCATCATCCAGATTCATATCACCACCTAAATCTGCTAATGGTTGCACTACGAATCCAGCATAGTTTTTGTTGTTAATTTCACGATAGCCATCTAAACCAATCAATATACGACCATTGATATCCCAACGATCTTTGTCAGAAGGTTTATTTTTTTTATCAGCAGTCTCCCTCAAAGAGCTAAGTTGCTGTTTGCTACTAGCGGCATCCACATTGAATTCGACGTCTCCATATAACTTTAATTGTCCTTGCGGAGTATCCCATTGAATAGCCGCATTTGCCATTGAACTTAACCCAATCAGACTACACATAAACATCTTCTTCATAAAATTAACTCCTTGAATAATTATAATATTTAACAACATTTTTATGTATGCGATAACAATATTTAAAGCAAAAAGGTGGTTCAGTATGAATAAAAGGTTTATTGATTCGTGATGACATCGTTTACAAATGATGTTATATGGAGTTAAGTAATTTTAAAACGACCAAAATTAAAATCTGTGACACGTGTAACATTTTTTATTCAATCTAATAATCATATCCTCACCAATATGTTGCTATTAACAATCTTGTTTAGCTTAGGTATAAGTAAGTAGAAACTGTATTTTAGAGGCAATTGAGTATATAATGCCGGGCAAATTCAATTAATCATTATCAAACATATAGAGTTATGAAACCTTCAATTATTAGTAAATTGGAAACGCTACAAGAGCGTTATGAAGAGGTTCAAGCATTACTATCTGATGCAACGGTTATTGCCGATCAAAACCGATTTCGAACCCTTTCAAAAGAATATGCACAATTAACCGATGTGGTTAAGTGCTTTGCTAATTGGCAGCAAACTCAAGAAGATATCGAAACTGCCAAGATGATGTTATCTGATCCTGAAATGAGTGAAATGGCTCAAGAAGAGTTAAATGAAGCCATGGCTCAAGTTGAACAGCAAGAAAAACAATTACAAGTACTTTTATTACCGAAAGATCCGAATGATGACTACAACTGTTTTGTTGAAGTTCGAGCGGGTACAGGTGGTGATGAAGCTGCAATCTTTGCGGGTGATTTAGCCAGAATGTACACAAGATATGCCGAATCTCGTAACTGGCGTGTTGAAATCATGAGTGCAAATGATGGTGAATATGGCGGTTATAAAGAAGTGATCATGTTAGTCAGTGGTGATGGAGTTTATGGCCACTTAAAATTTGAATCGGGTGGACATCGTGTTCAACGCGTACCTGAAACTGAGTCACAAGGTCGTATTCACACATCTGCTTGTACTGTTGCTGTTTTACCTGAGATTCCTGAAGCAGAAATGCCAGAAATCAATCCAGCGGATTTAAAAATTGACACCTACCGTTCATCCGGTGCAGGTGGTCAGCATGTTAATACCACTGATTCAGCAATCCGTATTACCCATATTCCAACTGGGATTGTGGTTGAATGTCAGGATGAACGTTCACAACATAAAAACAAAGCGAAAGCGATGTCTGTATTAGTTGCACGTATTCAAGATGCCGAAGCGCGCAAACGTCAACAAGAAGAAGCATCAACCAGACGTAACTTATTAGGTTCGGGTGATCGTTCAGACCGTATCCGAACATATAACTATCCTCAAGGACGGGTTACTGACCACCGTATAAATCTTACCATTTATCGCTTAGATGAAGTGATGGAAGGTAAATTAGATATGCTAATTGAACCAATAGTACAAGAGTACCAAGCAGATCAGCTTGCAGCGTTATCGGAACAGGATGAATGACCTATTTAGAATGGCTTAAATTTGCGTCGCAAACCTTAACTGAAAGCGAAAGCCCAAAACGTGATGCAGAAATTTTATTGAGTTTTGTAACTCATAGAACACGCACTTTTTTAATGGCTTTTAGTGAAACATCATTAACTGACGATGAAGTCATTGCTTTAGATGCTTATTTAAAAAGACGTCAAGAAGGTGAGCCGATTGCCTACATAACAGGTGAAAAAGAATTTTGGTCATTAAAATTTAATGTCTCCAACTCGACATTAATCCCTCGCCCCGATACTGAAAAGCTTGTCGAACTTGGTTTAGAATATTTACCAAAAGTTCCTTGTGAAGTTCTGGATTTAGGGACAGGAACCGGAGCGATTGCAATCGCCATGGCAACTGAACGTCCTGATTGTTTATTTACCGCAATCGAAAAAAACAAAGATGCGTTAATATTAGCTCAAAAAAATGCCAAGCAAATCGATGTTAATAATGTTTACTTTTTACTGGGTGATTGGTATAAGCCGATAAAAAATCGTAAATTTTCTATGATTACCAGTAATCCCCCTTATATTGATCCAACCGATGTTCATCTATCGCAAGGCGACGTTCGTTATGAGCCTCGTAGCGCATTGGTTTCTGAAGATGATGGACTTGCTGATATTAAAGTCATAGTACAAGGCGCAACTAAACATTTAAATCAGTATGGTTGGCTGCTAATCGAGCATGGTTGGAAACAGGGGTTAGCGGTGCAAACTATTTTTAAACAACACGGATTTCAATTAGTCGAAACCTTCACCGATTACAGTGGCAATGACAGAGTCACACTTGGTCGTTGGTTTAAACCTTAACTAGGAATGAGTTTATGATTAAACAAAAAAAAGTAAAAGTAGGTAATATCACGGTAGCTAATGATTTACCGTTTGTATTATTTGGTGGTATGAATGTGCTTGAATCACGCGATTTAGCTATGAAAATTTGTGAACACTATGTGACAGTAACCGATAAACTGAATATTCCTTATATTTTCAAAGCCTCTTTTGATAAAGCTAATCGCTCATCAGTTCACTCTTATCGAGGACCTGGGTTAGAAGAGGGGATGAAAATCTTCCAAGAATTAAAACAGCAATTTGGTATAAAAATTATCACTGACGTTCATACCGAAGAGCAGTGCCAACCCGTTGCCGATGTCGTTGACGTTATTCAATTACCCGCTTTTTTGGCAAGACAAACAGACCTAGTTGTTGCAATGGCGAAAACTGGTGCTGTAATCAATGTCAAAAAACCACAATTTGTTAGCCCAGGACAAATGGGCAATATTGTCGAAAAATTTGAAGAAGCGGGTAATGACCAAGTTATCCTTTGTGATCGTGGTAGCTGCTTTGGTTATGACAACCTTGTTGTTGATATGCTTGGCTTTAACGTAATGAAAAAAGTTAGCAAAGGTTCGCCAGTGATTTTTGATGTCACTCATGCGCTACAATGTCGTGATCCAATGGGGGCTGCGTCAGGTGGTCGTCGTGGTCAAGTTACTGAATTAGCTCGTTCAGGTATGGCGGTAGGTATTGCTGGATTATTTTTAGAATCACATCCTGATCCAAGTCATGCAAAATGTGATGGTCCATCAGCATTACCGTTAGCAAAACTTGAACCATTCCTAAAACAGATGAAAGCCATTGATGAATTAGTAAAAAGTTTTGAAGAACTAGATACTGAAAACTAATTTAGCTATCAATCCCTAAGAGAAATGTTATACATTTCTCTTTTTTTACCTACTCCATCAAAATTATTCATTTTTTTGCTAATTCTGACCATCATTTCATGACTTAAAAGCCAGCAAAAATAGAGCTTAATTAATTTATTTCGTAAAAAAAGAACCAAAAATCATGCAAAAATAAGCTAAATTTACAACTTTTTGGTGATTTAGATCACGAATTTAGATGAATTAATTTGCGAACTAAAATATGTTTATGCATTATAAAAATGCATATTTGTCCAATCTCCACCTAAATATGTTTCGTAGTTTAGAAAGCAATTCAAAGTAATAACGAATTTAGTTTGGCTTATAGCATCCGATTAAAGCAATTTAGCGGTCAGTTATATAAATATGGGAATGAAATTATGAGTCTGGATAATGCACTTGGTTTACCCTATCGTTTTAATCTTTTTACTAAACTTTTTTTATCGATAACCATTTTAACTAGCATATGCCCCGCACAAGCTCAGTATGTTAGTGAATTTATTGATGATGCATCATTAACCGGTAACGTATTTTTTTGGAATCGTGATCGAGAAAGAAAAAATATTGAAGAACATAAATATGAAAAAAACCTCAGGCACTCATCATTCAACACAAATTTAGATTTTAGATCAGGCTATATTGCTGATCACCTTGGTATTGAACTGGGCGGATATGGTGCATGGGAAGTCAGTAACGGTGGCAATGGTCATCCTAATGAAATTGGTTTTAGTGGCGCACGCACCCGCTGGGGTGAGGATTGGAAAAAAGATGTCAGTGGTGTGAGCTTTTATAAAGCACAGGTCAATTTTAGGCAAGATGAATTATTTTGGCTAAAAGCCGGTTTTATTCAGCCATCTGGTCAAACACTATTAGCCCCTCACTGGAGTTTATTACCGGGTACTTATCGAGGTTTTGAATTAGGCACAACGCTCGATTTTGATCAAGCTGGTGCCTTATCGATGTCTTATATGTGGACAGATAAATATAAAGCGCCATGGTACAAACGCCTTTATGAATTTAAACAATGGGGAAAAGGGAAGAAGATTGATTATCTACACTCAGCCGGTTTGAAATATGACTTCAAAAATGATTTAGTGTTAGAAACCGCCTTTGGTCAAGCCAAAAATTACATGAATCAATATTTTGGTAAAGCATCTTATAAAACAGACATGTTTGATAATCCGTTAACCATGAGTTATCAATTTTATGGCGCCAAAGACCAGTCTCATAAAGGGGATAAGGTCTATGACGGCTTAGCATGGTTACAAGCGGCAACATTAGCTTACCAAGTTGGACCAGTTGGTCTACGCCTTGAAGGGGTAGCAATTAAGGCTGAAGGTAAACAAGGCTTCTTTTTACAACGTATGACGCCAGATTATGCTTCATCTAATGGACGACTAGATGTTTGGTGGAACTCACGATCGGACTTTAATGCTAATGGTGAAAAAGCCCTATTTGCTGAAGTGACTTACGACTTAGGGAATCTATCAACGTATCTAACAGGCTGGAGAACGGGCGCATCTTATGCTTTTGGTTGGGATGCAAAACCAAATTCAATAGCAAAAAATCAAAAGAATCGCTTAGTTGAATCAGCTTACAATTTTGATTTAGGCTACACTATTCAAGACACTTGGGCTAAGGACACCTCTTTCCAATTACATTACACCAAATATAATAACCATGAAAATCATATCAACAGTTGGGGTGGTGGATATGGCAACATTTTCCAAGATGAACGAGATATCAAGTTTATTGTCACAATACCTTTCACTGTGTTTCAAGCAAAGCAAAAATAGGGAAATATTATGAAAAAATCTAAAATATTGTTTACTTCAATCGTTTCTCTGCTAAGTTTTGGAGTAGCTTCTTCGGCTTACGCCTCTCAGAAAATTGTTGATGAAATAAGTTCAAAGCTTAGTGTCAAATATACTATTGTTGATAATCAAGCGGGTGAACATGGTGTTGATTGTGCAATTTTAGGTGCTGATTGGGCATCTTGTTTCAAAGCCACAATCTCGTTAAACAATGATGGCGAAGCTATCAACGACAAAGATTGGGCAATCTATTTTAGTAGTATCAGAATGATATTGGCGGTTGACAATGATCAATTCAAAATCACTCATCTTACCGGTGATCTTCATAAAATAGAGCCAACTGAAAAATTTACCGGATTTCCGGCTAAAGCTAGCATAGATATACCTATTATCGGTGAGTATTGGCAGTTAAGCGAATCGGATGTTATCCCTCGCTGGTATGTAACATCGACCGACGCCACACCTAAAGTGATCAGTAATACTGAATTGGATGATTTTGTTTCCCTAACTGGTGAACAGTGGAAACGCACGCCCGATGATCATAATATTTTAATGACGACGGTTAATCGATTTGAACGTAATGCCGATATTAAGCCACTTGATAAAAAGGCCATGCGTGGGCAAATTATTCCAACGCCGGTGAAACTTACCCTTGCTGAAAAAGATATACAGCTTGGTAAAAATGGCATTCATCTTCAATTAAAAGGACTTAATGACGCCAGCTTAGCCGTACTCAATCAACAATTTAACAATTTAAATATCCCATTAACGGATAAAGGTTATAAGATTGTAGCAAATATTGATGCGGCCAAATTTAAAAATGGCGTATCAGGTGCTTATCAACTGAATATTGGCGATAAGCAAGCGACTATAACTGCCTTTGATGAACGGGGGATTTTTTATGGTGTAGAATCGATCTTATCGTTGATTCCCGTTAACGAAAACCCAACCATTGCTATGCTAAAAGTCGAAGATTACCCACGCTTTGACTATCGTGGCATTATGTTAGACACCGGACGTAACTTTAAAACAAAGCAAGCGGTATTAAGATTACTCGATCAAATGGCGAGTTATAAATTAAACAAATTCCATTTTCACCTTAGTGATGATGAAGGATGGCGAATTGAGATCCCAGGTCTTCCGGAATTGACCGAGGTCGGTAGCAAGCGTTGTCATGATCTGAGCGAAAACAAATGTCTATTACCGCAATTAGGATCAGGGCCTAATAGTGATAATTTAGGTAGTGGCTACTTTAGTCGTGATGATTACATTGAAATTGTCAAATATGCTAAAGATCGCTTTATTGAGGTGATCCCTGAAATTGATATGCCAGCACATGCCAGAGCGGCAATTGTGTCTATGGAAGCACGTTATCAACGCCTAATGCAAGAAGGTAAACAAGCAGAAGCTAATGAGTTTCGTTTAGTTGATCCAAGTGATGATTCAAATACCACAACGGTACAATTTTACGATCGAAAAAGTTACCTAAATCCTTGCTTAGATTCATCTAAACGCTTTGTCGATAAAGTGATCACTGAAATTGCCAAAATGCATAACCAAGCAGGACAACCACTGACTGTTTGGCACTTTGGCGGTGATGAAGCCAAAAATATTCGTCTTGGTCCGGGATATCAAGATATCCACGCAAAAGAGGCGGGTAAAGGCTTAATCGATCAAAGCATTGAAGATCTACCATGGGCAAAATCCCAAGCCTGCCAAACATTGGTTAAACAAGGCACCATCAAAGATATAAAACATCTACCGAGTTATTTTGCTATTGAAGCCAGTAAAATAGTTAAAAATCATGGCATCAATCACATGCAAGCCTGGCAAGACGGCGTAAAATATGCTGAAAGTGCCAAAGACTTTGCTGTCGATAAAGTCACTGTTAACTTTTGGGACACACTTTACTGGGGTGGTTTTGACTCAGCGAGTGAATGGACCAACAAAGGTTATCAAATAGTGATATCGAATCCTGATTATGTTTATCTTGATTTTCCTTACGAAGTTAATACGTTAGAACCCGGTTATTATTGGGCTACTCGTTTTAATGATGAACGTAAAATATTTAGCTTCGCGCCAAATAACTTACCCCAAAATGCTGAAACATCCGTTGATCGTGATGGAAACCCATTCAATGCTAAAGGCACGTTAGATTGGTCTGGCAGTTACGGCTTATCCGCACAACTATGGAGCGAAATTGTTCGTACTGATAATCAGATGGAATATATGATATACCCAAGGTTAATAGCTGTCGCAGAACGAGCATGGCATCAAGCTGATTGGGAAATTGCTTACCAAAAAGATCGTGAATTTTCGAAAGGAACGACGCATTATGTCGATCAAAGCCAATTACTTAAAGATTGGACATTATTTGCTAATTTAGTGGGACAACGCGAATTATCCAAACTTGATTTAGCCAAAATTGCTTATCGCTTACCGACACCGGGGGCGAAAATTGAAAATGGTAAACTCATTGCTAATATCGTCTATCCGGGATTAGCCATTGAATATTCAACTAATCAAGGCGAAAGTTGGCAGCGTTATAAAGGACCCGTTGCCATTAACAATGTCGAACACGTATTGGTTCGTAGTGTCTCTCCAAATCAAAAAAGAACCAGTAGGGCAGTAGGCTTAAAAATGTAAAATATAATTCTTATCCGCTATTTTAGCGGATAAGAATAAATCCCAAAAAGTTGAAGGTTGATTAAGAAGGGGATTAATTAGTGCAAAGTTTCCACATCTTCAGCATCATCATCACTGCCATCCTCGAAGTAGGTTCCCCAACCGTCATAATTAACCCCGAATTGGTTTGCCAATGTAATCACCTGAGCAATTTGATTGTTAATTAACTCAGCATTTAACGGACTTTCAGCGATAATATCAAAACCAATAACAACATTGCCTTCATCATCAACATCCTCATCAGGATCGGTTGCTTCATAGCCTAATTTATAAGCTTCTACCGCCACTTTTTCGAGCTGATCGAAGTTTTGTGATGAGATATGGTGCTCAATAATATACATAGCATGTGGATCACTACCGTCTTCTAAAAGTTCCTGAATAATAGCAAGAGTGTCTTGCTGAGCAAGCTGAATTTGATCTTTCATAATATACCTTTTAGTGGTCGTGCAAATTGTGTGGTATATTACACGTTTAAAAATAATTTTCGAGAAAAAAGTGATTGTCGACTTACATTCGCACACAACTGCATCAGATGGCATCTTAACGCCAACTGAACTGGTTAAAAGAGCAGCAGATAATCAAATCAACATGCTAGCTATCACCGATCACGATACGATCAAAGGTTTGCCTGAAGCAAAAGAGACTATCGCGCGTGAAAACTTACCAGTAAAATTGATTCATGGTGTAGAGATATCGACGATATGGAAAAATAGCGAAATTCATATTGTTGGATTGAATGTCGATATTGAAAATTCGCAGTTGCTTGAATTGTTATTAGCCCAAGAAAAAGGCCGAATTGATCGAGCAATAAGCATTAGTGAAAAATTGGCTAAAGTCAATATTCACGACGCTTATCAACAAGCCCAACAATATTCGAAAGGTGATATCGTTTCTCGAGCCCATTTTGCTCGCTTTTTAGTGGCTAATGGTTATGTCAAAGATATGAAACGAGCATTTAAAAAATACCTAGGCAAAGGTGGTTATGCTTATGTTCCGGCCAATTGTTGCGGTATTGCTGATGCGATTAATGCCATTCATTCTGCTGGTGGACAAGCTGTATTAGCACACCCATCTCGTTATGATTTGACCCTAACTAAATTAAAATTATTAATTAGTGAATTTAAAACATTCGGCGGTGATGCGATTGAAGTTTCACAAAGCCGACAAACACAAGATGATTTACAAAAACTAGCCAAACTGGCTAATGAATTTGAGTTATTGGCTTCGCAAGGCTCTGATTTTCATGATTTGGTTAATTATCTTGATTTAGGTAAAACAACACCATTGCCGGGTAGCGTAACACCTATATGGCATGATTGGGTATAAATTAAACCGTGATGAAAAACCCCGTTCCTCACATTTTTTAACCAGCAATCAACAAAGAAGAATATTATGAGCCAAACATTTTATATTCACCCAGATAATCCACAAACAAGATTATTAGATCAAGTTGTCAAAATATTAAATGACGGCGGTGTGATAGCATTTCCGACTGATTCCGGTTATTCGCTAGGTTGTTTGCTTGATAACAAGTATGGTGTAGATCGCATTTGCCAAATTCGCAACCTTGATAAACATCATAACTTCACCTTAATGTGTCGTGATCTATCCGAACTCTCATCTTATGCGTTCGTTGATAACACCACTTTTCGGTTGCTAAAAAACAATACACCAGGAAAATACGTCTTCATCTTACCTGCAAGTAAAGAAGTGCCACGACGCTTAATGAACGAAAAACGCAAAACCATAGGACTGCGCATTCCCGATAATAAAATAGATTTAGCGCTTCTCGAATTACTTGGACAACCTTTAATGACTACCACGCTAATTTTACCTAACGAAAATGAAGCCCAGTCTGATCCTGAAGAGATAGAAGATAAAATCGGTCATCAACTTGATGCCATCGTTCATGGTGGTTATATCAGCGAACAACCAACCACAGTGATTGATCTAACTCACGATTATCCAGATATTATTCGGGAAGGAAGTGGTGATACTTCACCTTTTAAATAAAAAAAATTAAACATTTATATAGGGAAAGAAATGAAGAAAATAATGGCACTTATTTTAATTATAAGTATTGGATTAATGTCATTGGTACTCTATCTATCGATAAAACAGATCAATTTTATCAACTCTTCACTAAGTACTACCGGCACCGTTATTGACTTTGAAGAGTCGTATTCAAAAGATTCTAATGGCAATCGATCCGTATCTTATTACCCTATCTTTCAATTTGTTGATACTCAGGAACAAGTCAGAAAGGTTAAATCAAATGTTGGTAGTAATCCTCCAGCTTATCAGAAAGGCGATGTGGTTGATATTATCTATGATCCGCAAAACGCTGATCATGCTAAAATTAACGATACTTTCTCAATGTGGCTTGGAGAAATAATTTTAGGCATACTCGCAAGCCTACTATTTTTAACAAGTGGTGGTTATTTTTATTTTAAATCTAAAAAAAATAAACTAAAACGAGCATTGTTAGCAAGTGGCCGACAAATTGAAGCCAAGATAAATTCGATTGAAAAAAATACTGCATTAACTGTCCGAGGTCGCTCTCCTTACATCATTTATAGCCAGTGGCAAGACAGAACAGCACCCGATGAGATTCATCTTTTTAAAAGTGAAAACATTTGGTTTGATCCAAAACCTTTCATTAATCAAGAGACAATAACCGTCTATATTGATGAAGCAAACCCAAAACGTTATTATGTCGATATACGTTTTTTACCCAAGGTAAAATAAACCAACTTTAGATAAAGATACCTGTGAAGGTAGCGAGGCAAAATGAAAAAATTGAATTCTGAAAAATTACAAAAAGTATTAGCCAATTTAGGCAATGGTTCTCGTCGTGAGATTGAAGCCATGATCGTTGCTGGCAAAATTAGCGTTGACGGTAAAATAGCAACGCTAGGTGATCGCGTTGACGTCAATGCCAACCCTAAAATTCGCATCAACGGCCACTTAGTCCAGTTAAGAAGCAAAGAAAAAGAAGTCTGTCGCGTACTAGCTTACTATAAACCAGAAGGGGAGATCTGCTCTCGCCATGATCCGCAAGGTCGTGCAAACGTATTTGAACGATTACCACGAATAAAAAACGCACGCTGGATCAATATTGGTCGGCTTGATATTAATACCTCTGGATTATTACTCTTCACCACCGATGGCGAACTAGCTAACCGTCTTATGCACCCAAGGCATGAAATCGAACGGGAATATGCGGTACGAGTATTCGGCAATATTACCGACCAACAACTGAATCAACTTCGCAAAGGTGTACAGCTTGAAGATGGTCCAGCTGCATTTAACTCCATCAAACCACAAGGTGGGGATGGCTTAAATCAGTGGTTCAATGTGGTTATTACTGAAGGTCGCAACCGAGAAGTCCGTCGCATGTGGGAAGCCGTAGGTGTCCAAGTTAGCCGATTACTCCGAATTCGCTATGGAAATATCACCTTACCGAAAGGCTTATCTCGTGGCACATGGATGGAACTAGGCATAGACTCGGTTAATTACTTACGACAATTAGTTGGTTTACCAGAGGAAGTAAAAAGCTTTACCAGCAAATCAACCTCAGAAAAGCGCATTCCAAAACGGGTAAAACTGAATCCAAGAAGGAATAAACGCGTAAGCAAAACTCGCATTTAAAGTGCGATTAACCCTTAAATAAAATATTATTTAAGGGTTAAAAATCAACCCGCCAACCAATCTTAACTTCTTTCATCAAGATGATCCCATTTTATCAATAGACCCATGAACTAAAACAATTATACGCGTAATCTATCTTCAAATTTCTACAACTCTAATCAAAGCAGATTAAATAGTGAAAAGACGATACGTAAGTAAGCTAAAAATAAAGAGAAATGAAAACTATCGTCTATAAACAAAAAAATCCCACAAAAAGTGAGATTTTATAAAAATTTAAAATCAGATTTCTAGGCAATTATTCAAGCCCTAAAACCATTCGCCCATTTTTGGTTGCAACATTCACCACATTATCTAAATCAGTATAACGACAACCCGTCACGAGTAATTTAAGCTCTTCCCACATATTACCGGTTGAAAAAGGTAACATATAATCACTCACATTATCTGTACCGATCGCAACAGGAATACCGGCGGCAGCTAGTTCATCCACAGGTGTTAAAGAATTACGAGTAGGGCCATGTTCTTCACGACGAGGACTATCAATCCAAGCAAATGGACAAGCAATCACCATCATTTTTGCCTCTTTCATTTTTTGATAAAGTTTTTGGCGATATTCCAAACTATGCGCAGTAATCGAAATACTATGAATAGCGACCACCTTACCATGCATACCATGCTCAATAGTTTTATCGGTAAGTTGCTCAGTCTCGATCTCATCTGATGAATTAAATTGATCAACATGCACATGTACCATTTTGCCTAATGATTTACCTGTTTGCATCAACACATCTAAATGGACAAGCCCCATACCTTCACCATGATCACGCTCATCACGACGAGGCAAGCCACCGATAATATCCACTAAATCAGCCCCTTTATCAAACCAATAACGCGCCTCTTTATCAATAACCCCTTTAAGCGTTTGGTTCACTAATTTAATGGTAATATCTTTTTTATACGTCTCACGCGCCCGCAGAGCACCTCGAATCGCCCGTTCCTCAGCAATCGGATCAATATCAACAAACGACCCCATTGCTGACACACCTTGCTCAATCATCCGCTCAACTGCCATGCTAAAATGGCGATAATAATCATCTTCGCTCATAGCGGCTTTTACTTTATCCAGCGTATCCCATTTCTCAATCAACGTCTGTTTTTGATAGACATCAAAACTATCAACCGTAATGGTAAAAGCACGGTCTGCGTGCATATGTGAATTAACCCAACCACCATTTTGCTTAATTTTATTCATCAAATATGCTTTTAAACTTTGATCTCGACTCGTTGATAACAGGGTTTTACTATCGGTCATAATGGGCCTCTATAATTGAGTTACTTTTAAAATTAATTGGACAAAAAAAATCCCCCAAAAAGGAGGATCAAACTACTTTACATTCATTATTGTTTAGGACTGCAAAATTACAATTTGTCATAAATAGTTAACTTTAATCTTGAATAAATTGCAGAGAATTCTAATCATTTGAATGATAAGATCAAGCACTTTAAATTAAAAAATATTTAAACAAATGAAATGGTTAAAGTATTATTTTTGAGATTTTAACCCAACCAAATCACCATACAATAGTCTATAGTTTCTAAACAAATAACCCAAACTTAGCTAACTAATTATTTAATAATAACTAACGAGAGTCGAAAAAATGAGATTAACATTATCAATGTAAAAATAATTGAGGAGTCTATACCGTCACAATATTGTATTGACTGCAAATTTAATAATTTATCAGCACAAAACAATAAAAGGGTTAATTCCAAACTCAACACAGCGCGACCAAATTTAACGCCAATGTTTACTAATCAAGGTGATATTCAGAAAAATTAGTAAAATCTTTAGAAAATGCCAAGTCATAACAATAATAGACAATCATTAAACCCAGTGAACGCCTTCTACACAATATTCTTAATCCCAATAAATAATATCTAAAGACAGCATAAAAGCGTTGAAAACAGATAATCTTTTTAATAAAAAAGTTGAGGAGTGGGGTTTTTGATCTTCTAAATTCCATTTCAAAATTATTTAATGATCAACGTCATTGATTTTAAACTCAAAGATAAAATCTTCAGGATCAATAATCACATTCTTAAAGATTTGTAATTGAAATATCTTTAATTAAAACAACAATTAACCAAATATTATTTTGATCCTTTTTAGATCTTATTTACTAAAGTTAACGCAAATGAGCGAAAAAAAGTGTTGCATCGTGTTTTTCCAATCACTATACTTTTTACACGGTTTTAGTTACGAGGCTAAAACATAACTTAGAAGTGTAAAATTTTAAATAAATCAAAAAACTACTTGACAGGATTGTCGTACATGTTCTATAATTTTCAACAGGCAACAGGCAACAGGCAACTTGGCCAACCTATAATTTAAATTCGTCTAAGTTCAGCTCCCATCTTAAATTTTTTACTGACGTTTATTTTTCTGCGCAATCAAGTGAAATTCTGCGAATTTTCGCGCGATCGCTTCCGCGATCCTCTTTTCGATCGTTTTCCGGATCCATTTTCAGATCCTTTTCGCGATCCTTTTTCGGATCCTGTTTTCGATCCTTTTCTAAATTATCCCGGCAGATTGTTTTTTTCGTGGCTCTTTTCCTTCCTTTTTCGGGTCACGCATTGACATCACAGACAACAGCAAATCAGATACAGGGCACTCCTCCTTATCTGACTTTCGACGGTGGTCGTACACGTGCTGTCGATACTAACGGTCTGCTTGGGATTACACTATCTAACGGAGCTAATTACACGCCTTCTAACAATTCATCATCTACAACCCCAATCGTCTTGCCGGTTGAGGGTCAGAGTTTTGCTGATATTCGTATGTTCGTTCCTACTGATACAAATTCAGTCGCTTTGAGTTCTCTTATTGGTCCTCCTAATAATTATTGGGGTGATGATGATGGTGATGCTGACGTTACTGCTACAGGTTCTTTAAGTTTATCTATCGTCGATAAAAACAATCAATCAGTATCACGTAATTCCGTGCTAACAATTTGTAATGCACCTTATAAGGTTACGTTATCCAGTACTGACGGTACATTATCTACTCGTTACGGTTTTCCTAATCATAGTACTTTCAGTGCAAGTAGTGAGACTTATTACGTCAATCCTAAGGCTGAGTCGGTGGTTTGTTTTGCTAAGCCTAATTTAATGTATGGTAAGCGTGGTGATGATCCTACTTACCCATCTTTTGATTTTGCTGGTCCGTCTTCAATGTGGGACCCAGCTAAGGGTTTTATCCCTCAGTCAACTGACCCGTCACTTTACGGTAGAAATTTTCCTACAACTGGCGCTAATGGATTGTACTTTGATTTAGATATTGGTGGTCGTAGTCAGCCATTGTCTTGGTCTCCTGTTTCTCATGGAGGTATCACTGCTACTATGTCTAATTCTACTGCTACAAGCGTACGCGTTACTTTAACTGGTCCTTACGCTACCATATCCCAGCATAGTTCAGCCAATCCTGGTCGTATTTCTACTCCATCTTTGCCTCAAACCTTCGAGTTGGTCGGTCGTGACAGTCAAGGTACTCCTGTCGTCAAATATGGTTTTACTTTGAAGCAGTGGTTCGTCAACCGAGGTTATAAGGTGGACTATCATTATAATACTGTATCTTGGTGTAATAGTATTGGTTATCGAATGCCTAGCGTAAAGGATTTAACCAATGCATTTTGTCGTGATACAGATTTAGAATGTCAAGGCGCTGTCGGCGCCACCCCTTCTTCCTCTGATAATCATTACATGCGTCATATAGATGCTGGGCTTTTCACGGAGTGGGGTTATATGGAAGATTATTCAGGCGTTGGCTTCTACCGCTATTGGTACTGGGCTAGTGACCCGGTTGGTGGTTATATGGCTATCGTGAGCATACACCAAGGTAATGTGAGTTGGAACCACTACTACAACTACGGACTTTGCTCCTATCCTTAGTTTTTATTTCTTCGTCCTTAATCCTTAGACCGGGGGTGGGGGTGATAAAAAATAGTATTAGGTGATTAAAAGAAAGCTACGATTCAACATCGTTTAGCCATAAAAAAGCGATTTTGTGGCTTAGCGACGTTTGAATTACCCGCCTAGGCGGGTTTATTTTTGCGTTTTTATATCTCAAAAAAAGTTGAGGAGCGGGGTTTTTGAGGTTTTAAATTTCATTTAAAAAATTATTAAAATATCAAAATCACTAAATTTCTAATTCAAATCCCTAAAATAAAATTTTTAAGGATCAATCGCTCTAATTTTAAAGATTTGTAATTGAAATATATTTAATTAAAACAAAATTTAACCGGTTAACTTTCAGGTCCTTTTTAGATCCTGTTTACAAAAGTTAACGCAAATGAGCGAAAAAAAGTGTTGCATCGTGTTTTTCCAATCACTATACTTTTTACACGGTTTTAGCTACAAGGCTAAAATTTGACAGAAAAGTATAAAATTGTAAATTAATCAAAAAATTACTTGACAGGATAGTCTAAAATGCAATATAATTTTCAACAGCCAACAGCCAACAGCCAACCTGCCAAACCTATCTTTTAAATTCGTCTAAGTTCAACTCCTATCTTAAATTTTTAACTAAAACTTATTTTTCCACGCAATCAAGTGAAATTCTGCGAATTTTCGCGCGATCGCTTCCGCGATCCTCTTCTCGATCTTTTTTCCGGTCGTTTTCCGGATCCTCTTTCAGATCCTATTTTCGATCCTTTCCCAAATTATCCCGGCAGATTGTTTTTTTCGTGGCTTTTTTTCTTCCTTTTTCAGGTCACGCATTGACATCACAAACAACTAGAAATGCGATACAGGGTAGTGCACCTTATCTGACTTTCGACGGTGGTCGTACTCGTATTGTTGATACTAACGGTTTGCTTGGGATTACACTATCTGATGGTACACATTATACGCCTTCTACCAATTCATCATCTTCTTCAAGACCTATCGTCTTGCCGGTTGTGGGTCAGAGTTTTGCTGATATTAGTATGTTGGTTCCTACTGATACTAATTCAGTCGATTTAAGTTCTCTTATCGGTCCTCCTAATAATTATTGGGGGGATGATGATGGAGATTCTGGTGTTAGTGCTACTGGTCGTTTAAGTTTATCTATCGTCGATAAAAACGGTCAAACGGTATCACGTAATTCAGTGTTAACGACTTGTAATTCTCCTTACAAGGTTACGTTATCTAGTACTAACGGCACATTATCTACTCGTTACGGATTTCCTAATCGTAGTGATTTCCGTACTAGTAATGTGACTTATTATGTCAATCCTAAAGTTGCGCCTTTGGTTTGTTTTGCCAGACCTAATTTAAAATATGGTAAGCTTGGTGAAGCGTCTTGGGCACCATCTCACGATTTCCGAGGTCCGACTTGGATGTGGGACCCTGCTAAGGGTTTTCTCACACAAAAAACAGACCCTCGCTATTACGGTCAAAACTTTCCTACAACTGGTGCTAATGGATTGTACTTTGATTTAGATATTAGTGGTAGTAGTCAGCCATTGTCTTGGTCTCCAGTTTCTCTGGGTGGTATCACCGTCACAATGTCTAATTCTACTGCTACAAGCGTTCGTGTTACTTTAACTGGTCCTTACGCTACCAAATCCCAGCATAATTCAAACAGTCCTACTCCTATTTCTAAACCTACTTTGCCTCAGACTTTCGAGTTGGTCGGTCGTGATAGTCGAGGTAATGCTGTCGTTAAATATGGTTTTACTTTGAAGCAGTGGTTCGTCAACCGTGGTAATGTGACTGAGTCCAATTATTCTCCTGCTTTATCTTGGTGTAGTCGTATTGGTTATCGAGTACCTAAGGTAAAGGATTTAACTAATGCATCTTGTCGTGGTAGTCATTCAGGCACTAGGTGTCAGGGTTCAGTTGGTGCCACCCCTTCCTCACCTTATAATTATTACCAACGTAGAATTGGTTCAGGCTTTTTCACTGAGTGGGGTTATATGGAAGATTATTCAGGCGTTGGCTTTAAGCGCGCTTTTTACTGGACTAGTGACCCGCATGGTAGAGAGCAGTTTACCGTGAGCTCAAACGACGGTTTTGTGGAGTGGAACAGCGACACCAACTACTACATCTCTGGGCTTTGCGTCTATCCTTAGCTCTTATTTCTTCGTCCTTAATCCTTAGGCCGGGGGTGGGAGTGATAAAAAATAGTATTAAGCAATTAAAAGCAAGCTACGAGCCAACGTCGTTTAGCCATAAAAAGCGATTTTGTGGCTTAGCGATGTTTGAATTACCCGCGGGTTTATTTTTTTATTACAAAAAAAGTTGAGGAGCGGGGTTTTTGGGGTTCTAAATCCTACTTTTTAATATTGTTTTATATGAATAATCCAGCTTTAAGCTGTGGTGTTTAGTTGTGTTTTTATATCAAAAAGTTGAGGATTTTTTGGGGATGAATTTGGTTTTATAAAACTCCCCTCAATTTTAAATGCTGAAATTTTTAAGATGTTTTTAAGTGGCGATATACCACCGATATTGAACAATATCGGTGGCTGGTTTTGTTACATTTTTTCAACCGTTTTAATACCAAGCATATCTAAACCGGTTTTAAGGGTTTTTGCTGTTAAAGATGCCAGTTTTAGACGGCTATGTTTCAAGTCTTCATTTTCGGCTGCCAAAATTGGGCAGTGCTCATAGAAGCTAGAAAATAGGGTGGCGATATCATACAAATAGGCGCATAGCACATGCGGTGTGCCTTCTACAGCAACGGTTGAAACGGTTTCATCAAATTGAATTAATCGAATTGCTAATGTTCGCTCTTTGTCCGTGCCTAAATTGATATTACCAGTTAAGCTATCTTCGTTGATATTTGATTTTCTAAACACCGACAGTACGCGTGTATAGGCATATTGTAGATATGGTGCAGTATTGCCTTCAAATGACAACATGTTATCCCAATCAAAAACATAATCGGTGGTACGATTTTTGGATAGGTCGGCATATTTCACTGCGCCAATCGCTACTGCATCAATCACTTTGGCAAGTTCTGTTGGAGAAAGATCGGGATTTTTACTTTTAATGAGTGCTTCTGCACGCTCTGTAGCTTCGTCAAGCAGGTCGTTTAATTTTACGGTATCACCTGAGCGAGTCTTAAACGGCTTGCCGTCTTTACCTAACATCATTCCAAACATGTGGTGTTCAAGTTTTAAGGATTCTGGTACATATTTCGCTTTATGCACGATATCCCAAACTTGTTCTAGATGTTGGTGTTGACGTGAATCGGTATAATATAAAATACGTTCAGCATGAAGTGTTTCGTAACGATATTTTACACAGGCAATGTCGGTTGTTGCATAAAGATAGCCACCATCACGTTTTTGGATAATAACGCCCATTGGTTCGCCTTCTTTATTTTTATATTCATCTAGAAATACGACGATGGCACCGTCACTTTCAACCGCTAATTTTTTCTGTTTTAGATCGGCAACAATGCCTGGTAGCATACTGTTATAGATGCTTTCGCCCATTGTATCTTCAACCGATAAGGTGACATTAAGGCGTTTATATGTGGCAATGTTTTGTGTCATGGTGATATCCACCAGTTTTCGCCACATTTCACGGCAATATTGATCACCACCTTGAAGTTTTACGACATAATTACGGGCTTTTTCGGCAAAGGCTTCGTCTTCGTCGTAATGTTTTTTTGCTGCGCGATAGAACGATTCTAAATCTGAAAGTTCCATATCGTTGGCATGTTCGTTTTCCATTTTTTCAAGATAGGCGATTAACATCCCAAATTGGGTTCCCCAATCACCAACATGGTTGGCACGGATAACATTATGACCAAGAAAGCTTAATACTCGGACACTAGCATCACCAATAATAGTTGAGCGTAAATGGCCGACGTGCATCTCTTTTGCTACGTTTGGTGCAGAGTAATCAACCACAATAGTTTGTGGTTTGGCTGGTAAAGTAATATTCAGTTTATCACTATTTAGCGCGACTTCGTTTTGTTCAGCAATCCAACTATCTTTTAAAAAGATATTAATAAAACCAGGACCGGCGATCTCGATTTTATCGGCAATATCATCAATATCAAGATGTTGTAAAACTTTTTCAGCTAATGCTCGTGGTGGCATTCCCAATTTTTTAGCGGTAGACATGATACCATTTGCTTGGTAATCACCAAATTGGGCTTTAGCTGATTGCTTGATTAAAGCGTCGCAGTTTTTATCAGCACCCGCCATAATCATTGCTTGAGAAACACGTTGTGTTAATAGTTGTTGAATATTCACACTGAACCTAATCGATTAAAATAAAATGCCCAATATAATACTGATAAATTGATAAATTGTCACTGTGGGATTAGTTAAGGACAAGTAAATAGCTGATTCTTTGATAAACGAAAATTTTTTTATTTAGATGTAATCTATCAACTCAATTATAAAATAGATAAAAAAATAAAGAGAAAACAGGTGCCGAAATTTATTTAACTACCTGATTATCAATATCCTTTTGCTCTTTTCAACTTCGGTGTTTGCTCAAGGTCATCTGCAAGAAATCAGATTCACAATTGACAAAATAGTATGATAATTATGGTGAAAATATCCTTTTGGATGAATATGCAAAACTCACTCCCCCCCTTAAATAAGCAAGAAATCGATTTTCTGATTACAAATGGGGCTAAGCGGGAATTTTATAAAGCTATCAGTTTGATCAAGCGCAGTTACTCTCTTCCAAAATCATAGATAAGTTTGCAGGCAACCGTTGAAGGTAACTATTTACAATTATACCTTCAGCCTCTAAACTAATATCGTTCTCAACGGGGTGCCCTAGTGGGCTGAGAGTGTCAGATTGACTGACATAACTCGTCGAACCTGAACTGGATAATGCCAGCGGAGGGATTTGAGTTATTATATCTGCTCAAACCTTTTGTCTTTTACCTATTTCTTTGGAGGCAAAATGTTTTGTAAAAACTTTTTACTACCTGTTATTTTTCTATTTTCTCTTTTTAGCCCATTAGCCAATGCAGAACTGCCTACTTTGACGGTTTATAGCTATAATTCATTTATGTCACAGTGGGGACCTGGCGAGGCAATCAAAAAAGGGTTTGAAGCCCAATGCAATTGCCAACTTGAGGTTGTGACATTAGGTGATGGTGTGTCGGTTTTAAATCGTATTCGCCTTGAAGGCGATAAAACGAATGCGGATGTTATTTTAGGGTTAGATAACAACCTATTAGAGCAAGCCAAACAAGCGAATATTCTTATTCCTCATCAAATCGCTAAACCCGACAATCTTAACACCAATTGGTGGGATGATAGTTTTATGCCTTATGATTTTGGTTATTTTGCTTTTATCTACAATAATAACAAAGTCAAAAATCCACCTCATTCTTTACATGAACTGGTTGAAAACAAAGCCGGTTGGAAAATCATCTACCAAGATCCAAGAACCAGTACACCAGGACTCGGTTTACTATTTTGGGTAAAAAAAGTTTATGGAGATAAAGCAGCAGAAGCGTGGCAACAAATCGCTAAAAACACGGTGACAGTCACCAAAGGTTGGAGCGAAGCTTATGGTATGTTTTTAAAAGGCGAAGCGGATTTTGTCCTTAGTTACAGTACATCGCCAGTGGCACATATCATTAATGAAAACGAGCATCACTACGAAGCAGCTATTTTTGATGAAGGGCACTATCGTCAAGTTGAAGTAGCCGGAATTATTAAATACAGTCAAGAAATTGACCTAGCGCGCCAATTTTTACGTTATTTGCTGACACCTGAAGTCCAACACCAATTTGCTGAGAAAAATGTGATGTATCCGATTATCAAAACGGATCTACCTAATGCCTTTGCGCAAATTAATTCGGTCAATAAATCGTTAGAATTTGAGCCAGCAGAGATTGAAAAACATCAAAAAGCTTGGATTCGAGAATGGCAATCGGCAATTAGTAAATAGATCCGTATCGCCAATGTTGAAATTTAAATCGTTATTACCCGGAATGAGTGCAGCGAGCTTAATACTCATCATTTTAAGCTCGGCACTTATTGCTATTTGGCGATTTGCCTTAGAGTCAGGAAATTTGACGATTTATCTTGATAGTTATGTGCTTCATATTGTTTGGATCACTTTTTATCAAGCTTTGTTATCGACAATACTTTCGCTGGCATCAGCAATATTAATGGCTAAGGCGCTCTCCTTTATTGATTTTAAAGGTAAAAAGTTACTGATAAAAATAATGCCAATTACCTTTATTTTACCCGCTTTGGTGGTTGTGACAGGGTTGTTGTCGGTATATGGGCAACAAGGTTTACTGGCTTACATTTGCCAAGTACTGCATATCCCATTTTCATTTCCTATTTATGGCTTGCAAGGTATTTTGTTGGCTCATGTTTTTTTGAATTTTCCTTATGCTTGTGTGCTCTTTTACAAAACATTAAACAGTGTTGCTATAGAACAAAGACAGTTAGCGGCACAACTTAATTTTTCAACATTTACCTATTTTAAATTACTTGAATGGCCGTTACTTCGTAGACAAATATTGCCTATGGCAGCACTTATTTTTATGCTCTGTTTTTCGAGTTTTGCCATTGTGCTTGCATTGGGTGGTGGTCCAAAATATACCACGCTGGAAGTGGCTATTTATCAAGCGGTGCGAGACTTTGATCTACTACAAGCCGCATTACTATCTTGTGTGCAGTTGGTTTGCTGTATTGCTTTTATTAGCTTGATGCAGAAAATAAATAGCAATGATAGAAAGCTGAGTGTTAAATTTAGTCACTCCAACTATCAATTACCGATAACCAATTGGTTAAAAATGATTAGTATGATAATTATCGTAATAGGGGGATTATTTATATTGTCCCCGATGATTACTATACTTTTTCAAGGTTTCTATTTTTTTCAAATCTCATTACTCACATCGATGTTGCAACAAGCCTTACTCTATTCAATCCTTATTGCTATAGGTTCGGCTATGATAGCGATCTTTCTTGGATTGCTTTTGCTATGGACCAATTGCCGACTATTGATTAACCAACAACGTCAATTAAGTAATCGGCTTATGATGGTTGCCTCCTTGATATTAGCTATACCAAACATGGTATTAGCATCGGGATTGTTTTTATTGTTATTCGGTTTTAGTCATAACACTGTTTTTATCTGCTTATTAATTATGGTTTGTAATGGGTTAATGGCGCTACCTTTCATCCTTAAAAATTTAGCTACGCCAATGTATGATATTACGGCACGCTATTGGCAATTAACCCAAACCCTTAATATCAATGGTTTAACGCACTTTTATTTGGTCGATTTTAAGGGGTTAAAAAGCCTTATGTTGATGAGTTTTGCCCTTGCTGCCATATTGTCATTGGGCGATTTTGGGGTAATAGCTCTGTTTGGCGGGCAGTCGGTGACCACGTTACCTTATTATTTATATCAACAGATATCGCATTATCATTATCAAGAAAGTATCGTGACAGCGGCGATGTTATTACTTTTATCTTTTAGTTTATTGGTTGTGATGGATTATGATCGAACTTCAAAAAATTGAATATCAATATGACAACTTCAACATGCACTTTACGCTAAATATTGCTGCTAAAGAGCGGGTTGTTATTGTCGGCCCAAGTGGTGCGGGCAAAAGCACCTTACTTAGCTTAATTGCGGGGTTCATCTTTCCTAAATCAGGACAAATCATCTTAAATAACCAAAATGTCACAACAACGTTACCCGGTAAACGCCCGGTATCGATGCTATTTCAACAAAATAACTTATTTAGCCATCTAACGGTTGAACAAAATATTGCTTTAGGCATCAAGCCGACATTAAAACTGAGTCGAGCTGAACAAACGACTATTAATGATATTCTGGTTCGTGTCGGGCTGGAAGGCTTTAACCATCGCTATCCCGAACAGCTATCAGGTGGCCAACGGCAACGCGTGGCACTGGCTCGCTGTCTTATACAACATCGTCCTATATTATTATTAGATGAGCCATTTTCTGCCCTTGACCAGGCTCTGCGCTTTGAAATGTTGGCATTGGTGAATCAGGTTTGTAGTGAATTTAATCTGACCTTAATGATGGTATCGCATTATTTGGATGAGTCACTTAGCCATTTTTCTCGCTGTGTGGTTATTGAAA
Source organism: Gilliamella sp. wkB72 (assembly GCF_001693745.1). Lineage (NCBI taxonomy): Bacteria > Pseudomonadati > Pseudomonadota > Gammaproteobacteria > Orbales > Orbaceae > Gilliamella > Gilliamella sp. wkB72. The sequence goes on along the minus strand of NZ_LZEI01000011.1, from coordinate 150,741 downwards.
ATGGAAACGTCATTTTTAATGCAGAACCAAAACAGCTAGCTGAAAATCAAGTGATAGCTAAATTGTTAGGGATAAGTTATTATTCATAATTAGTGTCCTCAGTAAAAAAAGTTGAGGAACGGGGTTTTTGGGGTCTAAATTCTGTTTTGAAATATTGCCTCAAATAAGTAATTCCGCTTTAAACTATGGCCTTTTTAGTGGCCGTTTTTTCCATCAAAAAAGTTGAGGAGCGGGGTTTTTGAGGTTTTAAATTTCACTTAAAAACTTTTAAATGATCACAATCACGATTTTAAACACTAAAATATAATTCTTGAGGATCAATTGCTCTAATTTTAAAGATTTGTAACTGCGATATATTAAATTAAAACAATAATTAAATAATTATAACCCAGATCTTTTTTAGAACCTATTTACAAAAGTTAACGTAAATGAGCGAAAAAAAGTGTTGCATCGTGTTTTTCCAATCACTATACTTTTTACACGGTTTTAGCTAATAGGCTAAAATTTGATAGAAAAGTATAAAATTGTAAATTAATCAAAAAATTACTTGACAAGGTAGTCTAAAATGCATTATAATTTTCAACAGGCAACAGGCAACAGGCAACCTGGCCAACCTATCTTTTAGATTCGTCTAAGTTCAACTCTCAACTTAAATTTTTCACTAAAACTTGTTTTTCCACGCAATCAAGTGAAATTCTGCGAATTTTCGCGCGATCGCTTCCGCGATCCTCTTCTCGATCTTTTTTCCGATCGTTTTCCGGATCCCCTTTCAGATCCTGTTTTCGATCCTTTCCCAAATTATCCCGGCAGATTGTTTTTTTCGTGGCTTTTTTTCTTCCTTTTTCCAGTCATGCATTGACATCACAGACAACTAGGAATGCGATACAGGGTAGTGCACCTTATCTGACTTTCGATGGTGGTCGTACTCGTGTGGTTGATGCTAACGGTCTGCTTGGGATTACGTTATCTGATGGTACGCAATATATGCCATCAACCAATCTTTCATATATGACCCCAATCTCCTTGCCGGTTGCGGGTCAGAGTTTTGCTGATATAAGTATGTTGGTCCCAACTAATACTAATTCAGTCGATTTAAGTACACTTATCGGTCCTCCTAATAATTATTGGGGTGATGATGATGGTGATAGTGACGTTACTGCCACAGGTTCTTTGAGTTTATCTATCGTCGATAAAAGCGGTCAAACGGTATCACGCAGTACAGTGCCGGAGATTTGTAAGGCTCCTTATAGGGTTACGTTATCAAGTACTAACGGTACATTATCCACACGTTATGGGGTTCCTAATCATAGTGATTTCCGTGCTAGTTATGTGACTTATTATGTTAATCCTAAGGCTTCGCCTGTGGTTTGTTTGGCCACTCCTAGTGTGAGTTGGGGTTCAGATAATTATGCAGGCCCAGCTTCGATGTGGGTCCCTGGTAATGGTTTTATCCCTCAGTCAACTGACCCGTCACTTTACGGCCAAAACTTTCCTACAACTGGTGCTAATGGACTGTACTTTGATTTACTCATTAGTGGTGTAAGTCAGCCATTGTCTTGGTCTCCTGTTTCTCATGGAGGTATCACAGTCACAATGTCTCGTCCTACTGCTACAAGCGTTCATGTTACTTTAACTGGTCCTTACGCTACTCAATCCCAGAAGGATTCATCCAGTCCTATTCCTATTTCTAAACCTACTTTGCCTCAGACATTCGAGTTGGTCGGTCGTGATACTAATGGTGCTCCAGTCGTCAAATATGGTTTTACTTTGAAGCAGTGGTTCGTCAACCGAGGTTCTGTGCAGAAAAATTATTCTAATACATTATCTTGGTGTAATAGTCTTGGTTATCGCCTTCCTAAGGTAAAGGATTTAACCAATGCATCTTGTCCGCCTGGCTCCTATTATGATTCTAGGTGTCGTGGTTCAGTCGGGGCCACCCCTTCCTCGCCTTATAATCTTTACACGCGTCATATAGGTTCTGGCTTTTTCTCGGAGTGGGGCGCAATGGATTATTATTCAGGCGCTGGCTTCAACAGCGGTTGGCACTGGACTAGTGAACCGTTTGGTAGTAAACAGTTTAACGTGGACTCAGACTACGGTTACGTGAATGGGGACTACACCTACAACTACGACTACGGACTTTGCTCCCATCCTTAGTTTTTATTCCTTCGTTCTTAATCCTTAGGGCGGGGGTGGGAGTGATAAAAAATAGTATTAAGTGATTAAAAGTAAGCTGACTCAACGAGTCAACGTCGTTTAGCTATAAAAAGCGATTTTGTGGCTAAGCGACGTTTGAATTACCCGCCTCGTCGGGTTTATTTTTGAAGTGTTTTATCGCAAAAAAAGTTGAGGAGTGGGGTTTTTGGGGGGTAAAATTCTGCAATGTTATCTAAAATAAACAATTCGGCCTTAAACTGTGGCTTTTTTAGTAGCCATTTTTTTGCATCAAAAAAAGTTGAGGAGCGGGGTTTTTGAATCCTTTTCATCATAATCAATAAATAATCTTTATTAGTTCCATCTTAAGGTTTTGTTAATCTGTTTTTGTTAGTTTAGTTGCACTTTTATTTGTAATTATTGGAGCAAAATTTGGATAGAAATTTTAGTTGGCGCTCGTTGGTTTATGCTATTTTGTATTTCTGTTACTTTTCTTGTGCATTACAACTTTATATTGCATTGTCAGGACATGCTAATTTTATTGGGCTTCGTGACTCGATAATTTATAGTATGATTTGGCTGGTGCCTATTCTCTTTTTTCCTAATATTACCAAAAAATTTGCTACCATTTATGGCATTATTGTCGGTGGGTTGTCACTAATTTCTATTGGTTATTTTACGATATATCGACAGGAGTTTTCGCAGAGTGTTTTTTTTGTGATGGCAGAGTCGAATTATAATGAGTCACATGAATTTATTTCCCAGTACCTTAGTATTAAACTCGTCGCCGTGCTGTTGATTTATATTTTGGTTGGGGTGTTTTTGTGGTTTAAGGTTAAACCGGTTTATGTAAAAAATATGACTAAATGGTTAGTGTCGATAATCATTGTGGTTTATGCGTTGATGCCTTTGTTTATTAGTGTGGCGATTAAGAAGACTTCGTTTGAGCGCGCTACCCAGCATCTGTTAAGTCGGATGGAAACGACGGTTCCATGGCAATTGCTCAGTAGTTATATTGCTTATCGTTCTCAGCTTTCTAATATGGACAAAATCTTGAATCATCTCGAAACCTTGCCTAAATTCGAAAATTTAACTGATGCCAATGGAAATACTCCAAGAACGTTAGTGCTGGTGATTGGTGAGTCAACTACTCGTAGCCGTATGGGCATTTATGGTTATGATCGTGATACGACGCCGTTAATCGAGCAATTTAAAAAAGATAACCCTGATTTTCTTGCTTTTAATGATGTTGTTTCATCAAGACCTTATACGATTGAGATTTTGCAACAAGCCCTAACTTTGGCCGATGAGAAACATCCTGATTTATATCTTTCTAAGCCATCATTAATTCATTTGATGAAACAGGCCGGCTATAAGACTTTTTGGATTACCAATCAACAAACGATGACCAAGCGCAATACGATGTTGACGATGTTCTCTAAGCAAGCTGATGAGCAGTTTTATATGAATAATGATCGTAATCAGAGCTCCAGACAATATGATTCGTCGGTTTTTGAGCCGTTTAAGAATGTGCTAAATTATCCTGCTGAAAAGAAATTTATTGTTATTCATCTGCTCGGTACCCATATGAAATATGAGCTGCGCTATCCGGAGGGTGAGGAGTATCAGCGTTTTAAAGATAAGACTGGCGTAAATTTTAATTTGGATAACGATAAGTTAAAAGTTTATAACAGTTATGATAATGCGGTCGCGTTTAATGATTTTGTTACCACTGAGCTGTTTAAGCTATTTAAGAATAGTGATCCAAATGGTTTTATTTTGTATTTTTCCGATCATGGTGAGGAAGTTTATCAAACGGCTCCGCATGATGTTTTAGGGCGTAATGAGAAGGCGCCAACTAGGGCTATGTATACGGTTCCTTTTATGCTTTGGCAATCGCCAAAGTGGCTTGTGAGTCATCCTAATAATCATTTTGAGTCTTATGTGAATCGAAAATTTAGTACTCAGGATTTGATTCATACTTGGTCTGATTTGGCTGGGTTAAGCTTCGATGATTATCAACCCGAAAAAAGTATTGTGAATGAAAAATTTGCACAGCCAACTCGATGGATTGGTGATCCTCATGGTAAGGAGGGGTTAACCGATTTCGATCAGCTCGCTAAATAGTGATTTACAGATAAAGTAAAGGTATGGTATTGTATATTTATACAGTTATTTTCTATATACTAATACCTTCATTATGCGAAAAATTATTCATGTCGATATGGATTGTTTTTATGCAGCTGTCGAAATGCGAGATAATCCACGTTATCGCAATGTGCCGATCGCCGTAGGTGGCGATCCACGTAAGCGTGGTGTGGTGGCAACTGCGAATTATATTGCTCGTCAATATGGTGTGCATAGTGCAATGTCAATGGCACAGGCAATTAAGCTGTGCCCTAATATTAAGGTCATTCCTGGTCGTCATGCCGTCTATAAAGAGGTTTCTAATCAAATCCATCAAATATTTAAGCGTTATACTCAAGCCATTGAGACGCTTTCGCTTGATGAGGCTTATTTGGATGTGACAGATTGTAAGCTCTGTCATGGTTCTGCTACGTTAATCGCCCAAGATATTCGACAAGCAATCTATAACGAGCTTGAATTAACCGCGTCAGCAGGTGTGGCTCCACTTAAGTTTTTAGCTAAAATCGCATCTGATATGAATAAGCCAAATGGGCAATATGTGATTACACCCGATCAGGTTGAAGGATTTATTGAGCAACTTCCACTGAAGAAGATCCCCGGTGTGGGTAAAGTGACCGAGAAGAAGCTAGCAGAGTTGGGGCTTTATACCTGTAAAGATGTGGTTAATTATGATTTGACTAAGTTACTTAATCAGTTTGGTAAGTTTGGACGTATTTTATATGAACGTTGCCAAGGGATTGATGAACGCGAAGTCTGTAATGATAGGCAACGCAAGTCAGTTGGGGTAGAGCGCACGTTGGTTGATGATATTCACAGTTGGGATGAGTGTTTAGCGCAATTTGATCCGCTATTTGAGGAGTTGGAGAAGCGTTTAAGCAAAGTTCGCTCGGATCTCTCTATTGCTCGCCAAGGTGTGAAATTTAAGTTTGATGATTTTCAGCTTACAACTCAAGAGCATGTTTGGTCTAAGTTGGATAAAGCTGATTTGATTGAACAAGCTCATAAAGTTTGGCTAGAAAGGCGCAATGATCGGGGTGTTAGGTTAATTGGTTTTCATGTGACTTTGATTGATCCACAAGTTGAAAAGCAACTTATTTTTAAGTTTTGATTGATGATGTTTTGATTAGATGAGATGGGTTAAAGGATCTGATTTTAATTCGCAAATCAGATCCTTTATATTATTAAATGATTATTTTAAGTTTTGACCATTGGTCTTAATCACATTTTTATACCATTCGAATGACTCTTTTTTATAGCGTTTCATGCTTCCGTTACCTTCGTTGTCACGATCAACATAAATCACGCCATAACGTTTTTTCATTTCGCCAGTGGTGAATGAAACGACGTCGATAATCCCCCAAGCGGTATAACCAATCACATCAACACCGTCGTAATCCATCGCTTTTTGCATCGCTTTAATATGCGCGCCGAGGTATTCGATTCGTGGCTTATCGTGAATTTGGTTGTCGTGCTCAAGTTCATCAATCGCGCCAAAACCATTTTCAACAATAAATAGTGGTAGTTGATAACGATCGTATAAGCGATTAAGTGTGTAACGTAATCCTTCTGGGTCGATCGGCCAACCCCAGTCACTGCTTTTAATGTATGGATTTTCAACTGCATTTGGTAATGCACCATTGACGATGTTGTCACGGTTGTCGTTTTTAACATCCGCTTTTACGACCGTTGACATGTAGTAACTAAAGCCGATGTAATCAACCGTACCTTGTTTTAAACAAGCTAAGTCTTCCTCTGTAATATCAAGTTTGTAGCCTTCGCGTTCAAACTCTTTTAATGCGTATGATGGATAATATCCACGAACATGTACATCAGGGAAGAAGAAGCGTTGATGCATAGCAATTTCTGATGCCATCATGTCTTCAGGGTTACATGAGTATGGGTAAATTGGCACGTGAGAAATCATACAACCAATTTCAAAGTTAGGGTTGATTTTTTTACCAGCAATAACCGCTTTAGCACTGGCTAATAATTCGTAATGCGCAACTTGGTAAAGCACTTCTTGTGGATTTTCACCAGGTTTAACTTGTACACCTGAGTTGGTCCAGAAGAAGATTGGGTTACTGGTGTCCATTTGGTTGTTGATTTCGTTAAAAGTCATCCAATATTTAACTTTGTTTTTATAACGTTCAAAACAACTTATAGCAAAACGTTCAAAAAACTCTACGGTTTTACGATTACGAAAACCACCATATTGACGAGCAATGTGTAATGGAATTTCAAAATGTGAAAGGGTAATAACCGGTTCAATTCCATTTGCAATGAGTTCATCAAATACGTCATCGTAAAATTGTAGGCCTGCTTCATTTGGCTCTAGCTCATCGCCTTTAGGAAAAATTCGTGTCCAAGCAATTGAGGTACGAAGGCATTTTAATCCAAGTTCAGCAAATAATTTGATGTCTTCTTTATAATGATGATAGAAATCAATTGCTGTATGATTTGGGTAAAATTTGCCTGCTTCGATATCTTGAGTGATTTGTCTTGCAACACCATGTGCGCCAGCGGTCATGACATCAACCACGCTTGGTCCTTTGCCCCCTTCATTCCAGCCGCCTTCGAATTGGTGAGCGGCTAATGCACCGCCCCATAAAAATGGTTTTTTAGTCATTTTTGATTCCTTGTTATTGCTTAATTTCGAATATGATATCGTCAAGATTTACGTCTTTATTTTCAGTTAATGTGATCAATTGGTATTGATCTGTATTAACAATAATAATTGGTGTTATTAGTGGATAACCCGCTTGTTTGACCGCTTGTGGATCAAAGCTGATTAGCAAATCACCTTTTTTAACTTGTTGACCCATACTGATGTGATAACTAAATTCGTTATTAGTTAAATTAACGGTATCTATTCCAACGTGAATTAATAATTCGACGCCGTTATCTAGGACTAAGCCGATAGCATGTTTTGAACTTTCAAATACCGCACTAACTACGCCATCAAATGGTGCATAAACATGGTTATCTGTTGGTTCGATAGCAATACCTTCACCCATTAATTTTTGTGCAAAAGCGGGATCTGGCACTTCGCTTAGTGGTAATGCTTTACCGATCATTGGGCTAGTAATGTTAACTTTATCAAGAACGACTTTTGGAGTGTCGTTTTCAATTTTTTCATCACTTTGTGCTTTTTCATTAGTACCAAAAATTTGTATCAAAATAACTGGCCCAAATAGTGCTATTGCTGAACCTAGTGCTACGCCGATGATTGATCCATAATGTTCTGGATTAATTGCATTAACAATAGTTAGTGGTCCAGGTAATGCTGCATAGGTGTAGTAGTAAGGCGTAAAGATACCAGCGACCATCCCACCAATTGCAGCACATATACAACCATAAATAAATGGTGTTTTAAAGCGTAAGTTAACCCCATAAATAGCCGGCTCTGTGATACCAAATAGACCCGTAATAAATGCAGAGATTGATACACCTTTCATCTCTTTTGAGCGAGTTTTGATATAGAATCCTAATGCTGCACCGACTTGACCAATTACCGCAATAGTTTGGTAGGCTTGGAAAGAGTCTTTACCATATTGGTTAATGTTTTCGATAATAACTGGTGTAATCCCCCAATGCACACCAAATATAACCAGAACTTGCCAAAATGCCCCGATAATCGCACCCGCGACCCATGGCGCAAGGTTTACAATCCAGTTGTATCCGCTTGCAAGGTAGTGCGCTGCACCAGCTGTAATAGGTCCAATTACTAATAAGGTTAATGGAACCATAATCACTAAGCAGATTAATGGCATGACTAATGGTTTAATAATGCTGTGTAAGCGAGGTTCTAAGAAACGCTCTAAATAAGAGAGTAACCATACTAAAAATAGTGGTGGTAATACGGTTGACATATAGGTGGTTTCAGATAACGGTAAACCAAATAAGTCAAATGCTCCCCCATTTTTTATTGATGTTGCAATTTCTGCCCATGTTGGTGATAGTAGCGCTGCACAACATGCTACTGCAATATAGATGTTGCAACGGAAATGTTGCGATGCAGTAATGGCAATAAAGATAGGTAAAAAGGTAAATGGCGCCCAAGAGATAAAGCTAAATACTTGGCAAGTGCCAGTTTGTTCGAATTCTGGATAGGCAAGCTTAATTAAAATTAAGATCCCTTGTAATATACCTGCTCCCGCTAAAACATAAACGAAGGGAGCAAAAACAGCTGACATTGTGGCGATAACACGATTTAACATACTACTTTTGCTATTTACATCAACTTTATTGTTTCCACTCATTAATTGCGTAAATGCATTATAGACTTTGTCTACATTTGTGCCGATAACAACTTGAATTTGTCCACCTTTTTCAACCACGGTGATAACACCCGGCAAACTGGCGATTTTCTCTTTCGCTTCCGCTGGGGTGGTTTGAGTAACGACACGCAAACGAGTTGCACAACGCGCGACAGAAACAATATTATTTTCGCCGCCTAACTCATTTAATATATCAACTGCTAATTTATTATAATCTCTAATTTTAGATGACATCAATTAAGCTCCTTTTAACAGGTAAGAGAGCATATATTATCCTTAAATTAAAAATTGTTAATGACCAATTTTATTGTTTGTGATATAGATCGCGTTTTCAAGCTATTTTAATTTATTTATTTCACTATGAGTATAAAATGTGAGTCATTTATACCAATTCCAAAGAACGATTAATGTTAAAATACCAAGATGTGGCAAAGAAAATTCAACAGTCGATTTATCAACAAAATCTGCCAAAAGATACGCAATTGCCTAATATCGAGGGGTTAATTCAACAATATCAAGTTAGTCGTACCACCATTATCAAAGCACTTAATCGCCTTGAAAGGCACGGTGTGATCTATCAAATTCAAGGCAGTGGTATTTTTGTTAGGCAACCCAAAAAACGGGGTTATCTGAATTTTTTAGAGAGTCATGGTTTTAGTGTTGACCTAAATGATTTACCAGGCGCTTCACAAGTATTTAATGTTGACGTTATTCAGCCTAATGCCAAAGTAAAAGAGAACTTACAGTGTGAAGATGGTGAAGAAGTCTATTATATAAAACGATTACGTTTGGTTGAAGGCAAGGTTTATGGTTTTGAGCAATCTTATTATCGTAAAAAGATCATCTCTTACCTTAATCGGGAAATTGCCGAAAACTCAATTTTTAGTTACGTTAAAGAGATTTGTAAAATCAATATTGGTTTTTCTGATAAATATTTCAAAGCGATAAAATTAGATGAGGAGATCGCCCCTTATTTAGGATTAAAACCTGGTGATCCCGCTTTATGTGTTGAAGAGATTTTTTATACTACAGCAGGCGAACCTTTCGATTTTTCAAGAATTATCTATCATTACGACAATGCAAAATTCTATGTACAAAGTCATTCAAAATAGTCGAAGGTATTTCATTTAGTTAATAAAATAAATTACTAACTAAATGAAATTTTATCAATTTAACAGCTACTACTTTTGTTCAACTTTTTTAAGTGTTTCGAATGTACCTGATAAAGTTAATGTGACTTCATATTCTGGTGGGGTATTGATATCTACATCCATAGGATCATCGGCACTCCTATCCATAGCTAGATAACGTTTTTCACTTTTGGCGTTGCTATATGATGAATATGTTCTATCAAAATCTCTTGAGTCGAGTGATAGTGTAATTGGTGCGCCTAGAACATACTGTTTATCCAATAATCGTTCAACTTTAGCGCTCAATTTGTTTAGTAAAAGGGTTTCATGCTCGTTTAGCGCAGCTTGAATTGCTTCAGGCGAAACACTATAAGAGATGTTATTGTTGACTTGCATCTTTAATTCTTGCGCTTTAGCAATAATTTTACCAATAAGATCTAATTTATTTATTTTTATTTTTAGTGTGTTATTGACGAAATAGTGTTTTTCTTCAATTTCTTTAGCCTCCATTTCGCGTACCATATATTTTTTAATTGATACGTTCGTTAAGCCTATCTTTTTTAATTCGTTAGCGATATTGTTAAAGTCTTTGTACAGATCATCCTTTGCTCTACTTTCTCTATTACTGGTTGTAGCAATGGAGAATTCATAGTAGTTAGTCAAATTTTTATCGTCAATCTGATAAATGTTGTTTATACCATATTTATCAAGTATTTTATTAAGCTTGATGAAGCTATCATTATTATCAATCGTTAATACAACATTAAGAATAGCTGCATAAGTGGTATTGTTTTTACTATCTGGTTTCGTAACAGTTCTAACACTGTTTTTGTAGTCGGTGGTAACTAAATTATCGTCGGTAATATTAAGTGTATTTAAATAAGTTTTTAACTTCTTCATTGTTTCGACATTAAGATTAGAAGCTTCCGTTGATGTCTCACCCTCTGTTTCTAAGGTTACATAAAATTCAACTGTATCGGGTTTTAATTTAATGTTATCCGTGATTTTGGAGGAGATTTCTCCAACAGGGATAAGGTTATTTCCATATTTTAATTGCTGTAGTTCTAAATAATTATTGCTAACGTTTAACGCATTATTTTGGGCGTGAGATGGAAAGACGGCACTTATATTCATTAATAGGATTAATAAGAAGGTTTTTTTCATTTTATTTCCTTTATTCAGTCTAGTGAAATGGGCTAGTAAAGTAGGTTCAATGTAGAAAGATAAGATGATTATAATTAATCTAATTGGAAAGTTGTAAAAAAATTGTAAAACTTTATGAATATAAAAAAGCGTCTTACGACGCTTTATTATTTTATTCCATATTCAGCACGATAGGCTTCGACTTGGGTGACTTGGTCTTTTCGTGATGGATCTTGGTAGAGGTATTGGATCAAATCATCTAAAGTAATAATTGAAATTACATCACAATGATAAGTCTGTTTGATTTCTTGAATAGCAGATAAATCACCTCGGCCTTTTTCTTGACGATCTAAGCAAATCAATACGCCAGCAAGTTTAGATTGATTGTCTTCCAAAATTCGCATTGATTCACGAATTGCTGTACCAGCGGTAATTACATCATCAACTAACATAACGCGTTGTTGATATATTGAACTACCTACTAGATTACCACCTTCACCATGGTCTTTCGCTTCCTTTCGGTTAAAGCAGTAAGGAACATCAACATTGTGGTGTTCAGATAGGGCAACCACTGTTGATGAAACGATTGGAATGCCTTTGTAGGCTGGACCAAAGATAACATCATATTGTAAATCTGCATCGATCAATGCAGCGGCATAAAAACGACCTAATAACGCTAAATCTTTACCGGTATTAAATAGTCCTGCATTAAAAAAGTAAGGGCTTTTTCGACCTGATTTTAAAGTAAACTCGCCAAATTTTAATGCTTGCCTATCTAAAGCAAATTCTATAAATTCACTTTTATATGATTTCATCGATCCTCTCCAATTAATCTTTTAAAGCTTGTTTTTGTGCTTCTGTAATAGTTTTTATGCCATTTTTTGCTAGTTCTAATAGGGTTAATAATTCTTCATGACTAAATGGTTCACCCTCGGCAGTGCCTTGAACTTCTATGATACGACCATCATCTGTCATAACGACATTCATATCGGTTTCAGCATTAGAATCTTCAATGTATTCTAAGTCGCATAAGGCTTCACCGTTTACAATGCCTACCGATACGGCAGCCACTAAAGATTTAATTGGATTTTCTTTGATTTTGCCATTAGAAATTAATGTGTTTATTGCATCAACAAGTGCAACACAAGCTCCGGTAATCGATGCAGTTCTTGTGCCACCATCGGCTTGAATAACGTCACAATCTAAGGTAATGGTGTACTCACCTAATAATTCAAGGTCAACCATCGCACGCAGTGAACGGGCAATTAGGCGTTGGATTTCCATTGTTCGGCCAGTTTGTTTGCCTTTTGCAGCTTCTCGTTGTGTTCTTGAATTTGTTGCGCGAGGTAACATGCCATATTCAGCAGTGATCCAACCTTGATTTTGACCTTTTAAAAAGCGGGGTACAGATTCATCAATTGTTGCATTACAAAGTACTTTGGTTTCACCAAATTCGACTAATACAGAACCTTCTGCATGCTTAGTGTAATGACGGGTTATTTTGATTGGGCGGACTTGTTCCGCAGATCGACCAGACGGGCGCATGCAATTCTCCAGCAGTTTATTTTATCTTCGAATTAATTTTTTAGGGGGACATCAACAAGAAAGCGTCGATGTTTAGCCTAAGCTAAGGGCACATTATACAGAATTTGTGATACAATGCACACTAAGTTTTTATAAATTTAGGAACCTATTATGATTTCTAGTATGACCGCGTATGCGAGAAAAGAGTTGAACCAATCATGGGGTAATGCGTCTTGGGAGTTGCGTTCGGTCAATCAACGCTACTTAGAAACCTATATTCGATTACCCGAACAGTTTCGCTCACTTGAGCCGATCGTTCGTGAGCGTCTTCGTGCTCGATTAACTCGCGGAAAGATTGAATGTAACTTACGCTTCGAACTTGATCCCGCTACTCAGAACCAAGAGTTATCATTAAATATTGAGCTAGCTAAACAGATATTAAATGCAGGTGATTGGATTAAACGTGAATACCAAACCGGTCCAATCAATCCGCTTGATGTGTTACGTTGGCCAGGAGTGATGTCGAGTAAAGAACAAAATTTAGATGCAATTTCGCAAGAAATTTTAGCTTTACTTGAAAAGACAATCGATGAATTTATCACTGTTCGTGAACGTGAAGGTAAAGCCTTAAGCGAATTAATTACTCAACGCTTAGACGCAATAACTCTCGAAGTTAATAAAATTCGAGATTGGATGCCACAAATCTTAGATTGGCAGAAAGAGCGTTTAAAAAGCAAACTAGACGAAGCCAATATTGAACTAGATAGCTCACGTCTTGAACAAGAAATTGTGATGGTTGCACAAAAAATTGATGTGGCTGAAGAGTTAGATCGATTAATGACTCATGTCAAAGAAACTTATGCAATCTTAAAGAAAAACGAAGCAGTAGGGCGCCGACTTGATTTTATGATGCAAGAATTTAATCGTGAATCAAATACCATCGCTTCAAAATCAATTAATGCGGATGTAACTGCAAGTGCGATTGAACTTAAAGTATTGATTGAGCAGATTCGAGAGCAAGTACAAAATATCGAGTAATTTAATGAGCAAGTATCTTGTCATCGCCAAAGTCCTTCACTCAATATAGTCTTAAATGTTTATATCGATTAACAGACTGATTTATTATTTACTCTAAAAAACAATCAATGTAGATTAAATTAACAATAGGGGCGCAATGCCCCTTTTTTATATCAAGATATTATGAATTGCTTTTTCAAAGATTATTTTTAATTAAAAAGAAAAATCTTTACTTTTATCTAGTCTAATAAACTTTACTTTTCATAGAGCAAGTTTAAAATGCACCAGTCAAATTAATAACTCAGTCCTAGTTATTGGAAAAAATAACAAAAATTGACAATTATCATTTAAACATAGCTAGAAGTTTTTTTATTAGTATTATAATTTTTAAGGAATAATAAGGAATAAAACAATGAGCTCTACAGTTAGTCATTATCAGTTGTCACAAAAATTTAATCCGCTTTTAACCATTATCTTTACTTTAATAGGTATTTTTGTCGCAATTGCTTTGGGCATTATCTATTCAATCATCTCTTATTATTCTCCGTTTGTCATAATTGATATTGGTTTAGTCGTTGTAATGGGATTGACGTTAGCCTATCTTGCTTCATTTCTTGCAAAAGCAGCAAAAGTAAGAAATACCATGGTTAATTTTTTTATGGCATTCTTTATCTGTTTATTTGCTTACTACTCAAGTGTATGTGGATTTGAAGTAGGCCTTTTTTCGGGTGATTTTACAGATTATATTGAACTGTTTTTTTCACCATTCACTGTCGTTGACATCATGTTTGATGAAATTCTTCCATACCGTGAAATATCCATCACCAGAAAATCGAATACAAGTCACATTTCTGGTTTAATGTTGGGTGTTGTTTATTTAATTGAATTACTTGTTTTCTTCTATCCATTAATCGTTTCATTTCATATTGACGATTATTATTGTGAAGATTGCCAAGCATGGTACAAAAAATATCAATTCTTTTCATTAAGTAATGAAAGCCTAGAAACTAAACTTTCTGCCAATTTAACTGGTAGTTATGCCGATGCATTATCGCAAACAACTTTTTATACTGATACAAAAGGAATAGTTAACCAAGTCGATCAATCAGCAGGAAATATCGATGTATTAGAATATCAATATTGCCAATGCCCAAAATGTCGTCAGAAAAGCATTCTTACCATAGAGAAGAAATTATTGAAAAAAGACAAAAAAGAGTATGAATTAAAAGGTGTTAGTGATGGATTTATAGTCCAAGATGCCTATATCGATAACAAAACCGATGCATTATTTGAAAAAGAAATATAAATTGGTAAAAAAGATAAATGAATAAGAAAGATAAAAGGGACTGATGTCCCTTTTTTTAAGGGTGATTTTTAGGATAGTGTCGATTTTTAATTGATTTAAAGTACCAATATAACGCAGCATAAGCGATCCCCGTCGATAACAAATCAGCAGTTGGTGATGCTGCCCATACACCATCTAAATCAAAGAATAATGGAAGAATATAAAGTGTTGGTAACAAGATTAAAATTTGTCTTGAAAGGCTCAACAAAATAGAAATTTTTGCCATACCAATACATTGGAAGAAACTGGTAGTTACCATTTGGAACCCAACAAATGCAAAAGAAAATGTAGTATAACGTAGTGCAATTGCAGATATTGCTACTAAATCAACATCAGAACTAAATGCTCTAACCAGCACATCAGGAATAAAACAACCTAATATAAAACCAACGCTAGTAATGACGGTGGCAATTTTAACCGCATAAATAAACGTTTCCTTAACCCGAGCATAATTTTTGGAACCGTAGTTATAACCAATAATCGGTTGCATACCTTGGTTTACGCCAATAACAATCATAATAATCAGTGTAATTAATCGGTTAGCGTTAGAATAGCCGGCAATTGCATCATCACTTGAAACATGCGATATTGGTGCATAATGGGTTAACTGCCAGTTGATAAATACCACAACAACCGACGCCGCCACCTGCATGGCAAACGGTGACATACCAATCGATAAAATAGATTTAACATAAGTAAAATCGAGCTTAAAGTTGCGACGATATAATTTAATATTGCTGTTTTTGCTGATAAAGTGTTGCATTACAAACAAAAAGCTAATAAACATCGATAGCGTAGTTGCAAACGCTGCACCGCGCATTCCCCAACCTAAAGCAATAATGAAAATTGGTGCGAGAATAATATTAGCAATCACACTGATAAACATCGTTACCATGGCTTTGAAAGGATAACCACTGGCGCGCATCATGTTGTTGTAATTAAATGTTAGTGTGATAAAAATACTACCCGGTAAAAATACCTCTAAAAATTCCCGTGCATAAATATGATTAGTGGGGCTTGAACCGATAAAGTGTAAAACCGGATCAATAAAATAAAGTAATAATGCTAAAGTAATACCGCTAAGCACAGCAGTTAACATAAACGATGTGCCTGCTACTCTTTCGGCTTTATCAATCTCGCCTCGACCCAAAAATATCGAAATACGGCTTGCCGAACCAATACCGACCAACATACCAATGCCGGCAGCAAGATTCATCACAGGCAAAATAATACCAGCGCCACTTAACGCTTCGCGACCGATCCAATGACCAATAAAAATTCCATCAATAATATTGTAAAGCGTATTTACTGTTGTCCCAATAATTGATGGTAGCGCATATTGCCAAAATATTAGGCTAATTTTTTTATGTTTAAAATCATCATAAATATCGCGTGAGTTTGTCATTTTTATTCACATTGAAAAAAAGTTAAAGTTGCTAAGAATTTTAGAATATACGTAAAAGTATAAAATTGACTTGAATAATCATAACTAGTTTAACAGAGATAAAAATTGATGATAGCACTTTTTTAGTGCTTTGATAAAATAGTCGATTATCAAATCGTCTAGCGTAATAGGAATTTTCATGAGTGTACAAATAGAAAACGTTGTTTTACATAAATTAATAAGAAAAAGCGATACGGAAATCGAATTACAACTTCGTGACTCACTACTGAACAATGAACAAGCGGTAACCAACTTGATTGAAGATATAAACCGCGTTTATAACAACAAAAGTAAAGCTTATGGACTATTTAATAGTGAAAGCCTTTTTGAACAGTCGCTTAAAGAATTACGTTTAGGTAATCAAGACTTCCTTAATTTTAGTCAAGAATCTACCAAACAATTACGTAATGAACTGGCCAAATATCCATTTGCTGAAGGTGGCACCGTTATTTTTTGTCATTATCGATATCTAGCTGTTGAGTACCTTATTATTGCTGTATTAAATAGCTGTTTAAGTATGTTAGTCAACGAACAACTCAATATATCAGAAACCCAGTATTTAGATATTGACCATGCTGACATCATTGCTCGTATAGATATAACCGAATGGGAAACGGCTCCTGACTCAAAACGTTACCTAACTTTCCTAAAAGGACGAGTAGGGCGTAAGGTTTCTGACTTCTTTATGGATTATTTAGGTGCGAGTGAAGGATTAGATGCCAAAGCGCAAAATAAAACACTTGTTAAAGCGGTTGATGACTATTGCCAAGAAATGCAATTTGACAACAAGAATAATGCCCGTGAAAATGTTTATAATTATTGCCAAGCGCAATTACAAGCAGGTGAAGAGATTGAACTGAAAAATCTTGCTAACGAATTGCCAGCGACTGACGAGAATAATTTTATGGAATTTGTCAAAAATAGTGAATATGATCTGGAGGACACTTTCCCCGTTGATCGTAGTGCACTACGCCAACTTAAAAAATTCTCTGGTAGCGGAGGTGGATTAACCTTAAGCTTTGATTCTGATCTATTAGGCGAACGAATCAAATGGGACCCGCAAACTGACTCACTTGTGATTAAAGGTGTTCCACCTAATTTACGTGACCAACTTCAACGAAACAGTGGCTCAAACTAGGAAAAAATTATGAAATATATTGGTGCTCATGTGAGTGCTTCTGGTGGTGTCGATAATGCTCCAATTAATGCTTATCAAATTGGTGCAACGGCTTTTGCTTTATTTACTAAAAATCAACGCCAGTGGCATGCAAAACCGCTTGAATCAGCAGTGATTGATAGTTTCAAAAAACGCTGTGAACGATATGGATTTACTAGTAAACAAATCCTACCGCATGATAGTTACCTTATCAATTTAGGTAGCCCTGATAGTGAGCAACTCGATAAATCCCGAACTGCTTTTTTAGACGAAATGCAACGCTGTGAACAGCTAGGGTTAACTTTACTCAACTTTCATCCTGGTAGTCATCTACAAAAAATTTCGGTGGATGAGTGTTTGGCGCGTATTTCCGAATCGATAAATATCACTTTAGATAAAACTAAAAATGTTGTCGCAGTGATAGAAAACACCGCAGGGCAAGGGTCTAATCTTGGTTATAAATTTGAACATCTTGCACAAATCATCGATAAGATAGAAGATAAAAGTCGTGTTGGTGTCTGTATTGATACCTGTCATGCGTTTGCTGCCGGTTATGACTTACGTACTGAAAAAGCCTGTAAAGAGACCTTTGACGAATTTGAAAAAATTGTTGGCTTTAAATACTTACGAGGTATGCACTTAAACGATGCTAAAAGTGAATTGGCAAGCCATGTTGATCGTCATGATAGCTTAGGCAAAGGAACCATCGGCGAAACGGCATTTAAATTTATCATGCAAGACTCGCGAATCGATGAAATCCCTCTCATCCTCGAAACTGTCGATCCGGATCTTTGGAAACAAGAAATAGCGTGGTTAAAAGAGCAGGAAAAATGAAAATAATAAAAATAAAGTTATTAATATTATTATTACTGAGTTGTTTTGTAAATGCTAACGAGGAAATACAAAATCATTCAGATAACACTATAAAAGACTTAGATATTTTTATCGTTGAGAAAAAAGACAACCCCATTTTCTATTTTACTTCAGTATCAGAAAGAATTAATTTTAACTCATATGATGAAAATGGAAATACTCGAATCGTTCCACACTTAATTCCAGATGAAATAGGTAATTATAAGAAAGATAGCTATAAATTAACAAAAATCTATCGACAACGTTTTTTGAAAGAAGCTGGAATATCTGAAGACGATAATTTCTATCTTTATGATTACGAACATAATCGACTAATTACTTACCCTATTCGCAAATTAGAAGCTTTTGCAATCATAAATATTTATAGTATCGGTAAAGCACCACATCATGATGAGAAGAGTTATCAATTTGGTTTTAAACTGAACCTTAAGCAATTACCCAACTTAAACCCTAAAAATACATTTGTTTATATCGGTAAGGAAAGTCCGTTTGCTATGCAACAACTAACGCGAATAGACTGGCAAAAAATTGAGAATCAAGATTTTCCAAACGTCTCGAAAAATAACGATATACCTGTTCAAAATAGCATTACTCAAAGCTATTTAGCTCAATTAAATGAATTAAATTACTATCTTCAAGATGAAATAATTAAGCATGACAACTTTACTGGGACCTATCATAGGAAATTGGTAATAGCTGATAATGAAAAAAACATTTTTACTTATTTTGAATATTCCCATACTGAAAGTTCAAGGATTGGAAGTCTAACTGACAAAGATTTTAATGAAATGAATAAAGACAAATGGACTGGCAAATTGTTTAAAAATCAACCTTTAGTGGCATTTGGATTTGAATCAATGATATTTCCGTATTCATATATTTATTATATTGATCCAATATATAAATTTAAACGTTTAGATATAAAATCTGATTATCGACAGGAAGATCATAGCTCAAGATAAAATTCAGATTAATTTTGTGGATATGTACTTAAGGAGTAGGTAAACAATGAAAAAAATACTAATTGTATCTATTATTTCTTTAATAAGCTTTGGTGCTTATTCTCAAACATCAGTGCATCCAAAAACAGTGAATCATTCACCATCAACTGAAAAAGTAAATCTTCATCAACTAACGTTTATTGATTATATAAAAGATAAAAAGCGATTTGCATTCGTTTCTGTGACAGATGATTTACTTGCTCATGGCGATAAATCAATTGAGGCTTTCTTTTTGATACCAGATGAAGAACGAACTCACTCAGATCCTGTCAATGCGCAATATTCAAAACCCTATTATTCAATTGACGGCAGATACCACGACATTTTTCTTGGCAAAATAGGTTTACCAAATTCGTCAATATTTATTTATGACAAAGCCACTAAGCAATCAGTATCATTTGATATTAAAGATCTCAATATATCAGCGGTGATTAAACCGAATCAAAACCAAGGTCCATATTTCGAATCAGATTATTTATATGGTTTTGAAATTGATGCAGATAAAGTTAACAACTTCGAACAACCCTTAGTCTACATTGGTGAACAAAACCCATTTATTCAATAACGAAGTTAAATTAATAAGCATGCTGGTCAATTAGTTTTTTCTTCAATTGAGGTAATTAAATCGATGATTTCCGGAAGAATATCCAAAATCAAAGCTAACTGTTGCATGACCAGCAAATCATTATCTTTATCATCATCGGACACAATCTCAAGATGATCATCCACCATTTTCTTTAAAGGAAGATATTCAGAGTCGATCTTCTTATTGCTCAAAATGGTAATAATATAAAGCGAAACATCATCAAATAGTTCAAGCGTGTGGGGCGAGATGTTTTTATCACGATGCGCTCCTAAGGTTGACAAGTAACTGATAAATGTATGATTAAGTGTTAATAATCGGAAACCTTGTTCAATCAGATCGGGTTTTACATGAGGCTCTTTGGTCATTAAGCTGATAAGTGAAGATAAATCGGCGTTACTATCATGTGCAGCTCGCCGTGCAACACGGTATTTAGGATCATTGGTTTTACCTGATACGTATTGACTACCAATTAGCGCCAAATAGTGACTATCATCATGGCAGACTCGATCAAGTAATTTAGGTAAGTTTCTAAACTTCCAATCAGGCCAGATAAAACTGACCGCAAACCATGCAATAAAGCATCCAATTAACGTTGCTATAATACGTGATATTGCCACCGAAATACTACTTTCACCGATCAAGCTAAAACTAAAAAATACTAATAAAGTAATGAAAGCAGTCGCATAGGCATATTGCGAATTCTTAAATAGAAAAAACAACCAGCCGGTCAAAATAATCAACACTAATTGTGCTTCAATACTTGGAAATAAATAGGTTAACGGAATCCCAATGATGATCCCTAAAATTGTCCCGATTACTCGCAATTTTAAGCGGTATTTAGTGGTGGAATAGTTAGGTTGGCAAACAAATAAACTGGTTAAAATAATCCAATAGCCATGTGAAAGATGAGAGAAGAAAATCACCATATAACCCACAAAAAGTACTAGACTCATACGAATAGCATGGCGAAATAATGATGATTTCAAAGTTAAATTTTGCTTAATTCGTGAAAATATATCATGAAAGCGAGTTAGTTCCTCATCAATCAACTGATTATCTTCTTGTATTTTAGATAAGTGTTGCTCGGTATCAATATTGGCCAATAATAAATCAATGGCTTGCAAATTTTGATAGAGATTTTGCAACGATTTAATAAATAACATATTGGCATTAGGATGCTGTTGATATTGGACGATTGCCTCTTCTAAATAAGCAAAATAACGAGCAAACAGCGGATCATGGTGATAAGTTTGATTTAATTTAATCGATACCGCTAATTTGGCACAAGCTTTAGCTTGTAAATTCAAAATTCTTGCAAAACGAAATAACAGATCGCTATGCTTAAAGTGTTCACTGAGCGCTTGATAATCACCATGAGACGAACTTGCTCGTTCGTGAATATCTTGGGCAACAAAATAATAACTAAGCATCTTTCTAATATAAGATTGTCCACGAAAGCCTTTTAAACGATTAAATAGCGAACGCTTGGTATCATTAAACGCATTAATCACTTGAGTGTTGCATTCTGTCAATTCAAGCGTTTGTCGTCTAAAGCCATCAGTTTCATCAGGATCAAACATCGCTGCTTTGGCATCAAGATAAAGTGATAATTTCAAGAAGCAATTTGCTAATGTCTGCTGAGTTGTACGAATCGGTTGTACTATAGATTCAATTAATGAAACAATGTTATACCAAAGTGCACCCAATAGTAGAAAGCAAGGCAGAGTATAGTTATCATCAAACAGATTGTGGCCCAGCATGGTATACGCAGCAATCAATAACGAACCAAAAGCAATCACGCCATATCGTTGTCCAAGCGTACCAAGCATAATAAACATAAACGTCGAGCTAACTAATCCAACAATAAATAACAAAGGAAAATTAAACAACAACTCGACCGAAAACGTTGCAATCGCAAAACACACTAACGTAAGTAAAATATTAATACAGCGACTGAGCAACCGGGTGTCAATCTCTGTCAGGCCTGCAGCAACCACGCCTAAAGTGAGTGGAATCACCAACGAAACTGAACCAAAATACCAAGGCACGAGCGTAGAGCCAGTTAAACTAACCAGCATACGAATACTAAATAGCAAATTACTGCTATAAAAAACTTTACGCAAAGATAAGATAAAAGAATGCACGTTATTTAGTGTTTGAAATGAGTTAACATCATAATGCAAAGCATACTATATAATTAGCGAAAGTAAATTTATTAATATCAAATCAGACTTAAAAGTATTGGATGGTATACTTTTTAAACCAAAAAAAGTTGAGGAACGGGGTTTTTGAAGCCTAAAAATTCGCCTTTTAACAATGTTAATTATAACTTTTACTCAATTTTCACCCGCATGTTGATAATTTTTTTTATTATTAATTCATTTGATAACACGCTATATTATGCGTTCAAAAAATTTTACAGGATTAAATCATGAAGCGTCTATTTAAAATTGCCTCGGTAGCGATGTTGTTAAGTTGTGCTTGGACAATTCAAGCCAAAGTGCCTGAATCGATTAAAATTGGGTCGGATACATCCTACGCGCCGTTTGATTTTATTGATAAAAATGGTGAAATCAGTGGCTTTAATATCGAAATCACCAAAGCACTTTGTGAAAAAGCCAAGATCAAATGTGAGTTTCAAACTACTGATTTTGATGCGTTAATTCCCTCCTTATTGTCACGCAAAATCGACATGATATCCTCTTCATTGATGATGACGGAAAAACGTAAAAAACAGATAGCTTTTTCCGACGAAATTTTTATTACTAATTCTCGCTTAATCGCAAAAAAAGGCTCTGATTTGTTACCAACCATTGAGTCATTAAAAGGTAAGCGGGTTGGCGTTGAGCAGGGGACTTCTCAAGAGCATTTTGCTAATGATAAGTGGCGCCCAAATGGTGTAGTGATTGTGCCATATCAAAATCAGTTACAAGTGTTTTCGGATCTGGCAGCGGGTCGTTTAGATGCGGCATTGCAAGATGAGGTTACTGGTAGCTACGCCTTTTTAAAACAGCCTCAAGGTAAAGACTTTGCGTTCGCTGGTGATGTACTTAGTGATAAAGGCTATTTTGATGTTGGTGTTGGGCTAGGATTCCGTAAAAAGGATGATGAGCTTCGTGAAGCGTTTAATCAGGCACTTGTTGAAATTTTAAATGATGGCACCTATAAGAAAATCAATGATAAGTATTTTGATTTTAGCGTTTATGGCAATAAAAAATAAATTATATGCAAGGCTATAGTTCATTAATATTACAAGGTGCACTAGTTACAATTGAATTAGCGATTTGTTCGCTAATTCTTGCCATAATGATGGGGGTAGTTTGTGCTCTTGGCAAATTATCTCAAAAGCCTATTTTGCAACTACTTTGTCAGGCTTATACCTCATTAATTCGCGGTGTGCCTGATTTAGTTTTGATGATGCTGATCTTTTTCGGTTTGCAATTTTTGTTAAACAGCATTACTGATTTTTTTGAAGCTGATATGATCGAAATCAATCCTTTTGTGGCAGGTATTATCACCTTAGGATTTATCTACGGTGCTTATTTTACCGAAACCTTCCGCGGTGCTTTTCAATCGGTTCCCAAAACATTAATTGATGCTGCTACTGCATTAGGCTTAAATAAGCGTCAAGTTTTTATCTATGTGCGATTCCCATTGATGATGCGTTATGCTCTTCCCGGAGTTGCTAATAATTGGTTAGTCATTTTAAAAGCCACGGCACTTGTATCATTATTAGGATTGTTCGATCTAGTAAAAGCAACCAAAACCGCTGGCGAGGCAACCTATCAACCGCTATTTTTTGCCTTACTAGCCGGAGCGTTTTATCTATTTTTTACTTCTATCTCTAATGTTGTTTTATGGTGGCTTGAGAAACATTATTCCGCCGGTGTCACTAAAGCAAAATTATAATCGAGCCATATTATGTTAGAAATCATTCAAGATTACTGGAAAGCTCTATTATGGTCGGATGGCTACCATATTACAGGTCTGGCAATGACGCTTTGGATCTTGATTTTGTCTGTGTCATTGGGTGGGATTTTAGCATTAGTGTTAGCGGTGGGGCGAAATGCTAACCATGTCTTCATTAAATGGCCGATTTGTTTGTTTACTTATGTTTTTCGTGGTACGCCACTTTATGTGCAGTTATTGATTATCTATACCGGCATATATACATTGAGTTTTGTTAGCGAACATAAGTATTTAAGTGACTTTTTCCAAAGTGGATTAAATTGTACTATTTTAGCTTTTACACTCAATACTTGCGCGTACACTACTGAGGTTTTTGCTGGTGCGATTCGTAATGTACCAAGTGGTGAAATTCAGGCTGCTACCGCACTTGGCTTTAATCGCTGGCAACTGTATCGCTATATTATTTTACCAAGAGCTTTTCGAATTGCATTGCCTGCTTATAGCAATGAAGTGATTTTTATGTTGCACTCAACCGCATTAGCTTTTACTGTGACGGTTCAAGATGTGATGAAGATTGCCCGTGATATTTATGCTGAAACCTATCAACCTTTTCATGCCTTTGGGATTGCAGCGGTGATCTATTTGTGTGTGAGTTTTATTCTGATTTTTGGCTTTAAACAACTTGAAAAACATTGCTTAGCTTACATGCGGGTTAATGAAAAAGTGGTATAAATAAAGTCAATCAAATAGAATTTTACCAAATAAAAAAACAGGCAACGTTTTGCATTGCCTGTTTTTAGAATCAACCAATTTAATTGATGATTAAATCATCAGCAGGCACTCCGTCACCATGACTATCACCACCATCTTTGGCGCCAGGCAGTGCTCGGGTGCGGTCAATTGGTAAAAAGTTACCGTTTGAAGTTTCGATCTGGCACTCACTCCAAAAAATAGAATATTTGGTGTTAGCGTGCATACTTTCACCACGGAAATAACATTTTGCAGCGCTGTATAAATCATTTCGACAAATGAGTGCTATTAGTAACCAAACACAAACTACGGCAATCGAAATCCATTTTAAATTGTGCCACAAAAAAGACCAAAAACCTTGTTTACGAATACGACAGTAAGCGAAGACTAATAATATAACGCCAACAAATCCTAAAAATTCATATACCCAAAATAACCACATATTGTTATCTCCTAAGCAACAATTATTGGATATTTTATACTAACTTTAAGATTACATCCATGAACCATTACGAATAATACCAACTGCGATACCTTCAATGGCAAAATTTTGTTGCTCTAAATCAACATCGATTGGCGCAAATTCAGGATTTTCCGCTAGAAGTTTTACATGTCTTCCTTTTTGCGATAATCGTTTTACGGTGACCTCATCATCAATGCGAGCAACAACCACTTGGCCGTTTTTTACATCTTGAGTTTTGTGAACGGCAAGTAAATCACCATCTAAAATACCAATATCCTTCATTGACATGCCTTGTACTCTTAATAAAAAGTCAGCTTGTGGTTTGAATAATGCTGGTGACATTTGATAATGGCTTTCGATATGTTCTTGTGCCAAAATTGGTGAGCCAGCGGCTACTTTACCAATTAAAGGGATGCCTTCAAAGTCGGATGCGTCATCAGGTTGTTCAAGTAATAAACGAATTCCACGAGATGAGCCAGCTATCATCTCAATCGCCCCTTTTTTAGCTAATGCTTTTAAATGTTCTTCAGCTGCATTGGCGGATCGAAATCCTAATTTTTGGGCAATTTCAGCTCGAGTCGGTGGCATACCGGTTGTTTGGATGTTTTCTTTAATTAAATCATAAATTTGTTGTTGGCGTTCGGTTAATGGTCTCATGGTTTATTCCTGTTTTTATATACAGATACATGTGATTATATACAGCTATACGAACAAAACAACTGTTTTATCTAATTTTTTTGATATTGGACATTAAAAAATACACAAAAAGTATTATTTTTGATCTAAATCACAAAATATGGCGGCATTTTTTCATCAAAATGCGTTATTGATGATATTCTGACAGAGATGATCTAAATGTTTTATGTAGGACCTTTTGCGGGCAATTATTAAAATTATTTTAGGGATAGATGCGATATATTCTGTTGCCCAGTTGTATGATATAATCCCTTAATATAGTCATTTTAGTTGGAATTTGATTTATGTCTTATATTGTTGCCCTTAGTGGAGGCATTGCAAGTGGTAAAAGTACCATAGCCCATCTATTTGCTCAATTAGGCGTTCCAATTATTGATGCTGACATTATTGCTCGCCAAGTGGTTGAAGTAGGTACGCCTGCTTTGGAGCAAATTACTAAACATTTTAGCCAAGAAATCTTGTTAGAAAATGGTGAATTAGACCGTAGCCAATTAAGAGAGATCATTTTTAACAATGATCATGAACGGTTATGGTTAAATAATTTATTGCACCCGATTATTGCACAAGAGACGCAAAAACAGTTTGCTCAGCAAACCAAACCTTATGTGATATGGGTGGTGCCTTTATTAATTGAGAACAATTTACACCAGCTGGCTGATCGCGTTTTGATGATTGATATTCCAGAAGCGTTACAATTAGAACGCCTGATTAATCGAGATAGAATTAGTGAGTCATTGGCAAAAAAAATGATTGCAACACAGGTTTGTTTGACCGATCGTTTAGCCTTTGCCGATGATATTATTGTGAATGATGGTGATTTAGAGTCACTGAAAATTCAAGTAGATAACTTGCATAAGCAATATCTACATAACTTAAAAGTTAAGAATAGCTATGAATAACATAATTTTCGAACATCCATTAAATGAAAGAATGCGTACTTGGTTACGTATTGAGTTTTTACTTAAACAATTACATTTACATCGCCATTTCTCACAAAATAATGCATTATTGTTTTTTCATGCATTATCAGAGTTATTAGAAATCGTTGAGCGTAATGATGTTAAAGGCGATTTAATTAAAGAGATCGAAGCTCAAAAACAGAAAATACTATCTTGGATTGAACTTGATGGTGTAGACAAAGAGTTACTTGGCGATATGCTTAAAAAATATGATCTTTTTTTAACAAAGTTTAATTCGAGTT
This sequence comes from Gilliamella sp. wkB72, assembly GCF_001693745.1. Lineage (NCBI taxonomy): Bacteria > Pseudomonadati > Pseudomonadota > Gammaproteobacteria > Orbales > Orbaceae > Gilliamella > Gilliamella sp. wkB72. The sequence continues at coordinate 123,924 of NZ_LZEI01000011.1, read as the reverse complement.
TACGCTTAGGACAAGCTTTGAAAGATGACCGTTTTATTACGGCAATTCGTCAGCGTTTGATGATCCCAGGTGGATGTTGTAGTTTTGATTTACCATCATTTCATTTATGGTTAAATCAAACACAAGAAAAACGCAATTCACAAGTTGATGAGTGGTTAAAACATATTGCGGTACTTGATGAGCCTTTGAAAGCTTGTTTACAATTTATTCGACAATTAGGCGAATTTAGTCTTTTCACTTGTACCAACAACTTCTTCCAAGAAACCAATGGTGATGTGAGTTTGATTCGAATTCGTGTTGCTTTGGATAAAAATGTTTATCCTCAAGTATCCGGTCACATGTCTCGTTATAGTATTCGTTTTTTACCCCTTTATGCTGGCGATAATAACAATATTGATGCAATCGAATTTGAACTTGCATGTTGTTAGTCAAATAGAATTTAAGAGCGTTTAAATGAATAAAAATACCATTGTAAAATGTCCTACCTGCCAAAAAGATGTTGAATGGTCTGAAAAAAGTCCATATCGTCCATTTTGTAGTAAACGTTGCCAATTGATTGATTTAGGTGATTGGGCCACAGAAGAACATCGCATCGCTGATAAAGAACTTTCTGAACAAGATCTTTGGAGTGAAGACGAAATTTCTGATCTGATGAGTAAACATTAATGAAGATTTTAGGCATTGAAACCTCGTGCGATGAGACGGGGATTGCTATTTATGATGACAAGCAAGGTCTTATCGCCAATCAACTCTATTCACAAATCAAATTACATGCTGATTATGGTGGCGTCGTACCTGAGCTCGCTTCGCGCGATCATATTCGTAAGACGGTACCGCTCATTCAAGCTGCATTGAAAGAAGCAAATTTAAAACCCAGTGATATTGACGGCGTGGCTTATACCGCTGGGCCTGGGTTAATTGGTGCATTAATGGTTGGTGCTTCTATCGGTCGCTCGCTTGCTTATGCTTGGAATGTGCCTGCGGTTGCGGTGCACCATATGGAAGGCCATTTACTCGCGCCTATGTTAGAAGATAACCCGCCCGAGTTTCCTTTTGTTGCTTTGCTCGTTTCCGGTGGTCATACTCAATTAATTAAAGTTACTGGTGTTGGCGAATATGAGTTACTTGGCGAATCGATTGATGATGCTGCAGGTGAAGCGTTCGATAAAACAGCAAAATTATTAGGATTGGATTATCCTGGTGGCGCTAAATTATCTAAACTTGCTGAGCAAGGCGATGCGTCACGTTTTCATTTTCCAAGACCGATGACAGATAGACCGGGTTTAGATTTTAGTTTTTCCGGTCTAAAAACGGCCGCAGCAAATACTATTCATCAACAAGGGCAAGACCTTGACGAGCAAAGCAAAGCTGATATTGCTAGAGCATTTGAAGATGCATTAGTCGATACGTTGTTAATTAAATCACGTCGAGCTTTAGATCTCACCGGTTTTAATCGTTTAGTTATCGCTGGTGGTGTTAGCGCCAATAAAACGTTACGCCGTAAATTAGCTCAACTAATGGCTGAGCGAAAAGGGCAGGTATATTATCCGAGATTAGAATTTTGTACAGATAATGGTGCGATGATTGCTTATGCAGGTATGATCCATCTTAAATCCTCACAATTTGCTGATCTGGCAATAGAAGTCAAACCAAGATGGCCATTAAGTGAACTTAATGACAAATAAATTGTTCAAGCTATATTAAAAAGGTTTTTTAATGAAAACATTTATCCCCGGTAAAGATGCAGCACTTGAAGATTCGATTAACTATTTTCAGCAACAATTGGAAAAATTTGACTTAGTTGTTAAAGAAGCATCTTGGCTTAATCCTGTACCTAACGTATGGTCGGTACATATTCAAAATACTAAATGTCCACTCTGTTTTGCCAACGGTAAAGGCGCCAGCAAAAAAGCGGCATTAGCTTCTGCACTTGGTGAGTATTTTGAAAGGCTTTCAACCAATTACTTTTTTTCTGATTTTTATTTAGGTGAAAAAGCTGCCAATAGTGAATTTGTTCATTATCCAACTGAAAAATGGTTTACGATACCGAAAGATAATAGCTTACCTAAAGGATTATTATCGCCAAAATTACTCAAGTTTTATGATCCGGATCATGAATTAACTGCTACCGATTTAATTGATTTACAGTCAAGTAATGGTGAACGTGGGATTTGTGCTTTACCGTTTGTACAACAATCCGATGGTCAAACCATCTATGTACCGGTTAACTTAATAGCTAATTTATATGCTTCTAATGGAATGTCAGCAGGCAATACTCCAAACGAAGCACGAGTACAAGGTCTGTCAGAAATATTCGAACGTTACACTAAAAATAGAATTATTACTGAGGCAATCAGTTTGCCAACCATACCTGTCGAAGTACTCAATCGTTATCCAGCAGTATTAGCTGCAATCGACGCTCTAGAAAACGAAGGCTTCCCGATTTACTGCTTTGATGGCTCATTAGGTGGCGAATTCCCCGTTATTTGTGTTGTTTTATTTAATCCTCAAAATGGTACTTGTTATGCCTCTTTCGGTGCGCACCCTAATTTTGGTGTGGCTCTTGAGCGAACTGTTACCGAACTCTTACAAGGCCGAAGTCTTAAAGATTTGGATGTGTTTTCACCACCAAGTTTTGATAATGATGATGTTGCCGATTTAAGCAACTTAGAAACGCATTTTATCGATTCAAGTGGTTTAATCTCGTGGGATCTGTTTAATGAAAAATCGGATTATGAATTTGTAGATTGGGATTTTTCAGGATCGACAGAGCAAGAATTTGCCAATTTAATGGCAATTTTTAATCGTCATCAAATTGAAGTCCTGATCATGGATTACCAACATCTTGGGGTTTATGCTTGCCGTATTTTAGCTGTCGGCATGTCAGAAATCTATCCACCTGAAGATCTATTGATCGCAAACAATAATATGGCGATCCATTTACGCGAATTGATCTTATCGCTTCCTCATCAAAAGCGAACAGCAAAAGAGTTGCTGGCAATTATTGAACAGTTTGATGATGAAGGTTTAGATGATTTTGCTCGTGTTCGTGAACTGCTTGGCATTGCAACAGGTAAAGATAATGCATGGCTGACTTTACGAATTGGTGAATTAAAAGCTATGCTGGCATTAGCCGCTGGTGATTTACCACAAGCAAAATTGTGGATCGATTGGACGGTTGAAATGAATGAATCCATCTTTACGTCTGAACGTAACCATGCTTATCGTTGTTTGCAAACCTTAGTGAATTTTATTATTGAACGAGGCGAAAACCAGTTTAGTGATTACCAAAATGCATTCAATAAAATGTATGGAAAAACTTGCGTTGACGAAATGTGGCAATATGCAACAGGCAAAAAACAGTTTTTTGGCCTCGCTGATTTGATTAGCAATGAGCATAATCATCCAATGGATCAATTTGTGATGCATCAAAAACTTTTAGAGGTCTACAACAAATTAAAACAGACCATGTAAAATTGCTGTTTTTTAAGATAAATCATTATTTAAAGAGAAAGCATTCATCATCAGTGATAAACCTAAACCGTCTTTGCTGATGATTTTATGTACATTTGAATTTGATATTTAGTGATAAAAGGACTATATTTGAGACTTATGTCACAAAATTCAAGTTTTATGCTTACTAAACTTAAAAAATTCACTTAGCATAAAATGAATCCTTAAACGGGTTGTTCTATAATAATATATTATAGTTTTATATGATAAAGCCTTTTTGAGGCATCGTTTTTCTAAAAGCAATAAGTAGATTCCCTTATTGCTTTTCATTTTCTCTCTAGCAGTTTGAACGCTGGCATAATTATTTAAATCAAGTCGAACAAAGTTAAGTCAAAAATTTTCAATTTTTAGTTTTTTTAAATTAATCCATTTATTGAGGCTAAATGATGACAATTCTTACCATAGGTTTTGCTTGTTTAGATCTAGTTTGTTTTACTTCACCTAATTTAGAAAAAAACGGTGTTATACCGCCAGATAATATAGTCCGTTGTGGAGGTGGTTCTTGTGCTAATACGGCTTATTTGCTCGCACTTTGGGGCGAAGCTATTTATCACATTAGTCATTTAAATAATGATTCCTATGGTAATCAGATTGTTTCTGAACTTACTGATGCAGGCGTGAATACTGAGCAATTTATTTTTTCAGAAAACATGATCACCCCATTAGAAGCAATCACCATTGATAAACAAACCGGAATGCAAACCATTATATCGCACCGATTAACCACGCCACCAAAATTAACTGATGATGAAAAAAATAAACTCAATCACTTTATGCAAACCATTCGTGGCTACAATATTGTTATTTTAGTGGATGGATATGAAGCCGAATTAAGTGAATATATCATCAAGAATTTACCTAAAACGAAAGTTATTATGAGTATAGATAGTCTGTCTGATTCGAGTCTGTACCTAGCTCAACATGCAGATTATGTCATTGTAACTGAACAATTTGCGTGTGCATTTTTAAAAATAAAATCCTTTAGTGATAAGAAAACAATTAAAGACGCATTTAAAAAATTGCGTAGTTTAACTCGCGGTAAAGTCATCATCCGCATGGGTGAAAAGGGGAGTGCATATCTTGATCGTCAAGAAGTCATCATTATTCCCGGTTTTAAAAATCAATCGATTGATAAGATGACCGAAAGTGATATTTTTCAGGGCGCTTTTGCTTACGGCATTAGTTATGATTGGCCATTAGAAAAGACCCTATTATTTGCAAATCTATCAGTTGCTGCTGTTAACCAGCAAAAAAGAGGGCGAAGCGCTATGCCAAACTTGGTTGATATTAATCGAGTAGGTAAAACGTTTAGTAAGCATTTTACTCCCTATTTTTAATTAATGATGTTTTATAGAAGGTTTGCAAACATCAAAAACCCCGCTCCTCAACTTTTTTTGGAGTAAAAAAGGGGACTTCGAGTTTTTCTATTAAACAGATTTTAGGTAAGTTTGGACGTTTTAACCTGTATTTCATTAAGGAATAAACGTCCGAATCAAGAGATTTTTTAGAGTGTGCTTTACAAATTATGTTATCAATGAGATTAACCTTGTCTGGCAAACTCAGCAGCTTGATTGATGAGTTCATCGCTAGGCGTAACACCGGTGTACAAAATAAATTGTTCAACGGCTTGTAACACAACAACATCTGCACCGGTAATCACAGTTTTATTTAATTTTTTTGCATAATTAATTAGTGGTGTTTCAATTGGTAGGGCGACCACATCAAATACAATATCGGCATGATTAATCAGGGCTTCACTGAATGCTAGTTGATCTGCTTCAACGCCACCTTGCATACCAATAGGGGTCACATTAATAATTAATTTTGCTTGTTCTGGCGTAATGGTTGATTCATCCTTAACCCATTTATAATTGTAACGCTCAGCTAAAGCTTCGCCTTTAATCTGATTTCGGGCACATACAATCCCATGTTTAAAACCAGCATCATAAAAAGCGCCAATTACCGCATTAGCCATGCCTCCACTGCCTTTTAAAACAAATGGCGTGTTGTTGTTAATATGATTGGCCTTAATTAGTTTTTCTACAGCAATATAGTCGGTGTTATACGCTTTTAAATAGTGGTCGGTATTAACGATCGTATTCACTGCTTGAATGGATTGTACTGATACATCTAATTCATCAATAAATTCAATACAAGCTTGCTTATAAGGCATCGAAATTGCACAACCACGAATAGATAATGCTTTAATACCATAAATTGCATCTTTCAAATTATTGGTGGTGAAGGCTTTATAGATATAATTTAGATCCAATTTTTCGTATAAATAATTATGAAAGCGAGTACCAAAATTACTTGGTCTAGCTGAAAGTGACATACAAACAGTAGTATCTTTGTTGATAATTCTTGCCATTAACCAAAATCCTTGTGATCATACTAATTAATTTAGTATTCTAGCATCTTTTTGACCGATATATATTTAATTATGGTTGCAAACAACACTGGCCCCAAAATAAATCAGGAAAAAAACACAGTAAAAGTGATGATATATCTTTATTGTCACCAAAAACACCACACCTCAAAAAACCAGTTATGCGATGAGTGTAATGATTTATTACAGTACGCTATGCAACGATTGACTATGTGCCGATTTGGCGAGTCTAAAACTACCTGCGAACTCTGTTTAAAACATTGTTACCGTAAAGACTACAAACAGCGAATAAAAGAAGTCATGCGTTATTCTGGTCCAAGAATGATGATTTATCACCCTATAATGGCTATCAAGCATCTTAATAAAAACTTAAAAACGATTTTGAAGAGATTTGTAAAAAAGCGCTTTTCTAATGCCAAAAAAAGTTGAGGAGCGGGGTTTTTGAGCCTTGAATTATCAACTTTTGTCAGGGTTATCTTCTAATTTGCCTATAAATTCAATGTTTTCACTTATTTTAGATGTTCTTTGCGATTTGTTCGCAGTTAAACACTAAAAATGCGAATGATTATCTTTTAAAATGTCGCCATTTATTGAAATACAACCGTATTTGATAGGAAGTATGATATTTACGCTTGAACACCTTTCTATAGGGCATGAGGCTGTTGTTAAACGTCTGTTACCTGACTCTTTACCTTTTCGTCGCAAACTTTTAGCTATGGGGATGACGCCTGGATGTAAATTGAAGGTATTGCGAATCGCACCACTAGGCGATCCGATTGAAATAAGTCTTCGAGGTTTTTTACTCTGTTTGCGTCGACGTGAAGCAGCAGCCATCGAAGTTGAGGTAGTTGCATGAAAATTGCGTTAATTGGTAATCCCAATTGTGGTAAAACCACCTTATTTAATTTGTTAACAGGCTCAAAGCAGCGTGTTGGTAATTGGCCTGGTGTGACGGTTGAGCATAAGTCAGGCTCATTTGATTATCAAAATACACAGTATGATGTTGTTGATTTGCCTGGAACTTATTCCATTGAGTCAGATTCAACCGCTCAAGATGAATTTATTACACGTCAGTTTTTGTTAACAGACAAAGATAGTTTGATTGTTAATGTTATTGATGCAACCAATTTGCAACGTAGCTTGTATTTAACTTTTCAGCTAATTGATATGCAAGTGCCGATGATAATTGTGCTTAATATGGTTGATGCACTTACAGCGATGGGGGAAAAGTTAAATATCGCTAAACTTGCGAAACTATTAGGTTGCCCAGTTGTGGCTATTTCATCTACGCAGAAAATGGGATTAACACAGTTTTACCAGCAGATACAAATTAGCACTCTAGATCTGAAAATAGCAAAACCGACAATAGATACCTTAAATTGGGATTCAAAAGTGATCTTTAATCGCTATTTGGATGAATTACCCGTGACGAGCAAAATCCATCAATTTAACCGGTGGCAATTAATAGAAGCATTGCTTAATGGTTCTGATCCCTCATTTGATTTAGTTGAAAATGAGAAGTTAGAGATTTGTCGTCGTTTGGTATCGATTAATTTTGATTATCAAGTTGATGTAGCCTTAGCCTCTATACGTTACGATACGATTGATATGGTTTGCAAAATGGTGGTCGATAAACCTCGTGAGGCCAGCTTAAATCTTACTGAAAAATTGGATAAACTAGCTTTAGGACGTTTTACTGGGATTCCCTTCTTTTTGTTTGCAATGTATGCCATGTTTTTGGTTGCGATTAATTTTGGTTCGGTTTTTGTTGATTTTTTTGAAGGTATTTTTAGTACGATTTTTGTTGATGGCTTTAATTACCTTTTAAATATGCTACATGCGCCAACTTGGTTAACGGTTATTTTAGCTGACGGGCTTGGTAATGGGATTACGACTGTATCAACATTTATTCCAGTTATTGCGGCGATGTTTTTTGTTTTATCTTTTTTGGAAGATTCAGGTTATTTAGCTCGAGCTGCGATGATTGTAGATCGTTTTATGCGATGTATCGGACTACCCGGTAAAGCCTTTGTACCAATGTTAATGGGATTTGGTTGTGGCGTGCCAGCTATTATGGGGACAAGAACATTAGACAGCCCACGTGATCGTCTCTTATCTATTTGTCTAATTCCTTTTATGTCTTGTAGTGCACGTTTGCCAGTTTATGCATTGTTTGCTGTGATATTCTTTCCTAATTATGCATCGGTTGTGGTTTTTATGTTGTATTTACTTGGTATTTTTGTGGCGATGCTGACCGGTTTTGTCTTAAAAAATACTTTGCTACAAGGCGAATTAACACCATTTATTATGGAAATGCCGGTCTATCGTATTCCGACTTTACGCAGTATGTTGCGAATAACTTGCCAACGGCTAAAAAGCTTTGTTTTACGTGCAGGTAAAGCAATTGTAGTGATGGTGACAGTACTTAGCATATTAAACTCATGGGGTGTTGATGGTTCGTTTGGGCATGAAAATTCAAATGACTCTATGCTATCTGTTATTGGCCAAAAAGTAACGCCGGCTTTTACACCAATGGGGATTGATAAACAAAATTGGCCAGCTACCGTGGGTATTTTTACCGGAATTTTTGCCAAAGAATCAGTGGTTGCAACTTTAAATTCACTCTATTCAATGGATCATCATGAGCAAGAAGAGTTTTCATTTTATGGTGGAATTAAGTCAGCTTTTTCCACGATTCCTGCTCATCTTATTGATTTAGCAAACTCAATTGGCGATCCACTTGGGCTCGTTAATCAAGATAGCCGACAAGATGAATTATCTGTTGATTCGATTACGATAACTAAAATAAGCAATTCTTTCATTACTTCAACATCTGCCATTGCTTATCTCATTTTTATTCTACTATACACACCGTGTGCAGCAGCTTTAGGCACCATTTATCGTGAGGCAGGGCTAAAATGGATGATCTTTGTCGCAGTTTGGACATTTGTTATTGGGTGGTTATGTGCAACGATTTATTACCAATTTAGTTTATTAGGTCATTCAACATTTGCACCATATTGGCTAACTGGTATAGGGGTATTTATTATTCTGACTTTTGTTGTTATGCGTAAACTTGGGAATCTGCCATGCTTTAATCATTATCAGTTACCTAAACCACGCTCACACAATAAATCGGCTTGTTGTGAATAATAGACTTTAATTTTTATGCTGATAACATCAATCCGAGATTATGTTCAATTACGAGGGCGAGCCAATTTGCTAGATGTGGCTCGTCACTTTCGTTTACCTGAAAGCGCCGTTGAACCGATGCTTGATTTTTGGGTAAATAAAGGAGTCATTAAATTAGTAAATAATAATTTATTAACTTGTGCTGGTAAGCAGTGTTCTGCATGTATTAGTTGTAATTTAGCCGTTTATCCCAATTATGTTTGGGTTCAATAATTTATCTTCTTTTAACAATCTTAATTAATTAAATCAGGTTAATCTGCCTTAAATATACTAAATGTATCAAATGTATTAATCTTTAACCTTTGATTAAACCCTGTCACTTTTTTAAAAATTTAACCGCTTATTTTTGCCTATTTTTGTTATCTTTTAAATAAAAAGGTCAATATATTTTTTATTCAATATCTTTTTTCGAGACTTACATCACAAAATTGAATTTATTTATACCTCAAAGTAACAAATGATATTAATATGAACGCATGTTCATTTTGGTGTGATAAAACACAAAATATAAAACATGAAGCTATTGGTGCAGATGATGCTGTATGTAAAGTGAGACAAAGCGTTGTAGAATATTAAAACAGTATTTTAGTTTACATTGCTTAAATAAAGTCATGAAATACATGCAGTATAAGCCGTGATAGATTATCCGCCGTGAAAAATAGTGATCACATTATGGCAATGGATGGAAAAGGGTTGAATTTGCTAAAAATTGATTCAACTGAGATAAAAATCATAATTTAAAAGTGGTCTATTTTCTGAAGAAGTAGAACGTTTTTTATTACGATGAGTTTTAAAGTAACGAGTTGTTGAATTACGCTTAAATTTAGCTTTGTTTTTATACTATTTTTGATAAAAATAGCCTGAACTGAAACGACTTTATCCTGTCGTTTTATTACTTAATAAATGTTATTATAATTATGTTTAAAAAACATGTAGTAGAGGAATTTGAAGTATGAGCCAATTAGATGAATTTAAAAAATTAACTGTCGTGGTTGCCGACACAGGTGATATTGATTCGATTAAACAGTTTTCTCCAGAAGATGCAACGACTAATCCATCGCTTGTGTTAAAAGCAGCTCAACTTCCTCAATATCGTTCTTTAATTGATTCAGCTGTTGATACTGCTAAAAAATTAGGTGGCAGTAAAGAACAACAATTGGTTAATGCTTGTGATCAAGTTGCGGTGAATATAGGCGCCGAAATTCTAAAAACAGTTCCAGGCCGAATTTCAACCGAAGTCGATGCTAGATTGTCGTTTGATAAACAGGGATGTATTGAAAAAGCTCGGAAAATTATCGATTTATATAAACAAAAAGGCATTGATAAATCGCGAATTCTAATCAAAATCGCTTCAACTTGGGAAGGAATTAAAGCAGCGGAAGTTTTAGAGAAAGAAGGTATTAACTGTAATTTAACTTTACTGTTTTCTTTTGCTCAAGCGCGAGCTTGTGCAGAAGTTAATGCATTTCTAATCTCACCATTTGTTGGACGTATTTATGACTGGTATCAAGCAAAGAAACCAATAGAACCTTATGTTGCCGATCAAGATCCGGGCGTAGTATCTGTTCGTAATATTTATAACTATTATAAACAGCATGGTTATAAAACAATTGTGATGGGAGCAAGTTTCCGTAAAGTCGATCAAATATTAGCGTTAGCGGGTTGTGATCGTTTGACCATTTCACCAAATTTATTAGCGGAAATGCAACAATCAAATGCGCCAGTAGAACGCAAATTGAATCCGAATCAAACAATTGTAGAGCGTCCATCGTTAATGACTGAAGCTGAGTTTAGATGGCAACATAATAGTGATGCAATGGCAGTTGAGAAATTAGCTGAAGGGATTCGAGCCTTTGCGGTCGATCAAGGTAAACTTGAAGATATGATCAGGGCACTGCTTTAATTATTAATAAAAGGGGAGATAGTTCCCCTTTTTAATTTTGTTACAAACCTGTTTTATTTGTCTGCTGATAGCAGACTATCAATGAATTATTAAATATTTTTTGGAGATCATTATCATGAATGCAACCACACTATCCCACCGCGAATTAGCAAATGCGATAAGAGCATTAAGTATGGATGGCGTGCAAAAGGCAAAATCAGGTCATCCAGGTGCACCAATGGGGATGGCTGATATGGCTGAAGTACTTTGGCGTGGATTTTTAAAACATAATCCAACCAATCCAAATTGGGCAGATCGTGACCGATTTGTGTTATCCAACGGTCATGCTTCAATGTTGATTTATAGCTTGTTACATTTGACTGGTTATAACGTAACGCTTGATGATTTAAAAAGCTTTCGTCAACTAAACGCTAAAACAGCAGGTCACCCTGAATTTGGTCATGTTCCAGGTGTTGAAACCACAACAGGTCCACTTGGGCAAGGTATTGCTAATGCTGTAGGTATGGCAATAGCTGAAAGAACATTAGCTGCTCAATTTAATAAATCTGGCCATACAATTGTTGACCACAATACTTATGTATTTATGGGTGATGGCTGTATGATGGAAGGGATCTCTCATGAAGTTTGTTCTTTAGCGGGAACCCTTAAATTAGGCAAACTTATCGCTTTTTACGATGATAATGGTATTTCAATCGATGGTGAAGTTGAAGGTTGGTTTACTGATGATACTGCTAAACGTTTTGAATCTTATGGATGGCATGTGATTCGCGGTATTGATGGACATGATGCGAAAGCGTTAGCTGAAGCTATCGAACAAGCACAAGCTGTAACTGATAAACCATCATTATTAATGTGTAAAACTGTCATCGGTTTTGGTTCGCCTAATAAAGCCGGTAGCCATGAAAGTCACGGGGCTCCTCTTGGTGATGCTGAAATTGAAGCAACACGTAAAGCATTAGGTTGGTCTCATCCTGCATTTGAAATTCCAAAAGAATATTATGCTGCATGGGATGCAAAAGCTAAAGGTAAACAACGCGAAGATGAATGGAATGCTCGTTTTGATGCCTATGCTAAAGCTTATCCTGATTTAGCGAAAGAATTTAAACGCCGTATGAATGGCGACTTACCAAGTAATTGGCAACAAACAGCCAAAGATTTTGTTAATAAATTACAAGCAAATCCAGCAACAATTGCAACTCGTAAAGCGTCACAAAATGCCATTGAAGCCTTTGCTCCAGTATTAACTGAATTCTTAGGTGGTTCTGCTGACTTAGCGCCAAGTAATTTAACCATGTGGTCTGGTTCTAAAGAAATTTTAGCCAACCCTGCTGGTAACTATATCCATTATGGTGTGCGTGAGTTTGGTATGTCAGCTATTATGAATGGTATTTCTTTACATGGTGGCTTTATTCCTTATGGTGCAACCTTCTTGATGTTTATGGAATATGCTAGAAATGCAGTACGTATGGCAGCATTAATGAAGATTCGCTCTTTATTCGTTTATACTCATGATTCAATTGGATTGGGTGAAGACGGCCCAACACACCAACCAGTAGAACAAATGGCAAGCTTACGCGTGACACCAAATGTAAGTACTTGGCGTCCTTGTGACCAGGTTGAATCAGCCATTGCTTGGCAATATGCGGTTGAACGAAAAGATGGTCCAACTGCACTTATCTTCTCAAGACAAAATCTTAAACAACAAGAGCGTACAGCTGAGCAATTAGCTAATGTTTACCGTGGTGGTTATATCTTAAATGATTGTAGCGGTACGCCAGAACTTATCCTTATTGCAACAGGTTCAGAAGTTGAGCTAGCTGTTGAGGCTTATCACAAATTAACCGAAGCAGGTAGAAAAGTAAGAGTTGTTTCAATGCCATCAACTGATGCATTTGATAAGCAAGATCAAGCTTATAGAGAATCAGTATTACCATCTTCAGTAACAGCTCGCATCGCTATTGAAGCTGGTATTAGTGACTATTGGTTTAAATATGTCGGTTTAAACGGCAAAATCATTGGCATGACAACCTTCGGTGAATCAGGCCCAGCAGAACAACTATTTGCTAAGTTTGGTTTCACGGTTGAAAATGTTTTAAATCAAGCCAAAAGTCTATTGAAATAAATCATAGTTTCATTAACAAAATAAAACTTCGCTAATAACTTTAGCGAAGTTTTTTTATATTTCTATTTTATATTTTTTAGATCCCAATTCTTAAATCCCCCTTTATCTATTACATTTGTCGCTAATAACTCCATAACCAATTTATAACATTCTTTTTATAACTTAATATTTTTTATAAGGTTAGATATTTTTCTCCCATCTTGGCACAATCAAAATACCACACATTGGACCCAAAACAATTATCACTTTATTTCAAGCTACTTTAGACTTTTTATTAACAAATATGTGGAGGATGACACATGTATTTAGATGAACGAAGTGCTATATTGCTGAAAGAGATTTTGTCTCATCTCAATATAACTAGCATGGATTTGCAGGCAAGATTGAATTTAACCAGAAGGCAAATTGATTATAGTTTCAATAAAATTAATAGCTGGTTAGAAAGGCAAACTTATCCAAAAATACACCGAAGTTCAAATGGTCAATTTGTTGTTGAACCTGATTTATTTCAATTAGTTTCAGATTTAAAACCTCAAGAAAAAGCGAAACAACGCTACATTCCTTCTGAAAAAGAACGTATTAATTTAATTATTTTAATGTTAGTTGCGAGTAATGAAAAACTATCACTCAATCATTTTATTTTTGGTTTATCAGTAAGTAAAAATACTGTTTTAAGTGATTTAAAACTAGCACAAAATACTTTAATTAAATATAAATTAGATATTTGTTATTTTCGAAAAAAAGGTTATCAAATTAAAGGTGATGAGTGGCGAATTCGTACTGCTTTTATTCATGCACTTGAACATATCATGGACAGTTTTTGCGGTGAATTAGCTGTTAGTGAATTCACTGGTATAAATACAGACACCATCAAAAAACATCGTCAAAGTTTAGAACAAGTTGAGGAACAATTAAAAATCCGCTTTATTGACAAAAAAATGCGGGTTTTACCTTACATATTAGAAACAATTTTTAGGCGAATTGAAAAAAATTGGATCATTACAGCTGATTTTTTAATAGATTATAAAGAATTATCAGATACACGAGAATATAACGCGACTGAAATCCTTATTGGTAATCGAAATAATATCCCTCAACCAGAAAGATTTTATATTACCCTTCAATTATTGATTTCGAACGTACTTTTAGAACAATTACAAACCTCTAAGCCAACTAATAAATATAAACAAGAATTACGTGATGCATTAGTCAAAATTATTAATGAATTCGAAAAAAATGCTGTCGTTGTTTTACAAAATAAAGAACTCTTATTGGAAAAGCTTTATGCACATATTAAGCCCGCCTATTATCGAATCAAATATAAATTAGCTTCTGATTATACGGACGCATTTGATGAAATTGATAGTGAGTTCAATATTATTCACTTTTTTGTAAAACAATCTTTAAAACCCTTAGAAGATGTTATTGGTAATAAGATTCCTGATAATGAAAGTATGCTGATAGCATTGTTTTTTGGTGGTCATTTAATCGAGATAAATGAGAATTTTAATTCTCCTATTAAAGCCGTTATTGTTTGTTCTGGTAGTTTATCCATTATTCGAATTATGGATAAGACATTGCGATCTATTTTTCCAGAAATCATGTTTTATCCGGCAATGTCTGCCCGTCAATTTGAGCAAACCAATGTAATTTATGATGTGGTTTTTACCACTATACCAATTTATACCTCTAAAACGATGTTCTTTATTAATCAAGTCATGAGCGAAAAAGAGCAATATGATTTGAGATGTCGAGTAATGCGCACTGTATATAACATTGAAAGCAATATTATCGGTGTAGAAGAACTGATGAAATTAATTGATAAATATACAATTATTCAAGAAAGAAAAAAATTAGAAAGAGCAATCGTCGAGTCATTAGCATCAACGTCAAATTTGCAGGAACCCCCAAAAGAAGCTCAAAAAAGTCTTGCCGAGCTTTTAACATTAACACATATCACCAAAACCGATAGTGTTGAAACTTGGCACGATTCAATCCGTTTAGCTGCACAACCATTATTAAATGAAAATTTAATTTCGCAAACTTATGTAGATGCAATGATTTCTCGATATCCAGAAATCAGTGAAAGTATTGTTCTTCGACTAGCAATAGCTATTCCTCATGCTGAAATTGAAAAAGGTGCAAATCAACTCTGTATGAGTCTTTTACATATTAAACACGGTATTTATACAGAAAAACTAGGAAAACTCCATTTTGTCGTAGTTATTGCTGCGACAGATAGACGGTCACATTTTACAGCATTACTGCAATTAATGGAGTTAGCTAATGATCGTTCAATATTAAATAAACTGCATGATACCACTACTTCCGAACAGCTGTACCAAGAAATACAAATGTTTGTATCTCAAAATGATTTCAAATTAAAACAACAAATTATATTACAGGAGAATTAATTTCTATGTATTTAATCGATTTCTTAAAAGAAAAAATGATCTGGTTGGATAACCGGTGTCGTAACACGATTGAACTTTTTCAAATGGTCTCTGATCAAGCTTTACAACTTGATTTAGTTACAACCTCTTTCTTATCTAAGATTAATGAACGAGAAAGTTGTTTTCCAACTGGAATTCAACTTAATGGTTACGGTATTGCAATTCCACATACCGATCCAGATTGCATTAAAGAGCAATTCATCGGAATTATTATTCCACAAAAAACTATCTCGTTTAAGTCAATGGAGAATGAAAAGCAGGTGGTAAATGTCGATCTTATTTTCATTCTAGGTTTAAACCAACCTCATTGTCAATTAACTGTTTTACAACAAATTATGAGAGTAATACAAAATAAAAATCATGTTAATCAATTAGTTAAAGCGAAAAATAATAATGAAATAATTCAAATATTTCAGAATATTTCATTGGAAGATAAATAATATCATTAGGAGAGTTAATCATGAGCAAACTTAAAATATTAGTCGCATGTGGCGCAGGAATTGCAACTTCAACTGTTGTAACAGATAGAGTTGAACGTTTAATCAAAGAGCATCAAATTGATGCAGAAGTAAAACAAATAAAAATTGCAGAAGCTGCTTCACAGCAACATCAAGCAGATCTTATTGTTTCTACCACTATTTTACCAACCACTTATCAAATCCCTGCCATCATTGCTACAGCATATATCAGTGGTATTAACGAGGAGGCATTAGATGAAGAAATATTGTCTTATTTAAAATAAAAAAATTGAGTATCTAGGTAAGTCAATTTACCTAAAAGTTAAATATTACTGAGCAAGGAATAGAAAATGGATACATTATTAGCTAGCGTGCAATATGTACTTGGTTTAGGCCCTACTGTTATTTTACCAATTGCTATATTTATTATCGCTATTATTTTTAAAGTCCCTGTGGGTCGAGCTATTCGTTCGGCAATTATCATTGGTATTGGTTTTGTTGGCATCAATCTTGTCATTGGTTTACTTTCACAAAGTTTAGGACCAGCAGCCCAGCAAATGGTTGAACGATTCGGTTTAAGTTTAACGATTATTGATGTTGGTTGGCCAGGTGCTGCAGCCGGTTCTTGGGCATCTCCTGTTGCGGCTATTTTAATTCCTATCTGTTTAGTCGCAAATCTTATCTTAATTTTCTTCAAAATGACAAAAACTTTAGATGTTGATATCTGGAATTATTGGCATTTCATAGCAGCTGGTGCAACAGGTTTTATTGTCACAGGTGGAAACTGGTGGTTTGCGATTTTATGTGCACTTATTTATGAAGTGTTATGTCTATGGATGGCTGATAAAACCCAAAATCTGGTTGAAAATTTCTATGGTCTTAAAGGGGTCTCATTACCAACGGGATCAACTGCAGCGTTTGGTTTTGTCGGGATACCAATTGGTTGGGTAATTGGAAAAATTCCTGTTATTAAGGATTTACATGTAGATCCAGAAACAATTCAAAAACGATTTGGTATTTTTGGTGAACCAATGATTATGGGGTTGATATTGGGGATTGTCATTGGTTTGCTAGCTGGTTATGAAATTGGTGAAACATTTAAACTAGGTGTTTCTATGGGAGCTGTAATGTTATTAATGCCACGGATGGTAAAAATTCTTATGGAAGGTTTAATTCCAATTTCAGAAGCAGCCCGTGACTACATGAAATCACGATTTAAAGGACGTGAACTTTATATAGGTTTAGACGCAGCATTATCAATCGGACATCCAGCTAACATTTCAACTGGTTTATTGCTTGTTCCAATAACACTTTTTTTAGCGATTGTTATTCCTGGTAATAAAGTTTTGCCATTCGGTGATTTAGCTACTATTCCATTTTATGTCTCATTTGTTGTCGCATCTCGTAACGGTAACATTCTGCACTCCGTTCTTAGTGGTACGGTTGTTATTGCTTTAGCGTTACTGATGGCGACTGATTTTGGTGCAGTACATACAGCAATGTTAGATGGTGTTTATAAATTCCCTGAAGGTGCAAGTGAGCTTAGCACTTTAGATATGGGAGGCAACTTTTTTAACTGGATTATTCTTAAATTCTCTCAATTGTGGGAAGCGTTTTTTAATTAATTGTTAATGAGTATTTATATTTTAATTAAATGTTGGAATTAAGTGGTAAGGAAAAAATATGAAAGCAGCGGTTCTTTATCAAAACAAGATTATCAATACAGAAGATGTTAATCCTAAATTATGTGGTGCTGATGATGTTAGAGTCAAGGTTATGGCAGCTGGCATTTGTGGATCTGATATTCATAAGATGCAAACTCAATGGAAGTATCCATTACCAGCAGTAATGGGACATGAGTTTTCTGGTGTTATTACTGAGATTGGTGGAAATGTTAAATCATTATCAATTGGGCAAAGAGTAGCAGGTATCCCATTTTTACCATGCTATGAATGCTTCAATTGTAAAACAGGTAAGTATTCTCTTTGTGAACATTATCAAATGTTAGGTTCTCATTTCTTTGGAGCTTTTGCTGAAAATGTTGTTTTAAATGCAAATAATGTTGTTCCTATTGATGATCTTGATTTTGAAGAAGCGGCAATGCTGGAACCGCTTGCTATTGCACTTCATGCAACGTTAGGTATTCAACCTCAATTAGGTGATACCGCTGTAATTTTTGGTATGGGCGTTATAGGTATGTTAACTGCTCAATGTTTGATAACAAATGGTGTAACAACTGTTATTGCTGTTGATATTAGTGATAAAAAATTATCTTTTGCAAAGAGTTTAGGTTGTCACTATACCCTTAATCCGATTAAAGAAGATTTAAAAGGAAGGATTAATGAGATTACTCACGGTATTGGTGCTGATATTGTAATGGAATGCGCAGGATCAAGAGTGACACAAGAACAGTGTTTATTAGTGAGTAGAAAAGGTGGAAAAATTGGTTATGTTGGTATTGCTTATTCTGATGTGTTATTGCATGAAGAAGCATTTGAAAATATCTTTCGTCGTGAATTGATTCTTAAGGGATTTTGGAACTCATATTCAGCACCCTTTCCAGGTAAGGCATGGACGACAGCCATTGAACTTATTCGACAACAACGTATTAAGTTGAAACCTCTCATATCCCATCGTTATCCACTAGCGGAAACTAAAGAAGCATTTGACATGATTTTATCTGGTCAACATGACTATAACAAAGTTCTCATTTTGCCTTATATGGAGAAATAATATTATGAAAGCATTAGTAAAAACAGCTTCAGGTTATGATCAAATGGAATTAAGAGATATTGACGAACCTGAAGTATATGGAGATAGAGTAAAAATTAAAGTCGCTTATACTGGTATTTGTGGCTCAGATATTCATACATTTAAAGGTGAATATAATAACCCTAAAACACCCGTCGTATTAGGACATGAATTTTCTGGTGAAGTTGTAGCTGTTGGTCCTGATGTTAAAAGTATCAAAGTAGGGGATCGTGTTACGAGTGAAACAACTTATGAGACTTGTGGTACTTGTCCTTATTGCCTAAAAAAAGACTATAACTTATGTGGAAATCGTAAAGGTATTGGTACTCAAATTAACGGTAGTATGGCTGAATTTGTTTTGTCACGTGAAGAAAGTTGCCATGTACTTCATGACAATATTAGCTATAAATCAGCAGCACTTACTGAACCTTTAGCATGTTGTGTTCACGCAGCTTTAGAAAAAACAACTATATCACCAACAGATATTGTCCTTATTTTTGGTCCCGGTCCTATCGGTTTGCTTCTTGCTCAAGTCGTTAAATCACAAGGTGCAACAGTCATTCTGGCAGGTATTACTCGAGATCAACCCCGTCTAGAGCTGGCAGTTGAACTTGGCGTTGATCACATTATCGATCTACAAAAAGAAGATTTAACAAAATTTGTTTTATCAATAACCAATAATATTGGTGTTGATCGCATTTTTGATTGTTCTGGTGTGATTTCAGCTGTAAATCAAGGTTTACCTTTAATTCGTAAAAAAGGCGACTTTGTTCAAGTTGGACTATTTGCTAAGAAAAATAATGAATTAGATGAAGAGTCTATCATTCAACGTGAAATTAATTATATTGGTTCACGTTCTCAAAAACCTAGTTCATGGATTACCTCATTAGATTTATTAGCAAAACATAAAATTAATACTGAAAAGATGATCACTAAGATTTATGACCTTCGTGACTGGCGAAAAGGATTTGAAAAAGTAATGGAAGGTACTGAAATAAAGGTATTAATAAAATCATAATTCAACGTATTGATAATGTGGGCCTTTTTTTAAATTGATAACACACCTACTTTTAAATATTAAAAGTAGGTGCTTCAAATAACTTTTAGGTAGTTATGAGGTAATAATATGAAAATTGCAATTGGTTGTGATCATGGTGGAAAAAATTTAAAAGATACCATAATCAATCATTTAACAAACAATGGATATGAAATTATTGATGTCGGTTGTGATAGTTTTGAAAGTGTTGATTTTCCAATTTATGCGAAAAATGTAGCTGAGTTGGTTGTAAGTAAAAAAGCTGATCTGGGTATTTTATGTTGTGGCACAGGTATTGGTATGTCGATTGCAGCAAACAAAATAAAAGGAATTCGAGCATCAGTGGTTTCTGACTGTTTTTCTGCTAAAGCAACTAGAGAACATAATGATAGCAATGTGCTTTGTTTAGGTGAACGTGTTTTAGGTATTGGTTTAGCTCTCAATATTGTTGATATTTGGTTAACAAGCGAGTTTGCAAAGGGTCGACATAAAAAACGAGTTGATATGGTTATTGAACTCGAAAAAAAGTGAGGTTGTTATGAAACAGATTGCAGCTTCTATAATGTGTGCCGATCAACTTAACTTAAAGCACGAGCTATCACAACTAGAACATGCCAAGGTTGATTTATTACATTGTGATGTAATGGATGGTGTTTATGTTAAAAATCTTGCTTTAGGACCAGAATATCTTGCTAGAGTAAAATCAGCCACTACGATCCCATTAGATATTCATCTAGCGACAGTTTCTCCGTTAAAATATGCCCAACTGTTTGCATCGATTCAACCAATGTATATCTCTTTCCATATAGAGACTTGTGATGACGTATTTTCCATAATTGATTATTTACGTGATCAAAATATCCGTCCTTCTATCGCTATTAATCCATTATCACCAATTTCATTATTAGAACCCTATTTATCTCATATCGATATGATTTTATTAATGACAGTTAATCCTGGGTTTGCAGGACAAAAAATTCAGCTAAGTACTATAGATAAAATTGCTCAGCTAAAAATGAGATTACAAGAGTTAGAAAATCCTCCACTAATTGAAGTGGACGGTAATATTAATCTACAAACTATTAAGTTAATGGAAAATAGTATGCCTGATGTTTTTGTCTTAGGAACTTCCGCACTTTTTAATCAAAAAAATAATAATAATTACACAAAGCAGATTATGCAAATTAGAAAGCAAATAGAATTAAAAAATCAATAACAAGGAGTTAGTCATGTTAAAAAAAGATTTAGAACAAACGATAGTCAATACAGTTAGAACACTATCAATTGATATGATTGAAAAAGCAAATTCAGGTCATCCAGGAATGCCAATGGGGGCAGCGCCAATGGCTTATTCACTATTTTCTAATCATTTAAAATTTAATCCAAATAATCCTAATTGGTTCAATCGTGACCGTTTTGTTTTATCAGCTGGTCATGGTTCAGCATTACTGTACAGTCTATTGCATCTTTTTGGTTATGACGTGACATTAGATGATTTGAAGTCATTTAGACAACATAATAGTCGAACTCCTGGTCATCCTGAATTTGGATGGACCCCGGGTGTTGATGCTACTTCAGGTCCACTAGGTCAAGGTATAGCAATGGCAGTTGGTATGGCTCTTGCTGAAAGTCATCTAGCTGCTCAGTACAATAAACCAGATAATCAGATTGTTGATCACTATACTTATGCAATTTGTGGTGATGGCGATTTGATGGAAGGGGTATCTGCAGAAGCAGCATCTTTAGCGGGACACCTATCATTAGGTAAATTAATTGTACTATATGATTCAAACAATATCTGTTTAGATGGTGATTTGAATATTACTTTCAGTGAAAGCGTAGCAAAACGTTTTGAATCTTATAATTGGCAAGTTTTAACGGTATCTGATGGTAATAATTTATCACAAATAAATTCAGCTTTAACAGAAGCTAAGATATCTTCTCAACCAACATTAATTGAAGTCAAGACGACAATTGGTTACGGCGCGCCAAATAAAAGTAATAGTTCAGCTTGTCATGGCTCACCTTTAGGTGAAAAAGAAGCTCTTGCTACTAAACAATTTTATCAATGTAAAAATGTTGAACCTTTCTATATTCCAAAAGAAGTAAAACAACATTTAAAAAAATATTCTAAATTAGGTGATCAAAATAATATAGATTGGAATAAGCAGTATGAAAAATATTGTCAATCTTATCCTGATGAAGGAAAACAACTTGGGCGAGTTATTGCGGGTCATTTACCATCTAATTGGAAAAAAAATTTCCCAGAATTCAATGAAGTTAAACCAATAGCTACTCGTTCTGCTTCAGGTAAAATGATTAATGCAATTTCAGATGTATTACCTGAGTTTTTTGGTGGTTCAGCAGATTTAGGTTGTTCTAATAAAACCTTTATTGATTCAAGTGATGCATATAGTAAAAAATTTCCTGCTAATAAAAATATTTGGTTCGGTGTTCGTGAATTTGCCATGGGTAGTATATTAAACGGAATGGCTTTACATCGAGGTTTACGATCTTTCGGCGCAACTTTTTTTGTTTTTTCTGATTATTTACGGCCAGCAATTAGAATGGCGGCATTAATGAACCTTCCTGTTACGTATGTATTTACTCATGATAGTGTTGCCGTTGGAGAAGATGGCCCAACACATGAACCTATTGAGCATTTAGCTTCATTAAGAGCTATGCCGAATTTAACAGTTATTCGTCCTGCTGATGCTAAAGAAACAAGAGCTGCATGGGAAATAGCAATTGAAAATCAAAACGGACCTATTGCTTTAGTGCTATCAAGGCAAGACTTACCTATTTTAGCTAATTCTCAGCAAGATGTAACTAAAGGTGTTAAAAAAGGTGCTTATATTGTATCTCCTGCAGTTGAACAAACCCCCGATATTATTTTGATAGCAACAGGTTCTGAAGTTTCGTTAGCGATTGAGGCTCAAAGTAAATTACGTGAAAAAAATATTGATGCATCAGTTGTTAGTTTATCAAGTTGGGAAATTTTTGCTAAAACAGCTAAAAGTTATCAAGAATCAATTCTTCCAAGTACTGTTAAAGCCCGCTTATCCATTGAGGCTGGATGTTCATTTGGTTGGTCTCATTTTGTTGGTGAAGATGGCTACATGATAGGTATAGATCATTTTGGTGA
Organism: Gilliamella sp. wkB72; assembly: GCF_001693745.1. Taxonomy (NCBI): domain Bacteria; kingdom Pseudomonadati; phylum Pseudomonadota; class Gammaproteobacteria; order Orbales; family Orbaceae; genus Gilliamella; species Gilliamella sp. wkB72. The sequence continues at coordinate 100,962 of NZ_LZEI01000011.1, read as the reverse complement.
TTCTGCACCCGCAAAAGATCTGTTTAAAGCTTATGGGTTTACGGTCGAGAATATCATCCATCATGCCCAACGATTAGTAAAAAAATAGGAGACTAAAATGGTTTATATTGCACCTTCTTTGCTTGCAGCTAATTATATGCGATTGGAAGAAGAAATTCATAGTGTAGAACAATCTGGTGCTGATTATTTGCATCTAGACATCATGGATGGCCATTTTGTTCCTAATTTGTCATTTGGGTATGACATGCTTGCTCAAATTAAAAAAATAACCTCGTTGCCAATTGATGTTCACTTAATGTTAAGTCAGCCAGAATATTATATAGAAAAGTTTGTGCAAGCAGGCGCTGATATTATTTCAGTGCATGTTGAATCATCACCACATATCCATCGATTGATTCAACAGATTAAACAATGTGGTTGTTTAGCGGGAGTAGTATTGACTCCCGGAACGCCAGCTCATCGTTTAGATACTGTTTTGAGTGAAGTTGATCTTGTTTTACAAATGACTGTAAATCCTGGATTTGGTGGTCAGTCGTTTATTAACGATACGCTAATCAATATTCAATACTTAGCTGAATGGAAAAAAGAGCATAACCTCAACTATTTAATTGAAGTTGATGGCGGAATTAATATTGAAACTGCTCAAATATGTAAGGCAGCTGGTGCGAATATATTAGTTGCAGGTACCACATTCTTCAAAAGTAATGATAGAGCAAACATAGTTAATCGCCTAAGAGCGATATAGGATATATTTTTAAGGGGTATTTTATGAGCCAATTAGATGAATTTAAAAAATTAACTGTCGTGGTTGCCGACACAGGTGATATTGATTCGATTAAACAGTTTTCTCCAGAAGATGCAACGACTAATCCATCGCTTGTGTTAAAAGCAGCTCAACTTCCTCAATATCGTTCTTTAATTGATTCAGCTGTTGATACAGCTAAAAAATTAGGTGGCAGTAAAGAACAACAATTGGTTAATGCTTGTGATCAAGTTGCGGTGAATATAGGCGCCGAAATTCTAAAAACAGTTCCAGGCCGAATTTCGACCGAAGTCGATGCTAGATTGTCGTTTGATAAACAGGGATGTATTGAAAAAGCTAGGAAAATTATCGATTTATATAAACAAAAAGGCATTGATAAATCGCGAATTCTAATCAAAATCGCTTCAACTTGGGAAGGAATTAAAGCAGCGGAAGTTTTAGAGAAAGAAGGTATTAACTGTAATTTAACTTTACTATTTTCCTTTGCTCAAGCGCGAGCTTGTGCAGAAGTTAATGCATTTTTAATCTCACCATTTGTTGGACGTATTTATGACTGGTATCAAGCAAAGAAACCAATAGAACCTTATGTTGCCGATCAAGATCCGGGCGTAGTATCTGTTCGTAATATTTATAACTATTATAAACAGCATGGTTATAAAACAATTGTGATGGGAGCAAGTTTCCGTAAAGTTGATCAAATATTAGCGTTAGCGGGTTGTGATCGTTTGACCATTTCACCAAATTTATTAGCGGAAATGCAACAATCAAATGCGCCAGTAGAACGCAAATTGAATCCGAATCAAACAATTGTAGAGCGTCCATCGTTAATGACTGAAGCTGAGTTTAGATGGCAACATAATAGTGATGCAATGGCAGTTGAGAAATTAGCTGAAGGAATTCGAGCCTTTGCGGTCGATCAAGGTAAACTAGAAGATATGATCGGGGCACTGCTTTAATTATTAATAAAAGGGGAGATAGTTCCCCTTTTTATTTAAGCTATCTTTATAGCGAATTTTTCTGAATTTAATACTTCTAATGATAACTCGCATAAATCAATATATCTTAATTCATTGTTGATAATTAAACTAATTAATAGAAATCGATGATCATGTTTAAATGGGGTTTCAAATCTTTTGTATGTAAATGTTATAGAGAAGTTAAATTTACTCATCTATATCGACATATGAGAATATCTCAAAAGGTAGAATCATTGTATCGTTTTTATTTAATATAATTAAACTCATTACAAATTATGGTTATAGGAATAATTTGTTTATTTAAATTGATTATGCTTATTTTTTAATTAAGTTTGTTGTGGTGAATTGAACGATGTTAATGATTAATATATAACCTAATATATGATTTTTTTCCATTTATGTTACTATGGGTAAAACATTTGTTATATTAGCTGACTATTGTTAATTATAGGAGTGATTTATGAGATGGGAAGAAAAGCGAGATTTAGTCAAGATTGCGACTTGGTATTACCAATACGGTTGGACTCAGGCTCAGATAGCTCAGAAGATAGGTATTTCGAGATCAATTATTTCTAAAAAATTACAAGATGCGAAAGAATTGGGTATTGTCGAAATTTTTATCAAGGATGAAACAGCATATACAGTTGAATTAGAGCAAAAACTTGAAAGTAAATTCAAATTGGAAGAAGCGATTGTGGTTGCTACGCATGATCTATCTTATGAGGAATCTACCAATTGGTTAGCTAAAAAAGCAGTTTACGCATTGAATAAACGAATTTTGAAAGTTAAAACTTTAGGTATTTCATGGGGAAAAACGATTAGGAAATTCGTTAACGAGTTCCCTTATATCACTCATAAAGAGCTTGTTATTGTACCTTTAATTGGTGGCATGGGCGCCGAGGAAGTAGACTTACATTCAAATCAAATTTGTTATGATCTTAAGAAGAAGATGCAATGTACATGTAAATACCTTTATGCCCCCGCACTGGTTGAAGACGAAACAATGAAAAAAGATTTATGCAAAAATAAATATATAAATGAAGTTCTCAATGAAGGTAAAACGGTTGATATGGCAATCGTAGGTATTTCTAATCCTTATCATAATAGTACTATGGAAGAGATTGGTTATATTAATAATAAAGATCTTGAGGAGTTTCGTTATTACGATGTAGTAGGAGATTGTAATTCACGTTTTTATACTTCTGACGGGAATGAATCGAAAAGCCCTATAAATCATAGAATTATAGGTTTAGGGTTAGATGATTTACGTAAAATTCCAACAGTAGTTGCAATTGTCTCTGGTGAAAATAAAGAAAAAGCGGTCGTTGCAGCTTTAAATTCTAAGATTATTGATGTTATCGTTATGACTGACAAAATGGCAGAATATGTTTTAAATATTAATCATTAATAATTTTATAGTATTAATTTTAGTTAATAAGCCTCTTTATTTTATAAAAGAGGCTTTTTTATGTCCTAAATTTGTAAATGATGACAAATGTCATTTATTGTGACAAAAGTCACATAACGTTACTTTCCTAATTGTAGTTATGATTTGTTATGTTATCTTTATGATAAATAGTTAGTATATCTATTTAATTAAAAAAATTAATAAGGAGAACATAATAATGACCATATATAAACAATTGTTACAAAGAGAAGAAAATGACAACCCGATTAAAGTTGGTGTTATAGGTGCTGGTCAAATGGGAAGAGGAATGATAGCGCAAATAGCAACCATTCCAGGAATGAGTGTAACCGGAATTAGTGATATTAATTTAAAAGCTGCACAACAAGCAGCGAAAGATTATAAGGCTAGTGCTAGTAAGAAAAATAGTATTCTGGTTTCTAAAAATTTTAAAGAAGTGATCCAATCAAAAGATGTTGAAATAATCGTCGATGCTACTGGGGTGCCAGAAGTAGGTGCAAAAATTGCCTTAGAAACATTATTGGCCAAAAAACATTTAGTTCTTCTTAATGTTGAAATTGATATCACGATAGGTCCTTTGATGCATAAACTATTTAGTGCTGCAGATCTTATCTATACCGGTTCGGATGGTGATGAACCAGCTGCAACTCTTGAAATGTACGAATTTGCTAAATCAATGGGTATGGAAGTATTAGTTGTAGGTAAAGGGAAAAATAATAAATTAAAAATCGAGGCAAACCCTGATACTGCACAAGCTGAAGCTGATTCAAAGCATATGTCATCTCATATGTTAGCAGCATTCCAAGATGGTACGAAAACGATGGCAGAAATGAATTTACTTTCTAATGCAATGGGATTTATTCCAGATGTAGTGGGTATGCATGGTGTTAAAGGTGATTTAGATTCTGTTCTTAAAGATTTAAACCTTAAAGAAAACGGTGGTGTTCTTAATAAATTTGGCGTTGTTGAATATGTAGATGGTTTAGCACCTGGGATTTTTGTTATTGTTAAAGGACAAAATCCAAATGTTAGTAATGAATTGAATTACTTGATGAAAAAAGGTGATAGGGATCATCATATTTTATATCGTCCTTTCCACTTAGCTAGCCTTGAAACACCAATGACGATTGCTAAAGCGATTTTAAATCACGATACCGCCATTGTTCCTTGTGGCGCTCCTGTATCTGAAACTGTTGCGGTCGCAAAAAAGAATATTAAACGAGGTGAGAAACTTGATGGTATTGGTGGTTTTTGTGTCCGCGGTGTTATTGAAACACATGCAGATATGAAGAAAAACAAAAATATTCCAATTGGTCTTATCAGCGGTAATGTTGTTGCTAAACGAGATATTCCAAATGGTAAGTTTTTAACTGAAGATGATGTTGTTTTAGATGAAACAACAACAGTTTGGAAATTACGTAAACTTCAAGATGAAGTCTTTAGTTAAAAATATAAAAACTGCTGAGCAATAAGGCTCAGCAGTTTTTAAAGCGATGTGTTAACTAGATTTAATAGGGTTGAAAAATATGAATATTGTAATAATTGCCACTGTTATTTTTGTTTTACAGTCTATATTGAGCTTAATGCAAATTAAGTATTATCAAAGATATATATACAAAATAACTCAACAATATTCAAATTCTAAAAATTATCATCTTTATACAGCTATTGAACGTAAATGGTTTGGTTCAAGTGCGATTGTGGTTATGGTAATTGATGAAAATAATATGATTAAGGATTGTCAGATTTTAAAAGGAAAATCTGTATTTGCCAAATTTAAACCTTTACCAAAATTTAATGGGTGCTATCTATCACAAATTTTAACTAATTTACAAGAAGAGAGTGGAACTAGAAGACTCTCTCTTGAAGAAAAAGCAATTATAAAAATGGGAACAAATCAAGTTCCTATTTGATTAAACATTAATAAAAGCGTTATTACAACTTTAAAGGAGATAATAATGGAATATATTGAGTGGTTTGGAACCCATTTTATTGGGTTGTTTCAGGCTGGTGGGCAAGTCTTTGTTGGATTTATGACTGGAATTGTCCCGCTTTTAATTGTGCTATTGACATTTACTTATTCTTTAATTGCTTTTATTGGTGAACAAAGAGTCACTAAAGCTATTCAATTTTCTGCTAAGAATATGTTATTGCGTTACAGTTTAATGCCAATACTTTCAGTTTTAATGTTAACTAACCCAATGGCTTATACTTTTGGTCGCTTTGTTAAAGAAGAGCAAAAACCGGCTTTTTATGATTCGGTTGTTTCTTTTTTGCACCCAGTGACCGGTTTGTTTCCTTATGCAAACGCAGGTGAGTTATTTGTATTTCTAGGTATTGCAAATGGTGTTATGGATGCGGGTTATAACATTTCGAGTCTTTCTGTTCGGTACTTTTTAGCTGGTGTTATTATTATTTTAATGCGTGGTGTTATTACCGAAATGATTACTAAATTTTTGATGCGTAAAGAAAATCTGTAGGGGAGAGTCACTATGTATAAAACAATTTTTATCGAGAAAGGCCAAGGTGGCTGGGGAAAAGGTTTTTCTTTAACGCCAACTGCTGAAAAACATAAAATACTTTCTGTTACTGGTGGTGGTATTCATCCAGTAGCCCAAAAAATTGCTGAATTGTCAGGTGGTGAGGCTGTAGATGGCTTTAAAAATGCAATTCCAGAAGATGAAATTTTGTGTGCAATTATTGACTGTGGTGGTACTGCTCGAATTGGTGTTTATCCAATGAAAAAAATTCCTACCATTGATGTTATTCCATCTGCGCCAACTGGTCCTCTAGCAAAACATATTACTGAAGATGTTTTTGTTTCAGGCGTTAAACCCCAAAACATAATGTTATCAGAAGGTCATAATGAACAATCAACGACGACATCTTCGCAGGATCAACAACAGCAAACGGTTGAAGATCCAGTTTTGGATCGCGAAAAATTCAAAGAAAAATATGCACAAATAAAGAAAGAACATTCCCAAAATCAAAAGGAAAGCTTGTTGATTAAATTATCACGAGGTATTGGTAAGGCAATGGGGATCTTTTATCAAGCTGGTCGCGATTCGACAGATATGTTAATTAAAAACATTATTCCTTTCATGGCATTTATTAGTATGCTTATAGGGATTATTAATTACACAGGAATTGGTAATATTATAGCTACAACATTGTCACCTTTGGCAGGTTCAATATGGGGGATGATGGTTATTGCGTTTATTTGTAGCTTACCATTTTTATCTCCAATTCTTGGACCAGGAGCAGTTATAGCGCAAGTGATTGGGGTTCTGATTGGTTCGCAAATTGCAATTGGTGCAATTCCAGTTGCGTATGCATTACCTGCGTTATTTGCTATTAATGCTCAGGCTGGATGTGATTTTATTCCTGTTGGATTATCTTTAGGTGAAGCAAAACCTAAAACAGTTCAATTTGGTGTACCCGCAGTATTGTATAGTCGTATGATAACTGGAATATTGGCTGTTGTTATTGCATGGGTTATGAGTATTGGAATGTACTAAACTAAAAAAGGGTTAAATATGGCTAAAAGTATCATTACTGAAATCGGTTCAATTGTTCCAGAATTCAAGGAAGAAAAAGTTATCATTCTATTTGGTCCAATGGCAACACCTGATTTACGTGAAATTTGTGTTATTCATGAATTTCATAAAAAGCCTAATCAAACATTGGTTGAAGGTAAAGAGTTTACGTTAGGTAAGCATAAATATACCATTAAACAGGTTGGCAGTGAGGCAAATAAAAACTTTGAAGAATTAGGTCATATTTCTATTTATTTTAAACAAAGTGATGATGGCATTTTGCCAGGTGCAATAGAAGTTGAACCTGCTGTTTTTCCTGATTTAAATATTGGTGATGATATTTGTTTTGAATAATAGCTAGGAATTTATCCATTTAGTAGACAATAATTATTATTTTTGATTCAACAAATTTTGAAAAACCATCACTATTAATTTAGTGATGGTGAATTGATCTTAATCAGGAAACGTCAATGATTAATATGGATTAGGATCTTTTTTCAAATTATCAAATGGATATAACTTATTTTTCCAATCTTTAATTTGAATATCTTTTTGTTCGGGGATATCAATAAGATTATATTGCATATAATCATGGTGAACGTTTAAGTCAATCCCCATCCAATGACTTAGTAGATATACGAATTGATATCCGGTAATTTGTTTATTGATTTTAATTTGATTCTTTTCTGATGAATCAAAAAATATTAATGGCACTTGATAACTATTTTGGTATTCCCAATTATGCCTTAAATCTTGATATTTCTCAGCGTGAGAAAGCCCATGATCGGCAAAGTAGACTACAGAGTAGTCTTCATTGTGTTTTTTCAATATATCAATCGTAGATTTTATTAAGTCATCGGTTTCTTTAATACTACTGACATAACAAGATATATTTTCATTATTGAGATCGAACTGAATATCAAATTGTAATCTTTTACAAAAATGAGGATGTGAACCAATTAAATGCATAATAATAAGTTTTGGCTTATCTTGCTTTTTAGATAATAAGGAGTCTAATTCTGGTAGTAGTAAAGTATCATATTTACCACGAGTTGATTTACCATTGTACTCACCTTTTTTAGTGTAAAAGATATTTTTACTATAAGCGGAAATTCTTGGTACAGTTATTTCCATTCTACCTAATTTTCCTTGATTAGATAGCCAAAAGGTTTCAAATCCAGCATCATTAGCAATAGCAATAATATTATTATTTAATTGAGCATTGACTTCATTATCATCTAAATAGCTAGACTGACTAATTAAATGTGGAATTGAAGATTGGGTATTTGAAGCAGGAACAATTAATCCGTCCCAAATCACCGAGGCATTTTTATTGGTGAAAGGAGTATTATTATATTTAAAGCCATAAGCACTCATGTAATCTTTACGAACACTTTCACCAATGATAATAACATAGGTTTTATGTTTAGGATTGACAGAAACAATGGGTATTGTATTGGGTTGTTGTATTTGTCTAAGTTGTTCAGCTTGTTCAGTATGATATATTTTTGCACTTGAATATAAATCGAAGCAAAACTCAAATGCGGGATATTTGAAATTATCCATTATTAAAGTTGTTATCGATGATAAAGTCGTTGGCTGATATTTGATGGCACTTTTAACCGGTTTATAAAAACAAATCATTAATGCTAGTGCAATAACATAATAATTTTTTATTTTAGGAAATCTAAACTTTTTAAAAAAAAGAATAAAGAAAATTACTAATAGCAATGGTATTAAATAAAAATAAAGAGGTAGTTGCGAACAAAATTCTTGCATTTCATCGATATCAGTTTCTGATATGGCACTTACTACAGCAACATTGGGATATCCATAGTAAAATCCTATTGGAAAATAAAGCGCAGCTATGACAAATGTTAATCCGAATAAGAAACGAAAAAAGGTGAACCTTGCTAGAAAAATCAAAGAAAAATAGGTAAGAAGTATCCTATCAAATCTTAGCGGGTAACCTAATAAGTAAACCAATACTACTGAAAGACAAATACAAACAACATGCGATAGTAATTCTTTTTTTAACATTACAAATTTATATTAATAACAATCCATTGAAGAGGTCAAAAATTATATAAGTAATTAAATTTTAAGCAATATAAATTTATTTACAATTTAGTTTATTTTATGACTTTTATATTTATTAAGTTAGATTAAGTATACATATCAACAATTTTAGATAATATTTTGCCAAACTTACTCTGTTTATTGATAAGTTTGGCAAGAAATTTTTATTATCGTGAAGCTCTTTTCAGTATGATATCTTGCGGTTGTTTTTGAATGTAGATCATTCTACCGATAAGTAAGAACGCTGCTACAGCTAGTCCTAAAATAATTCCTATCCAAAAACCGGCAGCACCAATTGGCTGTATGACAAGATCGGTTAATCCTAAGATATATCCAACTGGTAACCCTACTACCCAATAAGAGATAAGCGTAATAAAAAATATACTTTTAGTATCTTTATAACCACGTAATACATTGCTTGCTACAACTTGCAAGTAATCAGATACTTGATAGATAGCGAGTAGAATAATAAGTTGTAGGCAAATAGTGATAACATCAATCTCATGGGTGAATATGGTAATAATTGGAGACCTAAATATCACCAGAATCAATGCTACCACTACGGCTATAATAAATGATATGGCTAAACTTACATAAGCTGTTTGTTTGGCTAATATAGGTTTATTTTTACCTAATAGGTAACCAACTCGAATACTGGTTGCTACCCCTAAAGATAAAGGTATTGCAAACGTTAAACTGCTAATCGTGAAGATAATTTGATGTGCAGCAACAGTTATTTGACCAAGTGGTGCAATAAGTAATGCAACTACCGCGAACAAGCTCATTTCAAAAAAATAGGCCAAAGCAAGGGGAGTACCTAATACAACTATTTTTTTGATGATAGCAAAATCAATGAGTTTTGTGAGTGGTGTTTTACGAATATCCCGTTGAGTAGTTGTCGTTAAGGTATAGATACGAATTAAAGCAAACATTAACCAAAAGATTATTGCAGCGGTAATACCACAACCAACACCACCAAATGCTGGCAATCCTAATTTACCGTAAATTAAAACATAATTAATGGGGATATTGGCAAGTAATGCAATGAATATAATCACCATAGCAGGCTTTGTGTTAGATAAACCTTCACATTGATTACGATAAACTAAAAATAGCAAGAAAGCAGGTACGCCCCACATAATTGAGCGTAAAAATGATACCGCTACATCAACCATTTCTGGATCGATTGGATGGTCAGCTGAGCTTCTAAAGCTTATTATTTTGTCAGAATTGTACAAAACTAGCATCATGATTATGGATAAGATCAAAGCAATCACAACACCTTGACGAGTCTGATCTGCAACTTGTTCACGTTTAGCTGCACCATTTAAATTGGAAATTATCGGTGTTAATACCGTTAATAAGCCTTGCCCAAATAAAATAGTAGGCAACCAAATTGATACAGCTATGGCTACACCCGATAGCGCTGTTTTACTGTAGTTACCTGCCATAATGGTATCAACAAACGTGATCGCGGTTTGTGATATCTGTGCAATCATAACCGGGATTGCTAACGTAACTAAGTTTTTTATTTCGTGTCGATAATGTTGCTTCATTGGATTTATTTACTGTTTTACAGTACCCCATAAATCATATTCATCTGAATGTTCAATATTTACTTGAACGATATCGCCGACTTTAACATCTTTTTCTTCATTTAGATAGACAACACCATCTATTTCTGGCGCATCGGCCATGCTTCGTCCAATAGCACCTTCCTCATCAACTTCATCAATCAATACAGATAATGTTTTACCTATTTTATTTTGAAGTTTTTGTGTTGAAATCGATTGTTGTAATTGCATAAAACGGTGGAAGCGTTCTTGCTTTATTTCTTCTGGTATTTGATCAGCTAGTTGATTTGCTGCAGCACCTTCCACTGGGCTATAAGGGAAACAACCAACACGGTCTAATTGCGCTTGAGATAAAAAGTCGAGTAATAGTTCGAAATCTTTCTCAGTTTCACCAGGGTAGCCAACAATAAACGTTGAACGTAAGGTAATTTCAGGGCAAATCTCACGCCAATGATGAATTCGCTCTAAGGTTCTTTCAATTGTGCCTGGGCGTTTCATTGATTTTAAAACGCTAGGGCTAGCATGTTGTAAAGGGACATCTAGATAAGGTAATATTTTTCCTTCAGCCATTAATGGAATCAAATTGTCGACACTTGGATAAGGGTACATATAATGTAGACGCACCCAAATACCAAGGGTAGATAATTGCTCGCAAAGGGTATGAATATCAGTTTTTAATGGCATACCGTTCCAAAAGTTTGTACGATTTTTGACATCGATACCGTAAGCAGACGTATCTTGTGCGATAACTAAAAGCTCTTTTACGCCACTATCGACTAAACGTTTTGCCTCATCAAGAACATTACCGATAGGACGACTAACCATCTCACCACGTAATGATGGGATAATACAAAATGTACAGCTATGGTTACAACCTTCAGAAATTTTTAAATAAGCATAATGTTTAGGTGTTAATTTTACTCCTTGCTCCGGTACAAGGCTTGTAAATGGATTGTAGCTAGGTTTTGGTGCATATTTATTAACATGTTCAAGTACAGCTTCGTAACTATGAGGCCCTGATATTTCTAGGACTTTAGGATGAACATTACGTATCTGATCTTCTTTCGCACCAAGACAACCTGTCACAATAACTTTGCCATTTTCATTAAGGGCTTCACCGATGGCCTCTAATGATTCTTGTACGGCACTATCAATAAAGCCACAAGTATTAACAATAACCAAATCAGCATTGTCATAACTTGGCACTACTTGATAACCTTGAGTACGTAGTTCAGTTAAAATTCGCTCAGAGTCAACTAAATTTTTAGGACAACCAAGGCTCACAAATCCAATAGTAGGGGATGACATATTCATAGTAATTTAAAATTTATTGAGGTATTTATCGAGAATCTAAAAAGTTTATTAATTTAGATTAAAATAATAGGTGAGCATTCTAACATAATTAAATTAGTCGAAATAAAAATTTTTAATTTGCAGTGATGAATATGGAGAGAAACGAGAAACAAGCCCTTATTGAAATAAGGGCCTACATTATGATAAAAAATTATTTCAATGCATTAATGACTTCATCAATTTGACGATCTAAACTTTCGACACCGCCACCCGATAAGTACCAAAGATCGGGTGTTAAATAGATAACCTCAGTTTTACTTTTCGCTAATACTTTTGGATTTAAAAAGTCGTTTTTCATTGCTGATTGACCAATAGCTTTACTTCGGTCAACGACATAAACAATATCAGGTTTTACTTTACTAATATAGCTGTTATCAATAAAGGTTGGTTTAGGTTTGCCACTAGGCTGTGGTGTTAGTGGTACAGCCCGTTTTACTTTCAACACATCATGAATTAATGCTGCGCTTGAACTGCCATTAATAAGAATCATTTTTCCATCATTATGAATAGCAACTATTGCTTTTTTGTGACTCGCTTGTGCAACAGCTTGTGCGTTGGTCACTTTTGTATCAAGCAATTGAATCAAATCTTCAGCTTTCTTTTCTGTTCCAGTTATATCTGCTAGAACATTGATATGATTTTTAGTTGATTCAAGATAATTCTTCGCGTCAACACTTAAATTAATTACTGGTGCAATTTTTGATAATTCTTCAGTTCGACTAGCTTGACGACCATCAATAACGATGAGTTGCGGTTTAACTTGTTTAATTGCATCGATGCTTGGTTCTTTCATACTACCTGTATCAGAGACACTTTTATATTGTTCAAGATAAGAAGGAAGAACGGAAAGAGGTGTTCCTACAACAATAGAACCTTTACCTAATGCATCTAAGGTATCTAAAGCACCATAGTTCATTACTACCACTTTACTTGGTGATTTAGGAACAACAACGGTTTGTTTATTATCTGGATTCACAGTGATTGATGATTGGCAACCTGATAACCCTAAAGTAAAAGCTATTAGAGTGCTTAATAATATTTTTTTATTCATATTGATACCTTTTGCTTTGATGAAAATGATAACCATTATTATTTAAATGGTGTGAAATGTCTAGATATAAATAATTTTTCGTAAAGATATTGATAATTATTATCGAAAAGTTATTGATAATTATTCTCACGTAGGTTATTGTAACGCACGGCTTGCTTTGCAAAATATCAATATAAATAATAAGGTTATAAAACATGAATACTAAAATTAAACTGGCAACACATGTCATAAATACAAGTATTTTATTATCATTATCTGGTTTAGCGATAGCAGACACTGATAAAAATACTGATACTATGGTGGTGACAGCATCAGGATTTTCTCAACAAATTAAAGAAGCTCCAGCAACAATTTCGGTAATCACGCCAGAGGAAATCAGCAAAAAACCTTATCGTGATGTGACTGATGCGCTTAAGGATATTCCTGGGATCACGATAACTGGTGGCGGTGATTCAACTGATATTAGTATTCGTGGTATGGATGCCAAATATACTTTATTATTAATTGATGGTAAAAAAGTTAGCACTCGTGAAACCAGACCTAATAGTGATAATTCTGGTTTTGAACAAGGCTGGTTACCGCCTTTAACTGCTATAGAACGTATTGAAGTTGTCCGAGGACCAATGTCATCGTTATATGGTTCAGATGCTATGGGTGGGGTCGTCAATATCATTACTAAGAAAGTTTCAAATAAATGGCATAGCGGTATTCGAGTTGAATCAATCATGCCTTATCGTTCAGATGAAAAAAATACCTATGTAGGTAGTTTTTCAACTATGGGACCAATTATTGATGATATTTTGGGGATTCAATTATATGGTCAATATAGTAAGCGTCATGAAGATAAATTTTTGAATGGCCATTCCGGACAAAGATTACGTAGTATAAATGGAAAATTATCGCTTAATGCTTCAGACACACAAAAATTTGATTTAGATTTTGGTCGCTCTAGACAAAATAGTAATGCATCAGCAGGAAAAACAAGACCTCTTAGTCGTGGTAATTTCAATCGAGATAATCGCCGAAACTCTTATGCGTTAACTCATAATGGTTTATTTGGTGATGTATCAACGACATCTTTTATTGCTCATGAAGACAATAATAATCCAGAAAGACAAATGAAAATTCGTAATACTGATGTTGACTCACGTATGACAATTCCATTTTCAATCAATATGTTAACTATCGGTGGTAAATATACTTATCAAGAACTTCATGATAAAGGCAACCAGTTAAAGAAAACTTTAACCAAAATCGATCGTTGGAACTATGCGTTGTTTGCTGAGGATGAGTTAAGTATTTTAGACAATTGGAGTATGACATTAGGTCTTCGCTATAATAAAGATGAAAACTATGGTAATAACTGGAATCCAAGGATTTATAGTGTCTGGAATATTAATGATAACTTTACTTTAAAAGGTGGCTATTCAACTGGATTTGCGACGCCTCAACTGCGTCAAGTTGTTTCTGACTGGGGGCAAGTTACTGGTGGTTCTGGAACGGGTAATAAAGGGATGATAATGGGTAATCCAGATCTTAAACCAGAAAAAACAAATGAATTCGAAATAGGTGTCGGTTATACCAATGAATATGGTATTGATGCTTCTGCAACGGCATTCTATACAAAATATAAAGATAAGATCCAATCTTATTATATTTGTCGTGGTGCAGCTGGTTCAAGAAATTGTCAAATTTCTGGTTATAGGGAAAAATTTGATTTTGTTCAAGGGCGAGAAAATGTTGATAAAGCCGATCTTAAAGGTCTTGAGCTTTCATTCAAAACACCATTGTTTACTGATTTCGTATTAAGTTCTAATTACTCTTGGATCAAAACAGAGCAAAAAACCGGTAAAAATAAGGGTAACCCTTTAAACCGTACACCAAAACAAAAATTCAATACTCAACTTGATTGGAATCTCACTCAAGAGTTGGATTTATGGACTAAGGTTGCTTATTACGGGGTAGAAACTACCACAGATCGCAGTGGTAAGAAAATTGAATATCCAGGCTATACCTTCTGGGATGTCGGTGCGTCTTTCCAAATAAATAAAAATGCTAAAGTATATGGTGGCGTTTATAACTTGTTTGACAAAGATGTTTCAAACGATGACTTTGGTAAAACATTAGAAGGGCGTCGTTACTTTATTGGAACAGAAATTAATTTTTAATATTTAACTCTCACCAAGTAGCTATACTTCATAGCTACTTGGTAAAACTGTTTATTTAATCCATAATAAAACCGATTTGAAATTTTAATAACTCTTCTTTCTTTATTTTATTAATCGTTTTTAATTAATTAACTCTCTTTTGAAATTATTTTTATTGATATTTGCAAAATGATCTTTGATTAACTAAAAATTATGTTTTATTTATTTTATTGATCAAATAGTTAAAATTATCCTTTCTTAACCTTTCTTAAACATTTTTTAATTCTTTTTATTAACTTATGATCTTATTATAAAAATTCTATATTAATTATTATTAATCATATAAATATAATTTTTGTAAAATTGTAGGCTAAATCAACTCCTATCTTATTTTAAACTTCTAAAGCTTAATTTGTACATTTGATAGCCAGTCACGATCAAATGGTTATTGATTGATCGGAAGTTTCGATCAATAATTTGATCGTTTTCAAATTTAAAAGCTTTAATGTCTGATCTTTAAAGAAACAATTTCATATAACAAGCTGTATAAATCATATCCAGTTTAGCTGTTTGATGTCGTGTATTAAAAGAGGACATATAAAGGAGTTTTATTAGATTTATTTGCAACAGCATGTTAATAAAAAGGAGATTTAGCTTGAACTGGTTAGCAATATTAAAAAATGGATACTTTAATTCAGTTTCTATCTCAGGCAATGGAGTATTCAAAAATAAACAAAATTATTTATTGGTCATCTTGCTATTGTCATTTGTTAATAATATTAACGCATTACTTCCTGTCTCAGCGACTCAATTGGTTCATGGTAATTCACCAATGATAGCGGTCAATGATGAAATGGTTGATTCAACTGGCTTTAAGGAAAAATTGAGTGTTGTTAGTATGCCTGATGGTCGGTTACGCACTTCAGAAAGTGATATTAACGATTTTAAATTGGAACCGGATACCACTCTTAGCCAAATAAGTTGGGTAATTCAAGGAAAAGAGGGTTCAAATGAAGTAAAAAAAGTTATTGAGGCCAATGGTCAAGATGTCAATTTGATGGATATCGCCAATAATCTCAATATCAGTATTTTTGATCAAGATGGTGATACAGGTATTCCTGATGGCGTATTAACGGCTACTTGGTATTATACTATTCCTGGTGGTTATAATGGTGATAAAAGAGGGCTAGAGGACTATCAAAAAGTACCTGAAAGTGAGTTAACTAAACAAATAGATCCCTGCAAAGCACCTTATAAATTAGAGCTTTCAATTAAGAATATAAAAGTGCAAACAGTATATGGTCTGCCAAATGAGTCAGAACATATTTATAACGATCTTTTTAAAACATATTATTTTAAATCCAAAATTAATCAAGTGTGTTATGCCCGGCCTTATCCAATGATGGATAAAACTAAATGGTCTTGGATTCAATATAATAATGATGAGCCTAGTGGTTATGGTTGGGGAGCATCAATAGATCCTACACCCAATCCAAAACATGGTGGTGGTTATAATAAAGATGAGTGGCATCCAGAATTAGGATTTTTACTCAATACCAGTGCAGGGCATAATAATCGTTTTCCTCATACTGCATTTAAAGGGGCATCATTTCAACTTTGGATGAGTAATGAACAGCAAGATTATTTGTTTTCAACAGATGATGATAATCTCTCAATTGATAAACGTGGTATTTTAACTTTTAATGGCAAACCTAAAAAAAGAACCATCCAAATTTTTGCATGGCCTAAAGATGCAACCGGAGAATCTGATAGGATTGTATTTTGGAGTGATTTAAATTTCTGGGCAAAACCCGGAAAACAGGCATTAACATATTCAGAAGATCTTTGCGGAGGAATTCAAAATCAATTAACGCTTACTGACTGGGTTAATACGCCTCAAGCAACCAACACAAATACTAACTCAAGTTTTAGAGAAACAGGTAATGCGCTCACCAGAAAAATGAATGGTGGTCTAAGTGGCGAATGGGGACAGTTAGTCGTTGATAATTATCCTAAATCTGAGTTTCCAACATCCAGTGCAATTAATGATACTTTCCAACGGCTTGCATGGGTATCTGATTTCACTTTCGAGCCGCAAGGAAAAATACATCGTGCTGTATTTATGTTAAATGGTGGGATTTTTAAAGCTTATAACAATCCTTGGCCTAGTGCACCTTTCTCTGTAACGTTTGAAGTTTGTAAAGAAACTTGGTAAGAACGTATAAATTTGATTAGATATAGACCCATGTGATAATCATCGCATGGGTTTGATTAATCTGTATGACAACCCTTTGACTATGAAAAAAAAGTTGAGGAACGGGGTTTTTGAACTTAAAAAAGCGAATATTTTTTATTAAAATCTAATTTTACTCCATTTGTATATAATGGTGAGAGTGCTAAAGAAAAATGATGTCTAAGCTCAAGCCGCTGTTATATAAATGAAGCTAGCTTTATTCTATTTCTATAAAATACTCGTTAGCTAAGTCATAATAGCTCATCAACCAATTTGCCATTACCAAACAAGATCTATTTCTCATCCTAATGAAGAAAAATATATATGTTAAATTATGTTCTGCATGGATTAAATTGATAATAATTTTAATAATTTAACTATACAAAGATAGTGCAAATCTCGAAAATTAAAGATTATTACTCGACAAACTAAACATTGCGAAATCATTTATTAGATATGGAGAATGGCAAGCTAGAGGATTTTGTAATATATTAACAATCAGCTAAGCTAATAATGAAAGGCAAGCCTAATGGATATATTTGAAGATAAACAAGAGTCAGAACTACTTACTGAAATTGCCGTTGCCTACTATGAGTATGAACAAACACAAGAAGAAATTGCCAAGAGATTTGGTCTTTCACGTATTAAAGTGGGTCGCCTGTTAAAAAAAGCGAGAGCGGAGGGGATTGTTGAGATTAATGTCAAATATCACCCGATTTTTAGCTCGCGTATTGAGCAGCAATTCGTTAATAATTTCGGTATTAAAAGAGCGTTAATTGCTTTAGATCACCAAGACGAGGATGAGCAACGACGACAAGTGGCGGCACTTGTTTCAAATTATTTATCCAGTACTTTGAAAAATGGTATGACGGTAGCGGTTGGGCAGGGGCGTAATGTGGCTGCAATTGCTAGTCATGTAGGCGTTTTTCCTGAAAAACAGTGTAAATTTATTTGTGGTATTGGTGGTACTCAGCGAGTTGGAGAGATTATTGATGCCGATCATATCAGCCGTAGCTTTGCGAGAAAATTTAGCGCAAGTAGCGAAACTTTATATGCGCCAGCTTATGTTGAGAATCGTGAACTGAAACGTGCGTTTATGCAAAATCGGGTTATTAAAGATACGATCGAACGCGCGAGTAAAGCTGATATTGCTTTAGTTGGTATTGGTGATATGAATGAAAATTGTTACATGGTACAGTTAGGCTGGTTTACCCCGCAAGAAGTCACATATGCTACTTTGAATCAAGGCGTAGTGGGTGATATTGCAGGTTATGGTTTTTTTGATATAAATGGAAATCCTGTTGATACAACCATGAATGATAGGGTAATTGGTTTAAGTATTGATGAGCTACGTAACATTCCTTGTGTTATTGCCATTGCATCAGAAAACACTAAAGCGACAGCAATTTTAGGTGCGCTTCGCTCTGGTGTCATTGATATTATTGCTACTAGTGCTTCAAATGCTAGAATGGTGTTGAACCTAAATAAAATTTAAGTTGTATATGAGCTATTTGTAGCAATGTAGCTATTTATTATCACTTTGTTAATTATAATAAGCGTTTAATAATTCTATCAACCCGAATTCGGCTTAATCGTTTAATTAATTTATGTACATTTTTGGGATAGAACACGCTAGCTTGAATTTGTTGAAAATGTGTAACTAAAGTCGTTTTTTCTCGAATTGCGACGAGTTCTTGTTTGATTTGTTTTTGTAATTCGTGTTTTGGATCGTGGATTAATATTGCATTTTCCAGATCTAAACGCCATGCTCTAGGATTAAGATTATTACCTGTGATCATCATCCAACTATCATCGACCCAAATACCTTTTAGATGATAGGTTTGATCGCCATCTTTCCATAACCTAATGATTAACTGTTCTTTGTCTATGAAATTTTGAAGGCGTTCAACAAAGCGTCTTAAGTTGATTTCATATAAATAGGGTAGTCCACCCGAAATATTAAATGGCTGATCTTCTGGAATATAAAAGTCGTTAGCAACTTTATCACCAATAATGATCTCAACTTGTTTTCCTTTTCTTAGGAGACGAATAATATCGCGCACTAATATATTGGGTAGATTGAAATACGGAGTACAAAATATAATTTTTTGTTCGGTGACATTTATTAAATGGTGAATGACCTTATTGAGCTGATTATTTCGCCCAAGACCAACGATTGGAGAGACCGATAATGTATCATTATCCGTATCTGCCGCATATTGATAATTTGCGTCGGTAAGATTTTGACGTAACGCTTTAATTTCTGGTTTAATTTGTTTGCGAGTTTTATGTTCACTAACATCTAAACGTTGCACACCTTCAGCAGAAAGGAAATTGTCATTGACGTAATTGACCATGGTGTCAGATAGCGCTTTATTGGTTATAAAGTGATATCTGTCATAGCGGTATTTATCCAGTTTATGTAAATATACATTGTTGATACTCGCACCACTATAAATGACGGTGTCATCGATGATCAAACCTTTTAAGTGCAGTACACCAAGTACTTCACGGCGATTAACGGGGACACCATAAATAGGAATATCAATATTTGGATGTTGCTGTTTTAGATCATAGTAATACCGTGCATTCGTTTGGGCTTTATCTTCACCTATTCGTCCACGTTGAGCACGATGCCAATCAACAAAAATCTTGATATCTAAATCTGGGCGAGCTGTTTTTGCTTGATAAAGTGCATCAAGTACCTCACGGCCGGCTTCATCTTTTTCTAAATAAAGTGCAACAATGTAGATACGGTGCTTAGCTTTCATGATATGCTCAAGCAATGTAATTCGATAAGATTTTGGATCGTATACAATATGATATTGCTCAGCATTTTGCTGAAGTTTTGCTAATTCATTTAGATGCTTTTGATGGTTGTATTTAATAAATGGTATTCGCATGATTTAAATATCATTAAAACTGACACAAAGTGTAGAATATCACAATTTATGTCAGAAAATAACACTCCTATTTTTCATAGGTTATCCTATGTTTAAATTAATCTGTTTTTATTCAGTCTATTAACTCAATATTTAAGATTGTTCATTAACCCAAGTTTGAATAATTTTATAGCTTAATGCAAGAACGACTGGACCAATAAATAGTCCCATAATACCAAAAGCCAGAATACCTCCAATTACACCAAAAAGTATAAGTAAGAAAGGTAGATCGGCCCCTTTTTTTATCAAATATGCTCGCATTACGCTATCTAGTGTGGTTAATATGATGGCAACTACAATTAATACAATACCTGATACGATATGACCATCCCAAAATTGCCAAATAATACAGCCAATCATTACGATAACTGGTCCAATTTGAGCAACACAGCAGATGAATAAAATGAGGGTTAATATGCCTGGAAATGGCATTTTGGTAATAATAAAGCTTAAGCCACCAATTAAAGCTAATGTAATGGCGGTGACAACCACGCCTAATGCAACCGCTCGTATAGATTGACCGGCTAATGTAACGGTAGTTGTTCCATATTGTTTAGATAAACGATTAGCTAAAACATAAACATATTTAGTAATGCTTTCACCTTTAAGAAATAGTAATAAACTAAATATAATCATCACACCAGCATGGAATATGAAAACGCCAATGTTGGTGACTTGTTCTAATAGCCAGCCAATCATTGTACCAATATAGGGTTGAATATCAGATACTAATTCCGACCCATCGGTTTTAATAATTTCGAGCCATTTTTGGTGTAGCTCCTCACCAAACATAGGAACGTTTATTAACCAGTCAAAAGTAGGTAATTCTCTATGAGATAGGTTTCTAACCCATTCGATAAGGTAATGCCCATTTTGAGCGACACTACTAATGATGAGAAGAAAAGGAATGACACAAACAAATGCCAATATTAATGCCATAACTAACAGTGATAACCAACGTTTATTAAACAGCTTTTGTTGGATTTTTATCATTAATGGCCAAGTAGCAATAACCACCATAACAGCCCAAAAAAAGCCAAACAAAAATACTTCTATCACTCGATAAGTTACTGTTATAAGTAAACCTATCAGTAATAGATTTAAAATTAGCTTTAGTAAATCATCGGTTTTTTTTTCTGCTGGCATTTTTACCTCATATTCTTTAATCTAGATAATGTTATTATACGCATTATGTTTTGAAAAGCATACGATGTCGTATCAATTAGACAATTTTCTTGGAGATATAAAATGAAAAAATTAATGTTGTTAGTTTTGATGGGTGTAACATTATCAGCGTGTGCAAATACACAAAAAGTCCCTCAAGTTGCGCAAAAATTGAATGAAATCGCGCCATATCCTAACGCTAAAGTCGGTGCTACGCGTTATGTGATTCATCTTCCTAGCTTAAAAGATGAAGCTAACGCAAAAGTAGAAATATTAGTTGGTAAAGATATGAATGTAGATTGTAATGCGCATAATTTAGGTGGGGTAATTAAAGAAAAAGAGCTTAAAGGATGGGGATATTCTTATTACGAAGTTGAAGAAGTTAAAGGAACGCTTTCAACCATGATGGCTTGCCCTGAAAGTGCTAACAAAAACCAGTTCGTTACAATCAGACATAATTTAGGTTTATTAAATTATAACAGTCAGTTACCATTGGTATTTTATGTACCAAACGATGTAACAGTTAAATATAGAATTTGGCAACCAGATTCAAAAGTTTTGCAAGCCACTGCCGAATAAAAAACGTTAATTAATTGTTAATAGCTCGCTAACAAAGGGCTGATTGATTAAAATATAGTCATTCGGTCCTTAATCTAAGTTTATTTGATTTTTTATGTAGACATCTGTAAAAAAAAAGGTATTTTATCCCTCGTAATGCAAGGTTAGCTCTACTTGTTCATTAATTCAATTAATGACTCGTAATTGCCTGATTACCTCGGTTTCGCCGTTAATTAAGATAATGGTAAAATTTGGGGGTCCGTTGTGTTTCACAATGGGCTTGTGTCTAACATGTAATATCCCTAACTAGAGGAGAAGTGGTGAGCATGTTTACTCAACGTAAAACAATTCTTTCAATCATAGCTGGTGTTTCACTAGCATTATCTCAATCTGCTATAGCTAAAGATCGCGTTGTGCATTTTTATAATTGGGCAGGTCAAATTGGTAACGATACTATCACTGATTTTCAAGAATCGACTGGTATCAAATTAGTTTATGATGTGTATGACTCTAATGAAGCACTTGAAGGTAAATTAATGGCCGGTCATTCTGGCTTTGATGTCGTTTCACCTTCTGATAGTTTTTTAGCAAGACAGATCAAAGCTGATATCTATCTGCCATTAGATAAAAGTAAATTACCAAATTGGAAAAATCTTGACCCTAATTTGATGAAATTGATGGCAAACCATGATCCTGATAATAAATATGCAATTCCTTATGTATGGATGACGACAGGTATTGGTTATAACATTGATAAAGTTAAAGAACGTCTTGGCGATAATGCTCCAGTTGATAGTTGGGATCTAGTCTTTAAACCTGAAAATATGGAAAAACTTAAAGATTGTGGTGTTGCTTACTTAGATGCGCCAACTGAAATCTTTGCGAGTGCACTTAAATATTTAGGTAAAGATCCGAACAGCACTGATGCGAAAGATTATACCGGTGCCGCTTACGAGTTGTTAGAAAAAGTAAGACCAAATATTCGTTATTTCCATTCATCACAATATATAACTGATTTAGCTAACGGTGATATTTGTGTAATTTTAGGTTGGTCAGGTGATATATTACAATCTCGTGACAGAGCTAACGAAGCAAATAATGGTGTGCATATTGGCTACCATATTCCTAAAGAAGGTGCATTAGTATTTTTTGATACATTTGCTATTCCTAAAGATTCAGCTAATCCTGATGAAGCTCATGAGTTTTTAAACTTCGTTATGATTCCAGAAATTGCTGCACAGGTAACTAATGATGTTAACTTTGCTAGTGCAAATAAAGCGGCTAACGATCAGTTTGTAAAACCAGCAGTGAAAAATGATCCTGCGGTTTATCCAAAACCAGAAGTTATGGAAAAATTATTCACCCTTACAGTAAAAGATCCTAAGCTTGAACGTGTGATTACTCGCACATGGACAAAACTTAAAACGGGTAAATAACCGTTTGAACGTCAAATTATTGACTTATATATTCTAGGCGGAGAGGTTTAATAACCTTTCCGTCTCGTTTTTTTTGGCTTGTTGTTATGAGGAAAAAAGTGTGAACGATAAAACAACAAATCAGGTACAGCCTAAAAAAAAGATGATAACTCCATTATTGGAGATCAAAAATTTAACTAAAGTTTTTAATGACGACTATTATGCCGTCGATGATGTAAATTTAACCATTTATGATGGGGAAATTTTCGCCTTATTAGGTGCATCGGGTAGTGGTAAATCGACCTTATTGCGTATGCTTGCAGGGTTTGAACAACCAACATCCGGACAAATTATTTTAGATGGTAAGGATTTATCGCAAGTTCCTCCTTACAATCGTCCAATTAATATGATGTTTCAATCGTATGCTCTTTTTCCTCACATGACGGTTGAGCAAAATATTGCTTTTGGTCTTAAACAAGATAGATTAGCTAAAAGCGACATTAAACAGCGTGTAGAAGAGATGTTAGTGCTTGTACACATGGAGCAATTTGGTAAACGTAAGCCTCATCAACTATCTGGTGGTCAAAGACAACGAGTTGCTTTAGCAAGAAGTCTAGCCAAAAGACCAAAACTTCTATTATTAGATGAACCGATGGGCGCTTTGGATAAACAACTTCGTGATCGTATGCAACTTGAAGTGGTTAGCATTTTAGAACAAGTTGGTGCGACCTGTGTAATGGTAACCCATGATCAGGAAGAAGCGATGACAATGGCAGGGCGCATTGCGATTATGAACAAAGGTCAATTTGTGCAAATTGGTGAGCCTGAAGAGATTTACGAGCACCCAAATAGTCGTTATAGCGCTGAGTTCATCGGTTCAGTAAATGTATTTGATGGCATTTTACAAGAAACATTAGAAGATGGATTAATTATTAGTTGTCCTATGATTAAGCACTCTTTAAAAGTTGATTATGATTCACCCGCTGTCGAAGGTGTTCCAATTCAAGTTGCCTTAAGACCTGAAAAAATCAAACTTTGTGATGAAATTGCTGAAGATGCCTATAACGTTGCAACTGGTGAAGTTGTTGAAATTGCTTATTTAGGCGATCTTTCAATTTATCACGTAAAATTGCAAAGTGGTCAGATAATTATTGCACAGCTACAAAACGAACATCGCTATCGTAAAGGTATGCCTACTTGGGGTGATATTGTCAACCTTAGTTGGGAAATCGATAGTTGTGTTGTGCTTACTGAATAAACACAAGAGGATATATTGATGCGATCCATTATATGGGGTTTGTTATTAAATGCCTTGGTGTTACTCGGTATTTATTTACGTTTTGTAACAACAAATGCATTTGACAATCTTTTTTTAGATGCGTTATTTACATCAATGGTATTAAGCTTTTTATTATCATGTTTAGGTGCATATTTAGCGCATTATAAACCATCTAAATTTGCTTATCGGTTGATAATAGCTGGTAGTATTTTATATATACCTGAATTAGTCGGTTTGGTTGCTATCTATTATGCTTATAAAAAGATGCGACAACAACGTGATGATTCTGACTTAATGACATTATATGGTCGTTTATTAGTTATCGCGATTCCTTATTTTTGGATGCTGTTACTCTTTTTATTACCATTTTTAATCGTATTTCGAATCAGCTTTTCGGAAGCGGTGATAGCCGTTCCTCCTTATACTGAACTTTTTAGTTATGAAGATGGGCAGGTAAATATTGTTTTAAATTTTGGTAATTATCTAAATTTATTAGCTGATACTATTTATCTAGACTCCTATTTACAGTCATTGAAAGTGGCTGCAATTTCGACATTATTATGTATTTTGATTGGTTATCCATTAGCATGGGCTATATCGCAATGCAAACCATCTACTCGAAATATTTTATTATTGTTGATTATATTACCATCATGGACATCATTTTTAATTCGTGTTTATGCGTGGATTGGAATATTAAATCCTAATGGTTTGTTAAATCATTTCTTAATGTGGTTAGGTGTTATTGATCAACCGCTAATCATTATGAAAACTTTTCTAGCTGTTTATATCGGTATTGTATATTCTTACTTACCATTTGTTGTGTTACCAATTTACACGTCATTAAGTAAAGTCGATTCAACCCTAATTGAAGCAGCTCTAGATTTAGGTTGTAAGCCAATCAAAACCTTCTTTAGGATTATCGTACCATTAACTAAAAATGGTGTTATTGCTGGAGCCATACTGGTATTTATTCCGGCGGTTGGGGAATATGTAATCCCTGAACTGTTAGGACCTTCAGATAGTCTAATGATTGGTACTCAACTATGGACTAAATTCTTTAATAATCACGATTGGCCAGCTGCATCAGCTGTCGCAACAGTGATGTTATTGATATTAATTGTCCCTATCTATTACTTTAACAAATTCCAAAACCGACAAATGGGGCGTAAATAAATGAATAATTTACCATTAATCGTGCGATCAGCATTGATTGTTTTTATCTCCGCATTCTTAGGTTCATTGGTGCTATCGGTTTTGATTTCAGCATCGGGTTTTGCTTTATTAAGTAGTAGTAGCTTATATGTGGGATGTTTTGTCTTCAGTCTTATTTTGACAATTATTGTAACGATATCATTGCTAGGTAAATTTTTAAAAGGATTAATTCTATTATTAGTGTTTTCCTTTTTATATATACCGATGATCATTTTGATTGTTTATTCGTTCAATAGTTCAAGACTAGTAACTGTTTGGTCTGAATTTTCAACTAAATGGTATTTTGAATTGATCCATAATGAAGCCTTACTTAAAGCGGTAGGATTGAGCCTTTCTATTGCTGCTTGTGCTGCATCATTAGCAATTGTACTTGGTACCTTAGCTGCTTATGCCATAATACGATATAGACGGTTCCGAGGTTCTAATTTGTTTTCGTTTATGACAACGGCACCATTAGTTATGCCAGATGTAATAACCGGTTTGGCATTACTATTGTTATTTGTTGGAATGGGACAAGTACTTGGTTGGCCAAAACAAAGAGGCGCTATAACTATTTGGCTCGCTCATGCAACATTTTGTACCGCTTATGTGACAGTCGTTATTAGCGCAAGATTACGAGAGTTAGATAAGTCAATTGAAGAAGCGGCATTAGATTTGGGTGCTAATCCATTGAAGGTATTTTTCATTATCACGTTACCGATGATTGCTCCAGCTCTTGTTTCTGGTTGGTTATTAGCATTCACCTTATCACTTGATGATGTGGTGATCGCTAATTTTGTGACAGGGCCTGGTGTGATGACGTTACCAAAACTAGTATTTTCTAAAGTCCGATTAGGGGTTGATCCTCAAGTTAATGCCTTAGCGACAATTATTTTATTAATTGTTGGTATTATTGGCTTCATTTCATGGCTTTGGATGCGTCGAGCTGAAAAACGGCACTTGCGTGAAATTCGAATGCATTAATTGCCTCATCAAAAATTGCCGCTTTATGCGGCAATTTATTTATCCACCTAAAATATACGTGTTTTTTTTATTGATTTATATTATAGTGTTTGATGTCAGTTCACTGACAAAAAATTCTCAGGGCGGGGCGTAATTCCCCACCGGTGGTATAGCCCACGAGCGCTTAATAAAATAGATTTTATTAAGGACAAGCAGATTTGGTGAGATTCCAAAGCCGACAGTTAAAGTCTGGATGAAAGAGAGTAGCTTATCTTTTCAATATTTGCGCAATAGCAAAATCACTATGGTCAAGCACTTGCCCTGATTCTGGTATTTAATATATTTATAACTTAATAAATTTAAATTAATTAAGAATAAATATAATTAGTTTAATAAAACAGGATAGGTATTTACCATGAATCAGTTTAACTTAAATGAATTCGGAACACCCATCGAGCGTGTCAAAAAAGCAATCGCTTCAATCAAAGCTGGATCTGGCGTATTAGTGCTAGATGATGAAGATCGCGAAAACGAAGGCGATATTATTTGGGCTGCACAAACAATTACAACACAACAAATGGCGCTAACGATTCGATATGGAAGTGGTATAGTTTGTCTATGTATGCCACAATCCTATTGCGATAAATTAGAGTTACCAATGATGGTTGCTAACAACACCAGTAAAAACCAGACCGCTTTTACTATTACTATTGAAGCAGCGAAAGGCGTAACAACTGGCGTATCGGCTGCGGACAGAGTCACTACGGTAAAAGCTGCGGTTGCAGATAATGCAAAACCAAGTGATTTAAATCACCCAGGCCATGTCTTTCCATTAGTCGCAAAAGAGAATGGCGTCTTGAGTCGTCGAGGTCATACAGAAGCTTCTGTAGATTTAGTTTCATTAGCAGGCTTTAAACCAGCTGCTGTAATTTGTGAATTAACGAATGATGATGGAACAATGGCTAGAGCACCACAAGTTGTCGAATTTGCTAAAAAGCATCAGTTACCAGTAGTTACAATTGATGATATTGTGGCCTATCGTAAATCATTATAAGCCTTTCAAGAAACCGCCGAAATATTCGGCGGAATAATTTACTTAACCCAAAACTTTTAAAGCACAAGTTTTAGTGATTTTTACACCATTTTCTAATGCTGATGTATCAAAAGTCATATCTGGATGATGTAGACCTGGTGTTAAGTCAACACCCAATCCCCAAAAACCTGATTTTACATCTCTTTCACGAGGATAATTGAAGAAATCTTCTCCACCTGGGGTAAAAATAGGATCTTTTAATCCATCTTTGCCAAGCACATCTATAATAGATTCAGCAATAATTTTTGTGACTTCATCATCAATTTCAGCTGCTGGTATCTCTTTTGATACTTTGATATCAGCTTTAGCCCCAATTGATGCAACACTGAGTTCGATTGCTTTAAGTGTTTTTGCTTTTAAATCATCCATGGCAGGATTCGTTGGGGCTCTTAAATCCCAACAAACATAGGCCTCTGATGGAATAGCATTCGTTACACCTGCATCACATATACAACGCGTTGCTTTCACGCTATAAGTTAAGCTAGGCGCTAGATGAATAGTATTCACAGCTTGAATTGCCATAGTTGCAGCATCTAATGCATTTACGCCTAAATGTGGTCTTGCACCATGAGCAGGAATACCATGAATATTTACTTCAACTGTCGTTGAGGCTGAATAAAACATGGCAGCTGATGCAAAGCCTTTTGGGCATTCATCTTTAGGACGTACATGTAAGCCAATGATCATATCAACATCATCAATAGCACCGCCTTCTATCATTGCTAAAGCACCTGAACCTAACTCTTCAGCAGGTTGAAAAATTAGCTTTAATTTTCCTTTTTTTATATTACCTTCTTTAATGAGTTCTTGGGCTGCAGTTAATAACATTGATGAGTGACCGTCATGTCCACAAGTGTGTCTCGCACAGTGTTCACCATCAATGATATGACCTAGCGCGTCCATATCAGCTCGTAATGCTAACACCGGACCAGGTTTTCCACTGTCATACTCAGCAACAATACCTGTGGTATTGTTAATGTTTCGTGTTACTTTATAGCCAGCAGCTTCAAGTTTATCCGCGATATAGGCTGAGGTTTTAAATTCTTCAAAACCCAACTCAGGAATTTGATGTAAATAGTGGTAATGTTCAAGTACATTAGACATAGATATCTCCTTTATCACACTATAAATCGCATGATGATCATCGCAATTAAAGCATTAACTATACTGTTAAGCATTAATAGTGGCCAATATTTTTTAGGTACATCAGCAACACCCAATAAACGTCCCATATATTGTAATTGTGAGCCCATTAAGAAAATTGCTGGTGCTAAAATCGTGATATCAACACCACTTAAAATACCGCCAGAAATTAAATTTACAGCAACACCCGTACCTGCTGAAGCTGATAGCCAAGCGGTCAACAATACCGTTATCGCTTCACCCGGTAAACCAAATAGCCCCATAACGGGTGCAAATACCTCACCGATTACTTGCATCAAACCTAATCTTTTTAATATTTCCGTGATGACAAATGCCATAATAATGTTAGGCATTAAATTGTTGATTGCAATATTGAAGCCTTTGCGAGCACCAATAACGAAAATATCTAATGGATTGTTAGTCTGTTTTTGATTGGTTGAGTTATTCATTGATAAAATCCTTTTTATAAACTGAATTTAAAATCATGCGTACTAAAATTGCACCAACGAATTTCAATACAATCATAATGACTAATGGTGTAAATATTGCGACAGTCATTGAAGCGAAAAGCGCAGAACCAATAGAAAAATAGTTATTAATTAAGCCAGCTCCTGAATATTGCCAGGCGCTGATAATGATAAGATCTTTTTTACTGATCTGTTTTTCATCATACAACTCTTTAGTTAATACGGCTCCAGCGTCAGTACTTTGTAAATCAGTAATTAACGCAAGACCCGTTTTACCAGGAACCCCTAAAATAGGTTTAAGAAGGGGAGTTAATAGTTTGTGAGCTGCACGAATTGTGCCGTAATGGGTAAAAATTTCTAAAACACCTAACGCAAGCATCACTGTCGGTATTAGTGATAAGGCAAAAATAAAGCCGGCTCTGGCGCTATTTCCACCTTCACCAACAAAAGTATTTTTTTCAGGGTGAAGCATCGTACCAAATTTACCACTTAAGCTAGTAAAATCAAATGCACCTAACCAAGCTTTTCCATCCACGTTATAAAATAGCCCGGAAAAAAACAGTATGGCAACAACTAGTGACACATAGGCCTTTATTCCGACTTTAAACTCATTGTCCGATTTATTTGACATTGTCTATTCCTTTTTGATTTATCTGACTTATTTTCTAATATAAATATTAAATAAGTTACACTTAAAGTACTTGAATTATTTTGATTTAAAATGAATTAAAATACTAAGCGACGTATTCTATATTGATTTAATTGAAAAAAAACCCCTTTCCTCAACTTTTTTTTAAAATTAGATAGATTTTATTCGTCAATTACGCGTTGAGTAAGATTGATCATTTGCTGGGATTAAGGATAGGATCTAAGCTATATTAAGTTATCATTTTTGGTAATTGATTTAAGTTAAATGGATTAATTTTATTTCGGATTTTCTCTCAATTTTTGAGAAAGTTATTTAAAAGCATACAATTATCAATAATTCTAGGCTTGCCATTTTTCATCCGTCATTATAGAATTGTTAATAAATAGTAAGAAATAGCATTAAAGTGTTTCAGAAACTATCGATATTATATATAAGGTTGAACTGTTTCTCTGCATAAACATCATAATCTTTAGGTGGCAAATGTTTTAGTTTGCGAACCGTCTTTTGTTTTCATTAAGCACATTAATGAAATAATAAAATTAAGCAATATAAACAAAAAATAAAAAAATAATGAGGTCATTATGTACAGCAGGAATAAAGAGTGGGTATTTGTTGTTCTCACCTGCTTTTTTGAATTGTGTTGGGTATTTGGTTTTACTACTGCGAGCCAGTGGTGGCATTGGGTGATTGTTGTATTAGTCATTATTGTTGATTTTACGTTTTTAACTAATGCATGTAAGACTATTCCTACAGGTACTGTCTATGCAATATTTTCTGGTGTTGGCGCGATTGGCTCATTACTGATTGATATGGTTGTATTTGGCAAACAAATTAAACTGATTGAAATATTTTTTGTAGCATTAATTATCATTGGTGTTGTGCAATTAAAACGAGCTGATAGCTAATTAACTAAAATTTGGATTGAGATATGGGATGGTTATTTATTTTAACTGCTGCAATTTTCGAAGTTATTGGCGCTATAGGTCTTAAGCTATACTCGCAACAAAAAAGCTTGTTGCGATTAATGTTTTATTGGGGCGGTTTTTTTGTTTCATTTATACTATTTTATTTTTCACTCAAGTATCTGGATTTAAGTATAGTTTATCCAGTGTGGGTAGGGCTAGGTACTTCAGGTGCGGTTTTGGCTAATATGCTCATCTTCAATGAACCGAAGAATTTCACTCGAATATTTGGTCTGAGTGTGATTATTATCGGTATCGTTGGTTTACATGTTACCGTTTAGTTGTAAATGAGTTTTCATTCTCAGAATTATATTAATTTGAGAATAGAGGATTTGCATTAGAATATAAAGTTATATAGAATATCCCAACTAACTAAATGGGTTGTTAGCTCAGTCGGTAGAGCAGTTGACTCTTAATCAATTGGTCGCGGGTTCGATCCCCTCACAACCCACCATTTTTATCATTAATAATCAATTCATTACGTAATTTATCACTTCTGTTAAGATTATCATAAAAAAACAAATGGCGGTTGATTTTATTTATTGAGTATAAGAAAGGCTGGTAACCGCGCCTTTTTGTTTAATGAAAATCAATCCCACATATCGAAGCAACATGCAAAAATCTCAGTTGAATTGTACGGCTTGTTCGGCAACCCTTTGTTTTAGTTTACTTTTAATTCAACAATATTAGTGCCATGAATTTTTGAGCCATTTTCTTGTTCAACTAACTTGTAGATCGTTTTGTCAACATTGCAAGATGCTACTATTGATATGCTATTTAGTGCTATATTTGAAACGAAATAGTAAAATTTAAATTTTTATGAACTTACCTTTTAAGTAAGTCCGGAATTTGCTGGGGCAGTCGAGTTGCTTATTAACTCTGGATATATAATGCAATAACGCGCGCCATTAGTCAGCGATTATTTTACTTTTTTTAATTTTTCTTTTAAAAGTTTTAGACCTTCAAATATTGCTGCTTTCTGAGTGCCACAGATTATAGCCAACTCTTTTAATAGCTCAGACTCATCTTCGGTTAAATATGTGCCCGGCAGGCGAGGACGCCCCGCATTCCTATCTCTGTATGCTTGTTCATTTTTGCGTTGTTTTTCTCTATTCATAATTTAACTCTGAATCTGTATTGATATAGCAATCGTCATCAGGTTTTGATTGGTAACGGTATACATTAATTTTTTTACTATTACATGTCATTAGTAACAAATGTCTATTATCATAATTTTGATTGTATAATTGCCAAAATGCCGCTTTTGCTATTTCAAAACTGGTAGTATTTGTTCTAGTTTCTATTAGAATATCACTACCTCCTCGGCGTTGTTTTAATACATAGATTCTATATGTTTTTAGATTCTCAGATACCGCCATTTTCTGCCTCTGCTTTCATTATTTTTATTTGTGATTTGCTGGGATTTGTGACCTAACAAATTCATTGTATCAACACCCTGTGCACGGTACAACCGCTCTGATAGAGATCTGATCTCATGATATGAGGGAGGGGTGCCAATCCAATAGTTTCGGTCATAAAAAAACTTATTACTAAATTCTGAAAAATATTGAGTTAGCGAAAACAATTTAACTTGTTTTCTGTTATTTTTATTAAAAGTTTTTTACCCGTACAAATGTTGTTTATTACATGTTTTAATGTCATATCTAATTTTTCACAATATAAATTGAGGGGCAACACTATTTTTGCACCGGTTTGTATTGTTCTATGAACAAGTACACGTCTTTTATATCCGACCTCTGTATAGCAACTATATCAGATCGTCGTTGGCCTGTTACTAATGCTATAATCATTACCTGATAAAAATATTGTTGTCTCGATTTTTAGCAGAATCAAAAATTTTCTAAATTAATTAAATGTTAATCGGCTACGTTTTTGTGGCGTTCTTGGGGGCTTAGTGGAATGGTTGAATCTGTCGGAAAATGGCTATTTGAAAAATATTTAAAGGGCGGTAGGCGTATTCGTAAAACGTTCGCATCCAAGGGCGAAGCGTTGGCATATGAAGGCTATATCGAAGAACAAGTAGCTACCAAACCTTGGATTGATGAAAAGCAAGATAGGCGTAGGCTGTCAGATCTGATCGAGCTGTAGCACAACGCGCATGGAAAAACATTCAGCGACGGTGAAAATGTCTATAAAACGCTATTATTTATTGATGAAAGTATAAATAATCCAATAGCCGCAAATTTTGCCGCTAAAGACTTTACAGAACACAGATCTAAAAGGCTAAGCTGTGAAATTTATCGAAGTGAGCGAGTTAAGACAGATTCACAACAGACATTAAACTTAGAGCTAACCTACGTCAAGGCGATGTTTAACGAACAGATCAGGTTGGACTAATAGACATAAAGACCAGTCGAGCTCATTAGAAAATATAGAATTGACAAGCAGAAAATGGGGTATATAACACCCGATCAAATCAGAAAATTGTTAGCCCTCAGCAAAAGAGAGCAAAATCAAGGATTTGTTGACGATCATAAGAATCTGTTTAGCAACCGGTGCACGCTGGAACGAAGCCGAATCATTGCAAGATAAACAGCTGAAAAACCAGTCTATTACATATTTAAAAACAAAAGTTAAATAGTTGAACAATACCCATCGATGAAACATTATTTAACGAATTCGACAAAAGAAAATGGGCATTATTTACTCCATGTTATTCAGCTTTCCGATCATCAATTAAACGCACACAGATAGAATTACCAGTTCGGTAACTATTCCTCGTTTTGCGCCATACATTTGCAAGTTATTTCATGATGAACGGCAGCAATATTTTAGTATTACAAAAAATACTAGGACATTCCGATATAAAAATGACAATAAGATTTGCGCATTTTGCCCCGATCTCTTCTAAGATGCAATAAAATTAAACCTGTTTAATAACATTTAAAAATGGCGGTAAAGTGGCGGTTTAGCTAATCTATACATTATTTTATGAATGCTTATTAGTCTTTTAACTCATTGACTATTTTGTAATTTATTGAATTTCAAAGTGTGTACATAGAACTCTTAATCAATTGGTCGCGGGTTCGATCCCCTCACACCCCACCATTCACCAGATTTATCCAATAAGATGATAACTCTTCTTCGAAAATAATTATTGATTTATTAAGGCGTTACATATACTATTTCTCTTTTATGAAGTTGAATCATAAATTTGTTATGATTCTTAATAACACGTTATAATTATTTAAGTATATAAATTTCAAATGTTTTCACTAACTACAGGCCAAGCAATTCTAATTCTGTTAATAGTTGCACCGTTTTATTTTTGGTATATCTATTTACCGATTCTTCTCATAGGTATTTTTTTGCTTTGTTTCAATAGAAAGAAGCGGGAAAATCAAAAAAATAGATTTTATTACAAAGTTGGTAAATTTTTAATTGGATTTATCATTGTTAGCTTAATTATTTCATTATTAAGCATTTTGTGTTTACTTAATAGCTGAATCTTTTTTGAGATGATGCTGATAAGATAAGAGTATTGAATGCTAATTGAAGTGCAGGTATTTAATTGAACTTGAACAATTTTTTCAATGTATGAGATTGAATAGACCACTAAAATCTTTTAGTTAAGTATTTGTATTTTATCAAAAATAATGAGCAATTGTTGTACTGAGTAACCTATTAAATAGTTCAGTTTGATTATAAAAAGTTCTGAATCAAGTGTATAAATCAATGAAAATTGATAATTACTTTAAGGGACTCATCACTCGAAAAGTAATATACTAAAAAGTAATCCGTTTTCTTTTAACTTTTTACTTTATTATTGAGGAGTGATATATTACATCAAGGTATTGAGTGGATGATAAACGTTATATGTTTAATGGGTATTTTTTTAATAGCTCTTTTCTGATCCCTCATACACCAGCATTTATTCTATTTTTTCCTGAATTGTGTGTTTATTGAGTTTGTATAGATCATTTTTACACTAAGATTTTTGGCGAGTCTTCATTTTTTATTTCAACTAACTTATGAGTCATAATATGAATTCATATCTATTACTTTTTATTGCGATTATTTGTGAAGTGATTGCAACTTCTTCATTAAAGCTTTCTAACGGTTTTACGCATTTAATGTATTCAATAATTACTATTATTGGTTATAGCGCGTCATTTTATGTTCTTTCATTGGCCTTAAAAACTATTCCTGTCGGTATTGCTTATGCGATTTGGTCGGGAATCGGGATTATTATTATCAGTTTGATAGCTTGGATCTTTATGAAGCAATCTTTAGATCTAGCAGCATTAATTGGTATGGGCTTTATTATATTTGGTGTGGTTATTATTAACCTATTTTCAAATGTTAGCGGGCATTAATATAAACATATTGCGTTGATAATAACTTAAATACTATATGAACGTTATCTGACTGTAGTTCGCGTTTGAACATAAAAAAACCGGAGTTGTACTCCGGTTTGCGTTTTTCATAATATTTCTAAGCTGATTATAATAGCTTGTTTCTCAACTTAGATTTCATTAGCGTGTTGTTTTAAGTAGCTAGCAACGCCATTTGGATTTGCTTGCATACCTTGCTTTCCTTTTGTCCATTGTGCAGGGCAAACTTCGCCATGTTCTTCATGGAATTGGAAAGCATCAACAATACGTAGCATTTCATCAATGTTACGACCGATTGGTAAATCATTAATTGTTTCATGACGAACAACGCCTGATTTATCAATAAAGAATGATGCACGAAGAGCAACACCAGCTTCAGGATGTTCAACACCATAAGATTGCATAATGCTATGCTTTATATCAGCAACGATAGGGAATTTCACTTCTCCAATACCACCTTTATCTTGTGGTGTGTTACGCCATGCATTATGAACATATTCTGAGTCCATTGAGACACCAATTACTTCGACACCACGTTTTTTGAACTCTTCTAAACGGTGATCAAATGCAATAATTTCTGATGGGCATACAAAAGTGAAGTCCATAGGCCAGAAAAATACTACAGCATATTTACCTTTAATATGCTCAGCTAAATTAAAATTATTTACAATTTCGCCAGTACCTAGTACTGCTGCTGAAGTAAAATCTGGTGCTTTACGAGTGACTAATGTCATAAAATTTTTTCCTTGTGTAGCAAATGTATATACTGAATATGCGTTTTATTATATCAATCTTAGCCAATACGCCAAGTTGTTATCAGCAATTGATTTCATAAGTTTAACCTATGGTAAATAAATTATTATTCGGTTTTAATTATCGTTTTATTGGGTTTTCCCTTATTTTTAATGTCTCGGTGACGTTG
Source organism: Gilliamella sp. wkB72 (assembly GCF_001693745.1). NCBI lineage: Bacteria > Pseudomonadati > Pseudomonadota > Gammaproteobacteria > Orbales > Orbaceae > Gilliamella > Gilliamella sp. wkB72. Next base: position 64,717 of record NZ_LZEI01000011.1, on the reverse strand, counting down.
TTTTAGCTTTTTCTTTTTAGTCTCTTCTTGCTTTTTGGCCGCATTTTTCTGTTTAGCTTTTTGCGAAGGTTTCTTTTTTGTTACTGGTTTAGGTGCTTTGGTTTTTGGGCGTAGTTCATCAATTGTTCTTAATTTGATAGGCTCACGAATATAACGTTCAATTTTTTGTAATAACTCATTATCGTGTGCCTCAATCAACATAATTGCTGTACCTTTTTTCCCTGCTCTAGCGGTTCGACCAATTCGATGTAGATAAACATCAGCCGTTTTAGGTGCATCAAAAGTTATAACATGGGTAATATCGTTAATATCTATCCCTCTAGCAGCAACATCAGTTGCTACCAGTACGTTGACCGTGTTGTTATTCATCCGTTTGATGGCTTCGTTACGTTTGGCTTGAACCATTTCTCCTTCTAAATAACAACTATGAATTCCAGCTTGATGCAGCAGTGAAACCAATTCATGTACACGTTCACGTTTACGAACAAAGACGATAGTTTTTTTAACTTCTTTCTGCTTTAATAAGTGAGTTAACAACGCGACTTTATGTGTTAAATCATCAGCACGATAATAAAATTGTAAAATCTTCTTTCGTTCTTTTCGAGAAGGATCTGCATTGATTTCAATAGGTTCGTTAAGAATTCGATTAGCAAAACTATGTAAACCTTCTCCTTCTAACGTTGCTGAAAATAATAATGTTTGTTTACGCCAGCGTGTTTCAGCTGAAATGGTTTCAACGTCTTGAGCAAACCCCATATCTAACATGCGATCGGCTTCATCCAAAATGAGCATTTCAACTGCACGACAATCAAAGTTTTCTTCTTTAATGTATTGTAATAGGCGTCCGGTTGTTGCAATGACTATATCCTGATTTTTGCTGAAAACTTCGGCATGATTCATATAAGCAACTCCACCTGTAATCGTGGCTATACTCAAGTGTGTTGACTTGGTTAGTAGTTTTGCCTGTTCAGCTATTTGCATAGCTAATTCTCGAGTGGGGGTTAAAATTAATATTCTTGGAGGTCCAGGTTTTCGACGTGGAAAATCAAGCAGATGTTGTACCGCTGGAATTAAAAATGCCAATGTTTTACCGGTTCCTGTCGGGGCTGATCCTAAAACATCTTTACCGTCTAGGGCTACAGGGACAGTTTGTGCTTGTATTGCAGTGGGTTCGTTAATGTTTTGCGCTTGCAGATTTTCAATTAAAATTTCATCTAACTGTAAATCAGAGAAAGTTTGCGTTGTCATAGTGCTCTTCTAATCTATCATTTTGCCCCACATTATAACGGCAATCGCTATAACTACAATCTTTATCAGCAACCAATCATATTATATGAAAGTAAAAATTGTTTTAATTGCAGACGCTTTATTTGATAGGCAACTACTGGCGTATGAGCTTATCATAAGCTGGGGATTATGATAGAATTATGATTTTTAGAAATTATAAAATACTATTCACTCTTTATCAAAATTGATGGTCGAATTATAAATATGACAGAATCTTTTTCGAACGATAAATATAACCAGCAGTTACAAAATAAAATAATCAATTTAAAAACGATATTATCTGATTTTCAATTACCCGAGTTAGTGACTTATTCTTCACCTATTAGTCATTATCGAATGCGTGCTGAATTTAGAATTTGGCATAATGGTGATGAGCTTTATCATATAATGTATGATAAGAAAAAAAGAGTCAGAATAGATAGTTTTCCTATTGCCTCAAAACTGATTAACAAGGCAATGCAGTCGATTTTACCTTTAATTCAATACAACGATAATTTACGTCATAAGCTTTTTCAAATTGATTATTTCTCTACACTTAGTGGGCAGTTATTAATAACGCTTTTGTATCATAAAAAATTAGGTGAGGAATGGATAATTGCTGCTGAGCGTTTAAAACAACAATTAGCTGAACTAGGGATTAATGCTAATCTGGTTGGTCGAGCAAGTAATCAAAAAATTGCCATTGATGCTGATTATGTTGATGAGGTTTTACCAATATTTGATAAGACTTTTAAATATCGACAAGTTGAAAACAGTTTTACTCAACCTAATGCGGCTATCAATATAAAAATGTTGGAATGGGCTATTTCGGTAACTAAAGAGTCTAAAGGTGATCTTCTAGAGTTTTATTGTGGTAACGGTAATTTCTCTATTGCATTGGCTCAAAATTTTAATAAAGTCTTAGCAACTGAGATTGCAAAAGCTTCCGTCTATTCAGCACAACATAATATCAAAATCAATAATATTGATAATTTAATTATTGTGAGATTATCTGCTGAGGAGTTTACTTCTGCCATTAGGAAAGAGAGGGATTTTAATCGATTAAATGGTATTAATTTAGATGATTATCATTGTCAAACTGTGTTGGTAGATCCTCCTCGAGTGGGATTAGACGATAAAACGATTAATATCATTCAAAGTTATGATCGAATTGTCTATATTTCATGTAATCCTTATACTTTAAAAGATAATTTGCAACAACTTACTCAAACGCATTATATAGAACATTTTGCTATGTTTGACCAATTTCCTTATACTGATCATATTGAAACAGGTATTGTATTACGTAAAAAGGAATATCAATAATATTCCAAAACGGTTAATCTGGTTTAAATAAGATAAATTTTATGCCAAATTAACTGTTTTATTCCAATTATTTCATATTAAGTGGTTTAAAATGCAAAAAAAAACCCTAGATAAACTAGGGCTGCATTAAATTGCAAGGAATGGATGAAAGGAAATAAAACAATGAAACAATACTGTCTAGCCTCATGAATCATTGTGGTGCTACTATAGCAAACCTAAACAGACGTTTTAATGACTGTAAAATTACAAAATAGTCACTGAAATGTCATGATGTCATTTGACTTCCTGATATATCCTATAACTGCATTATGCAATTTCGATAACCTGATAAAACATTAAGGAATATTCAATATGAAATTGTTAGTTGTTGAAGATGAACAAAAAACCGGTGAATATCTTCGTCAAGGTTTAGTTGAATCAGGATTTATTGTAGATCTTACTGATAACGGACTCGATGGTTATCATCGAGCAATGACTGAAGATTATGATCTGATTATTCTTGATGTAATGCTACCTGATATTGTGGGTTGGAAAATTGTACAGTCTTTGCGTGAAGCAGGGAAAGATACTCAAATTATTTTACTTACAGCAATGGGAAGTGTTGAAGATAAAGTGAAAGGACTCAATTTAGGCGCAGACGACTATTTAGTTAAACCTTTTTCTTTCGCTGAATTGTTAGCAAGAATTAAATCCTTATTAAGACGAAACGTTCCACAAGTCAATAATTATCAATTAAGCATTGCTGATTTAATTATGGACTTACCTAAACGAACAGTAACCCGAGGTGATAAAAGAATTGATTTAACGAATAAAGAATTTTTATTACTAGAATATTTTTTACGTTATCCCGGAGAAGTTTTACCAAGATCACTTATTGCTTCACAAGTATGGGATATGAATTTTGACAGCGATACCAATGTAATTGATGTAGCAATTAGGCGATTGAGGAACAAGATCGATGCCGATTTTGAACCTAAATTAATTCATACAGTCCGTGGAATGGGATATAAATTAGATGTCTTGGATGAAGCAGAGTAACATCATATCGTTTCGTATACCACTTATCGTATGCCTGCTAACCTGCGGGCTACTTTATTGTTTTAGCTACCTTATTGAGCATACGTTTGAAAAAATTTCAATTCAGCAAAATGTTTCGGAACTGAATTCAGTTATTACCTCAATCGAACGAGAACTTACCTATTATTCACCCGATGAAAATCGAGATGAATTCTTTCAAAATCTACTACTCATCTTGACCGGTCATCATCATCTATTTGTTTATATCATTGATGATTCAGGAAAAATTGTGTATCGCACTCGTGGTCCTAATTTATCTATTGCTTTATCACAAGAAGATTTTGAACGATTGATTACCGAAAATAGTACGGCGATTTGGAATATCGATAAATCATCTTATCGTATCGGTGCTTCCAGAGTTCTACTGGATGAAGGGCGTCAATATACGACAATAGTTGCAGTAGCGCGCAATTTACAGCTTGAATTTATTAATCGATTGAGAAATGGATTAGGTTTACTAATTGCTATTTCTTGTGTGTTAGCATTGATTGGATCGTTAATTTCCATTTATTACACACAAAAACCAATTAATCGTTTAATTAAAAAAATTGAACGAATTAATATGAAAAGCTTAAATTATCGTATTTCAACAGCCTCGGTTCCTGTAAAATATGTGAGTTTGGTTAAGGCGTTTAATAATATGCTTCATCGAATGGAAGATGTCTTTGAACGACAACGCAATTTTACCGCAGATATTGCCCATGAAATGCGAACACCAATCACAAATCTAACGACACAAACGCAAATTGTTTTAAATAATGCGCGCTCTACAGAAGAGTACCGAGAAATTTTATATTCTAATTTAGAAGAGTATGAAAAAATGTCTCAGATGATCTCGGATATGCTTTTTTTAGCACAAGCCGATAATCATCAGCTAGTACCTAATCTTATCGATATAGATTTACATTCGATGATTAGTTTAATGTGTGAATATTTTGAACCTTTGACTGATGAGAAAAATATTACTTTTGAACTTGAAGGTAATTGTTCTCATATTCAAGGCGATAAAATGATGTTAGGGCGGGCGATAAGTAATATCATCTCCAATGCGATTCGTTATACCCCTGAAAATCAAACAATTAAGATTAAATTGGGTCAACTTACACAAAAACGAATTCAAATTATCATCTCTAACCCTGGTAAAAAGATTGAAAGTCGTCATTTACCTCATCTTTTTGACCGCTTTTATCGAGTTGATGAATCGCGTCATCGAAATAACAAAGATAGCTCAGGTACCGGAATTGGTTTGGCTATTGTAAAATCGATTATCGATACACATAAAGGTCATATTTATGTTGAATCAGATGATCTGTCTACACGTTTTATAATCAATCTTCCGACCGTTATTTAACATCATAATCACTTATTAAGAGATTAGCTGCAGCGTATGCGGCTTTTTCTCTTAGATCTTGCGGTACTAGTTGATTATCGACTACTTCATTAAGTACCATCATTACCGCACCTAACGCATCTTCAATATAACCTAAATCATTACTGCCAATTTGAGCATATCTTTCACGAATTAGCTCATGATATTTGTTCATATTATTATCTTCCTATTTATTGAAACTCAAATAAAATTTAAATAAACGCAGTTAACATTTGATAAACTTCATTGGATGTGATTGATTGCATTGTTTTATCTTTTGAAATGATGCTGTGTTGGTTTTTGCCATATCCTCCAATTAGGTTTGGATCGGTTTTTCCAAATAAAGTTATATTAGGACGATCTAGTGCCGCTGTTAAATGGCTTAATCCTGTATCTACTGACACTACAGATTTTGAACCCGCAATAATCGTTGCGATTTCGTTAAGAGAAAGCTTTGGTAATACTTCAACGTGATTAAATCCTTGTGCTAAGCGTAAAGCCCGTTCTTGCTCATGAGGAGCTCCCCATGGTAGTTTAATCCTTAGTCCTGTTGGTTGAATTAATTTAATTAATTCTCGCCATGCTTCTTCTGTCCAGTGCTTTTCTTCACGAGTAGTAGCATGAAGGAATACTAAATATTTCTGGTTATCATCAGGTAATGCAGTTAAGAAATGACGAGCAATAGCATAATCACCGATTGAATCAGGTTGCAAATAATTAAGACTTTTAGCAAACAGCATCCGAACACGTTCTATGGCATGCATCTGTTTAGGGACATGATGTTTAACATCATAAAACCAACTAGCGATGGGTTCTTTGATGCTTTGTCGATCTAAGCCATGCTTAATACCTCGCGCTTTACGAGTAATTAAAAATGCGCTTTTTATTAAACCTTGTGCATCAATGATGCAATCATACTGTTGTCGTCTTAAATGTTCTATAAATTGGTGGCGTTCTTGACGAACCGTTTTAGCAAACCAGTTTTTTCGCCAACGCCTTATTGCAACTGGGATAACTTCATCTACAGCAAAATGCCAACTTGGAATCTGTGAAAAGTTTTCTTCAACTACCCAATCAAATGTAATATTTGGTAGATTGTTTGCGGCATCTGTTAAAGCCGGTAAAGTATGCAATACATCACCCATTGATGAAGTTTTAACAACCAATACACGCATAATTAATTACTCTTTTCACAGCGAACGATAAGTTTCATCAATGTTTCAAAAACATGCTCGGGTTTTATATCAATTAGACTTTGATGATAACCTTGCTCACTATCACCTTTACGAACTCGGTGGTAGCCAGTAATGAGTCTAATGACTTCTGCTTTATTTGATAATGGGGGAGTAAAATCAGGACTACTTGGTCCATAAAGTGCAACTAAAGGCTTATCAAGTGCAGCTGCAACATGCATTAAGCCTGAATCATTAGTGACAATTGCTTTACATGCCGCAATCAAGTTGATCGCTTGTTCTAATTTTGTTTGGCCAGCAAGATTAATACACTGATCACCATGCGCCATTTTGGCAATAATCTGTTCTCCAACAGCTTTATCTTTTTCTGAACCAAAGATAATAATTTTAGCATGTTGTTTTACTATCAAATCAGCCAATGCAGCATAGTGATAATCAGGCCAACGTTTAGCAGGGCCAAATTCAGCGCCAGGACAAAATCCAATTAAAGGAACATCTGTAGGAATATTAAAGTTTGATAATGCTTGCTCAACCTCATCCTTTTCAACACTCAGTTTTGGCCATAAAATTGGTTGAGGAATATCTTTTGCTGAATGGATATCTTGTTTAGGGTAGGCAAGGGCGACATAACGTTCGACCATTAATGGAAAAGCTTTTTTATCAAGTATGCGCATATCATTTAATAAACCATAACGCATCTCACCCTTCCAGCCAGTGCGTTTAGGAATTTTAGCAAAGAAAGGAATCAGTGCTGATTTAAATGAGTTAGGTAAAATGATTGCTTGGTCGTATTGACGTAATTCTTTTCCTAGTTGGTAACGTTTAGTTAATGCAAACTCCCCATGATTAATTGGCATAGCAATTGATTGATTGACTTCAGGCATTTTATTCAATAAAGCACGGCACCAAGCTGGTGCCATTACATCAATTTCAATAGTTGGCTCTAGATGCTTTAAAGTGCGATATAAACTTTGGGACATCATCATGTCACCAACCCAAGATGGACCAATAATCAGGGTTTTCATTGTAGTTCCTCTTATTGCTCGTTTAACCATTTCATATATTCAGTTGTACCTTGTGCAACTGTTTTAAACTCAATTGGACATCCTGTTTTTCTAAATTTAGTCAAATCAGCTTGAGTAAAGCTTTGGTAACGTCCTTTCAGGTGATCTGGGAAAGGAATATAATCAATTTCACCTTTTTGATGATAATTTAAAACGGCATCAGCTACTGATTGGAAAGATTCAGCTCGTCCAGTTCCACAATTAAAGATGCCAGAAACATTATTTTTCCAGAACCATAAGTTTACCTCAACGACATCTCCAACATAAATAAAATCACGTCTAAAATTATCACTTCCAGTAAATAATTTAGGTTTTTCCCCTTTATTGATTTGTTCATTTAAATGAAACGCAACACTAGCCATGCTACCTTTATGGTTTTCCCGTGGACCATAAACATTAAAATAACGAAATCCACAAATTTGTGAATTTGCTTGTGGTAATATTTCACGGACATATTGGTCGAATAAGAATTTTGAATAACCATAAACATTTAATGGTTTTTCATAGGAACGCTCTTCAATAAAATTATCGCTCCGACCACCATAAGTGGCAGCTGAGGATGCATATAAAAAAGGAATATCAAAATCTAAACAATAATGGAGCAAATCCTTAGAATAATTATAATTATTTTCCATCATAAATTTGCCATCCCATTCAGTTGTGGATGAACAAGCACCTTGATGGAAAATAACTTCAATATCAAGATTTTCGCCAGATATTATTTCTGCTATAAATTCATCTTTATCCATATAATCAGCAATATCTAAATCGGCTAAATTTGAAAATTTAGTACCATCAGTTAAATCATCTACCACTAAAATATCTTTGTGCCCTAGATCATTTAATCCTTTAACGATATTACTTCCAATAAACCCAGCACCGCCAGTAACAACAATCATAATCACAACCTTTGACTAGTAAAAATAATATAATAACGATTTATTGGCAAATTTTCGAGTATTCATTTCTACATCTTAGTTTTGTTGCTAATGAATTTATGATAAAAAATGACACGATTTAATGGTATATATCAGTTATGTGAATCATACCTATGAATTTTTTATTAACATCAAGTACCGGTAAAACTGTTATTGGTCTTGGCTTGTGTTGTTCCATTATATTTAAAGCATCTGATACTGTTTGGTGTTGTTCAACTGTTACAGGTGTTGATATCATCAACTGAGTAACATTAATATTTAATAAATCTGGATAAGTCTTTAGCTGTCTTCGAATATCGCCATCAGTGATTATACCAAGTAATGCATTTTCCTTATTTACTATTGCAACTGCACCTATTCCAGAATTAGTCATCACAAAAATGGCATCAGAAATAGATTTTTCAGCAGTAATCGATACCTGTCTATTATGTTTTTCTACCAATTGCTTAACAGTCATTAAACGAATTTGCCCTAAACTTCCGCCAGGATGATAAAAAGCAAAATCATTTTTGGTAAATTTTTTAGCGTTCATAACTGAAATTGCTAAAGCATCACTTAATGCTAATTGAACAGTAGTACTTGTAGTTGGCGCTAAATTTAATGGGCATGCTTCATTAGTTATATGCGCGTCTAAATTATATGTTGCAAATCGGGCTAACGTCGATGAAGGATTACCACAAATTGAAATTAGTGGAATGTTAATTTTTTGTATGGTGGATAAAATATTAAGAATCTCGGCGGTTTCTCCGCTATTTGATATCGCAATAATGGTGTCAAATTTAGTAAGGCTACCTAAGTCACCATGGATTGCTTCAGCTGGATGTAAATAAAATGATGGTGTTCCAGTACTCATAAATGTAGCTGAAAGCTTACGAGCAATATATCCTGGCTTTCCCATTCCAGTTACGATAACTCTTCCTGACGTATTCAAAATTAACTCGACAGCATTAAAGAAACTTTCGTTGATGGTATCAACAATATCCTCTATTGCAGCTGCTTCTTGTTTTAAAACTTGTTTCGCCATTTTTAAAGTTTCAATTTTAAGCGTCAAAAGGTTTGCAGATTTTGTGGTCATATCTCAATTATCCTTATTTATAAATTGATTTAATTGAATTAATTCTGTCAAAAACGAATTAAACATGTTTAGAAATTGTACTAATAAAATGAAAAATAATTTTGATGATTCACAAAATACTTACGATGAAAAAGTGAAAGTTTGATTGTGATCACAATTGTTAAACTTGGTTGTGAAAGTGTTAAAAGATTAACATTTTGTGAATTATTTTATTACTACAATGCCCTCAAATTAATCGAGAAATTAACTATGAAACAAGAATTACCGAGATACAAAAGAATTTTAGAGTACTTAGATGAATATGATGTTGCCAATATCAATTCATTATCTAAGCTATTTTCCGTTTCGCATATGAGTATTAGGCGTGATTTAAAGCTTTTGCAAGAAAAAGGCCTAATAAAAGTATCTTATGGTGGTGAAATAAAGAGAAGTTTTTTAAATGGTACCCCTCTATATAACATCAAGCAAAATCGATTTTCAGAAGGAAAAAAGAAGGTAGGTAAAATTGCAACAGGATTATTGCAACCAGGAATGGTGATCTTTATTGATGCAGGCACAACAATGCGAGAATTTGCATTGAACATCAATGTTCCTATTACAGTTATTACTCCAGATTTACACGTTGCTCTTGAATTATCTTCCCATCCAGAAGTGAATACCATTATTTGCCCTGGTGAGATACAAGCGTCTAGTGCAGCCATTTATAACTCACAATCAATGAAGTATCTATCTGAACAGGTTATCGATTTGGCATTTATTGGCGCTGATGGTTTTAATCTTGAAGATGGCGCATTAACGACATCTCAAATTAAAGCTGACTGTAAATGGATGGCCTTAACCCGATCTATTCAATCTGTTTTGCTTGTTGACAGCAGTAAATTAGGACTTAGATGTCGATTTAAAATCTGTGATTTGAGTCGCTTTAATTACCTTATAACTGAAAAGCAATTTCCAAGTAATTTTGAAAAGCAATTATTAAAACAGGATATTAAATATATGTTTGAAGTCGTGTAACAAACTACCTAATGGTAGATGTATAAAAAGTTCATTAACTGAACTTAATTTTTGAGAGGAAGCAAAAATATGAAAGTAGCCGTTGTAGCTGATGATTTAACAGGTGCTAATGCCACATGTGCTTTATTAAGCAAAAAAGGGTTTAACGCGATCACTTGTTTGGAAAAATTTAATGAAGATCTTAGCAAATTTGATGTTATTTCGTTTGCAACAGATTCTCGTTCAATACCTTATAAAGAGGCATATTCGCGTGTTGTTGATTGCATAAATCAATTTAGTAAATATCAACCTTTAATTAGTAAACGAATTGATTCAACATTACGAGGAAATCTAGGAGCAGAAGTTGATGCCGTTATTGATAATGATCCTAATTTAATGGCTTTAGTTGTTCCAGTTTACCCATCGAGTGATCGTATCTGTGTAGGTGGTTCTTTATTAGTTAATGGCGTTCCATTACAAAATACAGCGATGCGTAACGATCCTAAAAATCCGATGACTGAGTCTTCAATTATTGAATTATTTCGATGCCAATCCCGTTATCCAATTTCTCATATTGCACTAAAGGATGTTTTAGAAGGCAAAGATAGAATTGAGCAACGGTTAAAACAAATATATCAACAGGGAGGACGAATTGTCATATTTGACGCAACAACAGATACGGATATAAGCGTTATCGCTCAAGCAGCTAATAATATTAATTTGCCTGTTTTTTGTGTAGATCCTGGACCTTTTACTGCGCAATTTGCAGATCTTCGTTATTCGTCTGAAAAAAAAATGGCAAACAAAGTCTTTGTTGCAATAGGAAGTGTTTCGGATCTTACTCAAAGACAAATTAAAAAATTGAGATATGACCGGAAAGTTTGGTTAGAAACAGTTTTAGTCGATGAATTAATTGAGATTGCAAAAGACACTAAGAAAGCTAAACCTATCGTCGATAAATTGTTAGAAAAAGTCGAACAATTTGATGTTATTGGTATTGATACAGTTGAAATGCCTGAGCATGTCTGTGATTTAAGTAAACTCGCTACTAAACATAATATGAATAAGAGCGAAATTAGCAACACGTTAAATCAAGCCATTGCTGAAATTACTGCACAGGTATTACTCCATCCTGAATCTATCATACGTGGCATTTATACCAGTGGAGGTGATGTAACCGTAAATGTTGTTAATCGCTTAGGCAGTAGTGGGTTCTTGCTAAAAGATGAAGTAGAACCATTAACAGTTTACGGGCATTTGGTTGGAGGACAATGCGATGGTTATTCGATTGTAACTAAAGGTGGTTTTGTTGGTAATGATAATACTTTAGTTCATTGTATCGATTATCTGAGTACAAAAATTTCATCACATGAAAGTTTAAAACATTAATAACCCTGAGTTAATTTAGTTAATAAATAAAAATTGAGTTTAATAAATTCTGAAAAAAGTTAAAGGAGTAAGACATGAACCATCGTAGCTTAATTGGCGTGCCTATGGGCGATCCAGCAGGAATCGGTCCTGAAATTGTTGTTAAAAGTATCGCTGCACCAGAAACGTATAAATATGGATGTGTAGTGGTAGCTGGTGATAAAAAAGTATTAGAAGATGCCTGTAAATTCTCCAAAGTAAATTTACATATCAATCAAATAACTGATCTTTCACAAATACAAGATGAACCTAATGTTTTGAATCTTATTCAATGTGGCCAATTAAATTATGACACTTTCAAAATTGGCCAAATTGAAGGCCAATGTGGGCAAGCTGCATTTAATTATATTAAAGTTATAACCGAGCTTGCTATGCAAAAGAAACTTGATGCTATAGCAACTACACCAATCAATAAAGAGTCGTTAAAAGCAGGAAATGTTAATTATATCGGTCATACCGAGATATTAGCAGACCTTACTGGCAGTAAAGATCCTTTAACCATGTTTCAAGTTAGAGATTTACGAGTCTTTTTCCTAACACGCCATTTGGCTCTTATCAAAGCCATCGAATCATTAACACCAGAAAGAGTATGTGATTATGCTATCCGTTGTAATGAAGCATTAATCAAATTAGGTATTGATAAACCTAAAATGACCGTTGCAGGAATAAATCCTCACTGTGGTGAGCATGGTCTTTTTGGTCATGAAGATGATGATGTCCTATTACCTGGTATTGAGATGGCTAAACAACAAGGGATTGATATTAATGGTCCGAAACCGGCAGATAGTGTTTTCCATTTTGCCATGGGTGGGGGATATGATGCAGTGTTATCTCCGTACCATGATCAAGGTCATATTGCAACGAAAATGGTTGATTTTCATCGTACTATTTCAATTACCAATGGTATGCCTATTCTCCGTACTTCAGTTGATCATGGCACAGCAAATGACATTGCCGGCAAAGGAATAGCCAATCCAGTTAGTTTGATTGAAGCAATTCGTTTAGCTGCACTTTACGCACCAAATTTCAAACGTTAGTAAGTATTTATACTTATAACTATTTATTTTTCGATAATGATTATCATTGTCGAAGGAGGGTTTGCATATGTCTAAAAAAGAAAATAATAAAAAATCACTTTATCCTTATGTCTTATTAAATGGCATTATTCTAGTGGTTGTAGGATTAATTGTTTTTTATTTAGGAAGTTTACATAGTATTGAAAAAAGTAGCTGGCGAATGGTAGCTGGTTTGCTTGTTGCAATAACTTTATTACTTTTTATGATTTTAAAAACAAGAATTCAAGCATTTCCTGCATTAATTATATCAGCTGTAATTACTGGATCATTAGGGGGAATGCCTGGTGAGTTTATGATAGCAACAATTAGTAAAGGCTTTGGTAACACACTTGGTAACATCGGAATTGTAATTGGTTTTGGTGTTATGATGGGGTCTGTTTTGCAGATGAGTGGTGCTGCACAAAAAATGGCTCAAGTTTTTATTAATTTATTAGGGAAAGGAAGAGAAGAATTAGCCCTAGTTATTATAGGATTATTAGTTAGTTTGGCTGTTTTTTGTGATTCAGCATTTATTGTCCTATTACCTCTTGTAAAGGCAATTTCTCGTAGTACAGGTAAGTCTGTTGTGGGACTTGGTTCAACATTAGCAATGGGATTAGTTATTAGTCATAGTATGATCCCGCCAGCAGTTGGGCCATTTGGTGTTGTTTCTCAGTTTGGTATTGGACTAGGTGAATATATGCTATGGGCAATGGTTGTAGCTATACCTATTACTATTGCTGGATTTATTTATACTCGTCATGTGGGTCGTAGCATTTATCAAATTCCAACTGAAGATGGTGAAAACTTCACACGGGAACGCTTGACTGTTACATCACAAAATATACAAGATGACCAACAATTACCAAGCGCATTAGCATCTTTTGCACCAATAGTTACTCCAATTATTCTGATATTAACTGCGACATTAGTTAATGAAATGAAATGGGATAACTCTATTGCTATTATGTTAAAAACTATTGGGCACCCAATTGTTGCTGTTGGAATTGGGCTATTAATCGCAATTATGGCCTTAACCAATTCATTCCCAAGAAAAGATGTTGTACATCAAATGGAAAATTCAATTCGATCAGCAGGTATTATATTGCTTGTCATTGGTGGCGGTGGCGCATTAGGAATGGTGTTGCGTGATTCAGGGACAGGGCAAATAATCGCAGAGTATATTGTTCAAATTGGAGTCCCAGGTATTTTGTTACCGTTGACAATCTCGACTTTGATTCGATTAATACAAGGATCAGGTGTGGTTGCAATGATTACAGCAGCAAGTATTACTGCCCCAATGATTGGGACACTAGGTGTAAATCCAATTATGGCAGGGTTAGGGTGCTCTATTGGATCATTTATGTTCTCTCACTTCAATGATGCATACTTTTGGGTGGTTAATCGTTCATTAGGGGTTACAGAAGTTAAAGAACAAATTAAAGTTTGGAGTATGACAACTACCGTTCTTTGGGCTGCAGGAACGGTTACATTATTAGTTGTTAATGCAATTTTCTTTTAAAATAAAAAAGGATAGCGTAAAGGAATATGCTATCCTTAATATCTTCTATAAATTTCAATTTAATAATTTTGCAGTAACTAAAATATATCTAGCTAAGTTAATATAAGGTTCGCTTTGGCAGTATTGTTTTTCAATTTCTAATAACTGATCAAAATGAGTTTCTGCTTTTGACTTATTAGTTAAATAGTCATGAAAGACTCGGATTCCTGTTTTATTCGTAATCTCAAAACTTTGTTCAATTAGCCATTGATACACTTGATTTGGATCACGAGGATAATCAGGCGATAAGGTTTTCTTTTTGCGTTTAGCAAGTCCTGATTGAGTATATCCAAAATTACCTAATGTCACCGTTTTAAATAATAGTCCATGATAGTTATAAAACATTAAAGATAAATAACCCTCTTTTTTTAGATGTCTTTTTAAAGATTGGATTATCTGTACAGGATCAGCTACCCACTCTAATACAGCATGGCAAATCACAAGATCAAAAGGTTGATCGATAAACTTATCAAGATTTTGAATTGAACAATGAATAAAGTTTAAGGTTAAATTTTCTTGCTGCGCTTGATGGTTAGCTAAATCCAGCATTTGTTTGGAAATATCACAAACAGTTATATTATGTCCTAATTTGGCAAGTCTACACGCTATTTGTCCTTGACCACCACCAGCGTCAAGGATGTTGATAGGTTTAGGATATTTGGCTAATATGTTTTCAAGTTCTTGCCAAACAATAGCTTCTCGGATTTTGCCTTTAGTTGTACCATAAATATTTTTGGCAAATTTATGGCTAATATCATCAAAATTACGATCGTTAACAGTCATATTTATTATTTAATTTAGTTACTTCTAAATTAATCTGAGCAATTTTTTCTGACATTTGTTGATAACATTGTTCCATCAAAGTTCTTGCATCTTCTTTACGTAAATTTTTTGTCTCAATAGGCGAGAGCATTTCGACAATCATATGACCATTATTGAGGCGATTTAGCTTAATGTTATTCGTATCCGATACACAAATTGGCACAATAGGGACTCCAGCTGCAATAGCTGCTTTAAATGCGCCTGTTTTAAAGGGTAACAAACCTCGCCCTTTACTACGGGTTCCTTCAGGAAACATCCAAATTGATATACCACGTTTTTTTATTTCTTTAACGACCAAATTAATCGTATCACGAGCTTTTGATTTATTGTTACGGTCAATCAAAATATTTCCTGTAAGGTAATAAAGTTGACCAAAGAATGGAATCAAAGCAAGACTTTTTTTGCCTACTGTAACTGTTTTAGGCTGTACAATATCAGCAGCGACAACCATATCATAATTATTTTGGTGATTAGCAATAAATACACAGCTACCTAAATTTTCAATTTCGGGGTATTTACGAGTATCGACTTTTACTCCTAATATTGGTTTAAAGAAAAAGCTGAAAAGATGGGCAAATCGAGCCACATTTTTGGGGTTGCGAGGATTGAATAAGCAAAAAATAACGCCTAGTACACAAGTTAAAATACCAATAAATAACACGATGATTAAGCGAAAAAGAAAAACCATAATTTACCTCATAAGTTAACTTGGCGTATTATATACGTAATCTATAAGAATATACAGTTTGTTAAATATCGCTTTGAAGGATGTTTATGCACGAATCAACAATCATTTGGGATGAAAATCAAACCCCAATTTCTCGTTATTTTGATGATATCTATTTTAATACCAACGGCGCAATCGATGAAACTCGTTATGTGTTCATTGAAGGAAATAGTTTATATGAGCGTTTTTTGCTACATCAGCGCGAAAGCTTCACTATAGCAGAAACAGGTTTTGGTACAGGTCTAAGTTTTTTAATTGCTTGGCAAATGTTCAAACAATTTAGAGAGAATAAACCTAATAGTCCTCTTAAAAGATTGGATTTTTTTAGTGTTGAAAAATATCCTTTATCTGAAAAAGAAATGTCAAAAGTTCATAGTAAAATAATCAACAGTAATGATTCTTTGAGTTTACTAGCCAAACAATTAAGAGATTCTTTAAACGAGTCTCAAAGTATCGTTTTAGATGATACTCATTTAGTTATTTGTTATGACGATATCACTCACTATCCAAAGTTTTTAAAACAACAAAATTGTTTGATTGATGTTTGGTTTTTTGATGGTTTTTCACCTGCAAAGAATCCTGAAATGTGGTCGGAATCGCTTTTTAAAAAGTGCTATGACTTAACGAATGAAGGAGGTTCTTTTGCTACTTTTACAGCGGCAGGCTTTGTTCGACGTAATTTAATCAATGCAGGTTTTAATGTCAAAAAACATAAGGGATTTGGGGTTAAGCGAGAAATGCTTATTGGCAGTAAATCTTAATTTAGTTTGCCAATTTTGACAAACTAAATTAGAGTTTGAAATTAATTAAATTCAAATTGATAAATAAGATCTAAAGTTTGTGCTAGACCAGAAGCAGCTTCCACGTATAAATTTGGTAAAAGTCTATATCGTAAGGTAAAGGTTGCTAATGAGTCAAAAATACCTACACCGTATTTTAATTGTAGATTAGGTAAAATATAGCCACTTACTACCACTTTTGAATTATTACCTGCTCCTTGAGTATCTAAAGTTAGATTTTTAATTCCAAAAGCATTACCTATATCACCGATGAATTTTCCTGTTTTTGCTGTCCCAACACCAACTAAAAATGCCGTCATCATATCGTTGTCACTCTGATCGGAGCTATCAAGACCTTGACCTCGAATTAAATAAGAAAGTGCTTCTTGTTGTGACATAGCTGGATCAGAAAATATTTCGATCTTAGGATCTTCTGTAGATCCTTTAACTCGAATCCCTGCAGTAATATTGCTATTATCCATTGAGTCAGGATTTCTTATAGCTTCTATGTCTAAGATAGCTTGATCGGTTGGTCCTGAAAAAGTGACAACGCCTTTGTGGATAATTAAATCTTGTCCATAGGCATGAAATCGACCATTAGGAATAAGAATTTCACCATGTAAATCCAACCCTTTATTAGTCTGTGTTGCGATCAATTTCCCTTTTAATGATGCTTTTAATCCAAATGCATCGACCGTGACGTTATCACCAATATTGATTTCGATATGACTATTAATTTTCATACCAAAGTTTTGTGGTTGAATTTGTTTATAGTTCCTATCCAACATTACTTCATCAGGAGAAACATCAATACTTGAAGGCGGAAGTGAATCAACCGTAATTTTACCTTTTGGAATTGAAACTTTACCAAGTACCGTTAGTTCATCTTGCGTTGCCTCGATCTTAATGTCTGGAATGACAGACATAACAATCATTGGCGGTACAGTAACCTCCATAGCGGCACCATTTACAGTTATGTTAGCTTGCCATTTTTCAAAGTTATTCCAACTAGCTTGGCCATTAATATTGATATTTCCAGATTTAGTAACTAATACACCTTTTAATGTTGATGATTTACCATTAAATTTAATATCAACCATAGCGGATTTTACATCAATTGGTAATTGATAAGTCTTAATATCACTATGTCTTAAATTGATGCCACCATTTAAGATTGGGTCCATTAATGAGCCAGAGAATTTGATATTACCATTGATAGCGCCTTTGGCATATTCATCTTTACTTAATAACGGATTTACAATCGCTAACGCCAAATTGTCAATATTCAATTGGCCACTTAACTCTTTTTTGGCGGTAGGATCTTTAATTAATAAATCACCAGTGATCTTTCCTAATTTATTTAAACTAAAACGCCAATCTAGCTTAGCTTGTTGCTCATTAAATTCTGCATTGATATTGAATAAATCAAATGGAATCGGCAAAGCTTGATTAGTGATCATTTGTTTAACATAAACTTTATTACTAGTTATATTTGCTTTGATACTTGGAATTTTGCTTGAGTCATCAAATTTAATATTTGCCTTTCCATTTATGAAACCATCAATTTTAGTTTCACCATCATTTGGAATAGGTAACTTAGCCAGATCAATATCTTTTAATGTAATTGATGTTTCATTATTTGGCGCAATGGAAAATGATTTATCTAAACAGATACTTGAAATATTATCACGCCAACAATGAGCGCCAATAGTTGGAATTTCTTTAGTGATATCATAAGAAAGACTGATCGGCTTGGTTAATTGCCAACGGCTCTTATCACCTAATGTTATTAAACTACGTGGTATATTTCCAGTCCATATAGTATGTTCTTTATCAAGTTCACCTGTTAAAGAAGTTGTCATGGAAAGAGGGCTACCATCAAGATTGATGGTTAAAGTGTGATGAGCTTCATTACCTGAAAGTTCTATGTTAGCTTTTTTGATACTTTCACTTGCAATATCGATATTTTGACCAACTAGATTCAATTGACCACTAAATTGATTGGTATATTGAACTTTGCCAGTTAGGTTTGCTTTGGCTATCGAAATAGATTCATAACTTAATGCGTTAATATTTAAATTTGTATTAATAACAGGGGAAGCACTATTTCCTGTCATTTTAATATTACCTACAACAGCACCATTGAGATTATCAGCCAGTAATGATAAAGCACTTAAATTAAGTTGTGCAGTCAAATTTCCCTTATCTGTAGAACCATTGATGTTAATTTGGTTTTTACCCCAAACCATTTCAAGGTTATTGGCTGATATAGCGTGGTTAGAATCGGCAAACAAATTACCATTAGCTGAAAAGTTTGCTTGTTTTATATTACCTTTTAACTGCATATCCGGTATATTTAATTGCCATGAATCCTCATCGAATGCCCCTGTGGTTTTTAATTGTCCGGCTAAACGAATAGGGTAGGCAGGTAATTCTTTAGTAAGATCAACATTATCTAATTTTATATTAGTATCCCATTTTAAAGCTTTTTGCCAATCTAAATAACCTGTAATATTAATGCTACCTTGAGGTAATTTAATATTAGCATGATCAAAGGATGCTGATTGATTTGTGCCATTACCAACAACGTCGAAACTGGTACCAGGTAAACCTTCACCTTTAATATCGCCTTTGGCTAGCATATTATATTTTTCGGTATTTCCATCTAATGCGATATTAAAATTATCTAACTGATATTGTGGCTTACCTTCAATTGGCCATTGAATATGTTTACCATTGATTTTAGCCATTAATGGTAAATATTTCTCAATAAAGTTAATTTGCCCATCAATAGTAATTTGGTTCAATCCGTTAATATTGGTGTAAGTGGACAATTGACCTAATAATTTTCCTGAAAACTGTCCATTAAGATGATTACTTTCAGTATCCACTTTCACTAAAGCAAAAATAGGCCAATCATCGCCTAAGGTAATCTGCCCTGATACAAAAGCATGCCCATTGGCATATGGTGTTATAGCATCAGTTTCAACTTGTTTTACAATAATATGATTATTAATCATATCCGTTTTAATACTAACCTGGTTGAAATGGTAATCTTGACCACCAATACGTAGCAACCAATTGTTACCGGTTAAACTAGTAACATCAAAATCTAATGGAATATTAACTTGTGGTAGTGACGTAATTAGAGGTTGGTTAAATATTTGGTTAATTTTTTGATTTAATGGTAAATCATCATTTGAAGTAGTAATTGATTTATTATCATCATTATCGGCAAAGATAGCTGATAAATCCATAGCAACTGATGGATAAACATAAATTTTTTCATTCACCCATCTAGCTTTACCTGTAAAGTCTGACATGCCAAATTGCATATCATTGACTTTTACATTGACATTAGTGATATGGGTCTGCTTAAGATCAATTGGTAGTGGTGTACTAATTGTTTCTCGTTTTTCGGGAATAGGTTCATCTGGTGAACGATTGATTTTGTCAGTATCAATAATAACGCTTACACCATCAGCATCAAACTGTTTGACACAAATTTTGGTTTGAATCAAACATGAACCATTCAATTTGAATTTTGCATCTTTTACTTTAACATCAATGCCCGGAAGTTCTAATGACAGCCCTTGAAGGTGTAAATTATGAAAAGTGCCATCTATTTGTTCAATTTTTAATTCTGGTAAAAACTTATTAAGTACGTAAGTTGTTAGTTTTACACCTAAACTGGTATAGATCATCAAAATAATAAAGGTGATGAGAAAAACAAAAATGGATAACACGACAATACTGCGTTTTTTCCACTTTCGGATTCGCTTTATTTTTTCAGCTTTTTTTACTCTATTTGGATTTTTTGCCATTTTATAATTCGCTTCCCAAACCAATATATAGATGTATTGAGCCTTTATCTTTTTTGTTTAGAGGTGTTGCTAAATCGAACTTAATTGGGCCTACCGGTGAAGCCCATCGAACACCTAAGCCTGTACCTGTATAAAACTTAGCTTTATCGACTTTATCTATCGCTTCACCAGTGTCAATAAATGCCGCTCCCCACCAAGAACCAGTAACATTGTATTGATATTCAGCAGAACCGGTTATCAGTTTTGACGCGCCTTTTAATTTACCTTTTTTATCTTTAGGTGATATGGATTGGTAACTATATCCGCGGATGCTTCGGTCACCACCAGCAAAAAATCTGAAAGAGGGCGGAACTCGTTCAAAGTTACTGGCTTGGATAATGCCGAAATTACCTCTAGCAATGAATCGATGAGATTGATTTATTGAACGAATCCAAGTTTGTTGCGTTTGAAAACGCACTAAATTGATATCAGATCCTAACGCATCAGCACCGCCTTCAATTGAAAAACGTTGAGAATCCCCCCACATAGGCAATAACTTACCATCATTACGAACACGCGAAATACTAACTGATGGATAATATAAGTTGGTTTTGTAACTGTCATCACCTTGGGTGAAGTTGTCTCGCAACATATTTAAGCCTAATGCTGTTTGCCAACCATCAAAGTTATCCCAATTACGAAGCACGCCAAATGTATAAGATCGAGAATAAGTATCGTTATTATCGATTTTCTTATAACCACCTTGAATCGTGTAATATTGTTCAATCGGATTTTTTTTCAATGGGATTTTATAGCTCATCGTAATAATCTGTTCAGGCGATGAGAGGGATAAGCTACTTTGAAAACTCTGTCCTCGGCTATTAATCCAAGGTTTATTCCAACCAATTTTACCATGCACACCATTATCGGTTGAAAAGCCTAAACCTAAGTCCATTGCATTTCTTTTTCTAGGTGTTGTTGCAACTTCAATGGGTAATGCTTTATCTGCTGTAAGATGAGGAAAATCTGGTGTAACCACAACAGAATTAAACCAGTTAGTTGAACTAAGACGGCGATTTAATAAAGATAAATCTTCAGCAGAGTATTCATCACCTTCTTTAAACGGTACAATATTTTGAAGATAATCCTGACGGATTTTTGCATTAGGAAAATTGACTTTACTAAATTTGTAACGCTTACCTGTATTAAAGTCGATATTCCAAAAAGCTTGATGATCAAATTGAGCTATCGCCAATTGATGAGTAGGCATATCTGCGTCAAAGTACCCTTTTTTTAACGATATGCTTTGTAATCCTTTCTTGAAATTCTCATAAGTGCCATGGTTCAACACATCACCAATTTTAGGTAATTGTGTTGCCATTAATTCTTGAAAATCTTTATCTTGTTTCCCTTCACCATTCAGATTGATATTTAATTGTTTTATTCTAACAGGTTGTCCAGGAGTTATTTTTACTGATAATACTTTAGGATCGGTTTCATCATATTCAAAAGTAGGGGAATAATAACCTAAAGCACGTAGTGCTTTTTGCGTTTCACTCTCAAAATAACGTTTGAAATTTGGCGTATTATTAATCTTATCTGGCGTAATTAAAGAAAGGCGTGCGTCGACATTTTCTTCAAGCTCTCCAGACAATCCTTTAATGGATAACTTCATATCTGCATAAGTTGATGCTGTCGTAACCATTAAAAGTAAGCATAATGAGCGAGAAAATCGTAACACATACACCTCGATAATGTTTAAGATTCAAGTAATTTCACATGTCCAATATAAGGTAAGTGGCGGTAATGTTGTGCATAATCGATACCATAACCAACCACAAACTCATCAGGGATGGAAAATCCAATATATTTAACAGGTACTGCTACTTCACGCCGAGATGGTTTGTCTAGTAATGTACAAATTTCAATACTACGCGGATGACGCAACTTAAGTATTGCCATCACTTTGCTAAGCGTATTACCTGTATCAATAATATCTTCGACAATCAACACATCTTTATCACGAATATCTTCATCTAAATCTTTTAATATTTTAACATCTCTATTACTTACCACCGCATTGCCATAACTCGAAGCCGTCATAAAATCAACTTCATGCCCGACAGTAATAGCACGGCTTAAATCAGCCATAAAAATAAACGAACCTCTTAACAAACCAACTAATATAAGCTCGTTTTGACTTTGAGCATAATCTTGGCTAATTTGTTGTCCTAATTTACTTACTCGTGTTTGGATATCTTCAGCCGATATCATCGTTTCTAATGTGTGCTTTTTCATCAATAATGCTCAGTGTACTTTTAAAAAATCAGAACAGATTTTAACAATTTTCATAGGTAAAAAGAATAACTAAACTAATTTTTTATCAAATAATTAAGAAATGATTAAAAGAATTTTCTTTTAAATATTAAATTAATCTTCAATTGTTTTGAGGATTGATTGTTTATTTTGCTTTTTTTGTTGGCGGCGCTTCTGAAAAAAAGCGCTTAACATTGAACTACACTCATCAGCCAATACGCCACCAATGATTTGAGCATAATGATTAATTCCTGTTCGGGAAAGAATATCAATGTAAGAACCTGCCGCACCAGTTTTAAAATCACTTGCTCCATAGACCACACGCTTGATGCGACTATGAATGATTGCACCCGCACACATGATACAAGGTTCAAGGGTGACATATAAAGTTGTATTTACTAATCGGTAATTCTTTTTATACTGACCGGCTTGTTCTATTGCCATAATTTCCGCATGAGCAGTTGGATTATGATTAATTATTGATTGGTTATAACCTTCACCAATGATTTGGTTATGTTCATCAACAATAACCGCTCCAACAGGAATTTCGCCTAGTGATTCTGCGTGTTTTGCTAATTCTAATGCTCGTCGCATCCAAATTTCATCTAACATACTCAATATTATAGATTGTTTAAATTAAGCACATCGCGCATATCATAAAGTCCTTCAGGTTGCTCAGCAAGCCATAATGCAGCACGGACTGCACCATTGGCGAACGTCATTCGGCTTGAGGCTTTATGGCTAATTTCGACTCTTTCGCCAATATCGGCAAAAATAGCCGTATGCTCACCAACAATATCACCAGCACGAATAGTTGCAAATCCAATAGCACCTTTTGGTCTTTCTCCGGTATGTCCTTCACGGCAATAAACTGCGCGGTCGTTCAAATCGCAGCCTAAAGTATCAGCAATTGCTTCGCCCATAGCTAGTGCGGTGCCAGAAGGTGCGTCAACTTTATGACGATGATGTGCTTCTATAATTTCGATATCAGTATAACTACCCATAATTTTAGTCGCTTTTTCAAGTAACTTGAGCACTAAATTCACGCCAACGCTGAAATTTGCAGCAAATACAATAGCAATTTGCTTAGCGGCTGTTGCAATCGCTTTTTTGCCTGCTTCATCAAATCCTGTTGTACCGATAATCATCATTTTCTTATTGTCTGTACAAAAAGCTAAATGAGCAAGTGTGCCTTCAGGACGAGTAAAATCGATTAATACATCAAATTGGTCTTTTGCCTGTTGTAGATTATCAGTCACTTTAATTCCACAGGCCCCAATTCCGGCAAGTTCACCAGCATCGCTACCGACCAATGATGATCCTTCTCGTTCAAATGCTGCACCTAATGTAACCCCTTCTATTTGTGACACAGATTGAATAAGCTGTCGCCCCATTTTTCCACCAGCGCCAGCAATAGCGATACGAATCATACTTGTAGCCATATAACTTTCCTTAACTTTTTTATCAGATATTTATAACAAATTATTATAGCGGAAAACTTTCAAGTTATATACTTAAACAAAATGATATACATTTCATGCTTTATGAGACTAAGTCGAAACTAAATAGCAATAACGGATGCCATAAGACGGCACTTTTAACCATATTTTTAAGAGGATTGATTTGAAGGGGGCATTTTTGCCTATTGCTGATAATTTACACTTTAGTCAAAAAGCGTTGTCTTATTTTATAGATAATACTTGCTTGGTATATCCATTTTTTATTGCGATATATTGAGAGATCAAATAAAGCAATTGATTTGCGATTGAACTTGATAATATGGACGCGAATGCGCCCATATAAACTTATAGCACTTTTAATAATTCTACATCGAAAATTAATGCACTATAAGGAGGAATTGAAGCGCCAGCCCCTTGCGCGCCATAGGCTAATTCTTGAGGAATATATAAACGCCATTTTGAACCTTCTGGCATTAATTGTAATGCTTCAACCCAACCGCGAATCACACCATTGACAGGGAATTCAGCTGGCTGTCCTCTTTCAACTGAGCTATCGAATACCGTACCATCAATTAACTGTCCAGTATAATGGACTCGAACACGGTCTGTTACTTTAGGGAATGCACCATCACCTTGTTTAATAATTTCGTATTGTAAACCAGATTCAGTCGATTTGATGCCATCTTTTTTTAGATTCTCAGCTAAAAAGTCTTTACCTGCTTGGGCAATTTTTTCAGCTTGTTTAGCTTTTTCTTTAGCTGCTTCTTCATGAACATGACGAAGGGCATCATGTAATTCTTGTAAAGGTAAAGCCGGTTGATTACCGCTTAGCACATCTTCCATAGCAAGTTTTAATGCATTTAACTCTAAATTATGTAAGCCAGATTCTTTTAGCTGTTGGCCAATTTGAAGTCCAATTGCATAACTTGCTTTTTGCTCAATTGTATCTAATTTCATTTTTTACCTGTCATTTGTTGAGAATAGTTTTTTATTATAGAGCATTAACATTCGAGATAAAAAGTAAAATATTAACAGTTGTTAATTATCATCAATATAAGCAAACATTTTATATCCTATTACCTAAAGTTTTTTTTATTTTATCTAGCGCTTAGTCAAAATATCAGCGATAATAAGCGACATTATATATTTGAATGGATTAATTTAGATGTCGTTTTTCAAACTTATTCCGCTTGCAATTGTGACTAGTATATCGATAACTGGTTGTTCACTTGTTGACCGTTTAGTTTATAGACCTGATATCAATCAAGGTAATTATATCTCTCCAGAAGCGATTGAATTATTACAAGTTGGTCAATCCAAAGATCAGGTCGTATTTATTATGGGCTCGCCAATGTTAACTTCAGCTTTTGGTGGTAATGTTTGGTACTATGTTTTCCGTCAACAACCTCAACATGGAAAATTAAGCCAAATTAATTATGCTATTTACTTTAATGAAATGGGTATAGTTACTGATATTAAAACTTCGTCTTTAGAAGGTTCTTTATCTTTAGAAGAGATGAACCAACAGGGTATTTCAGACCCAATTAATATAAAATCTGATGATGATCAACCGAATAGTTCACGTCCGCCACAAGCCCCTGAAGAGTAACAATCGGAATAAAAATTTCAAAAAAACCTCGTCATTCTGCGAGGTTTTTATTTATTTAATTCGATAAATTACTACTGTGGAAATTATTAGTGATTAGCTACAGAAGCAATGATTGAAAAGATGATTAAAAAGTAGATAAAGAAAAGAATAACTGTACATATAATTCCAATTAATACATATTTCCAATACCCATGTAAATTTCTGATAGCTTCAGTAAAGTCTTCTCCTCTACCGAGGGCTGCTGCTAGACTAAATGCACTACCGGATTGAAAAAGTTTAACTCCGTTGATTATTACTGGAATACCAACAATAGCTGTAATTATACCTAAACAGCTAATTGCACCTAAAACAATATTTACTACCCCAAAGATTTGTTGCATAGTCCCAATAAATCTCAATTGGCTTTTTAACAATTCTGTTGATTTAATTAAAATAGTATCTGTATTATCTGTTAACATTTCCATTCCTATCACTACCAATTATTATATTAAAAAAATGCAAGTCAGAATAACACGTTATTTACCTATGTCGAGGTAAATTTGTTTAAGAATTGTACATTGTTAACTTTTATATTAATCACATCATTCTAAGGTAAACCCCTGAAATAACGAAACGACTAGCTCCAACGTGCATTTGAGTAAGATAATTAAATGAAAAAATAGTACCACTGGGAATGATATTAAAAAAGACTTCACACATCTTAAAATTAGCTGCTTAATGCCTGATTAAGGATAAAGTGTATTACAATGAAGGTTTAAAGAATGTAGATGAAGTTGTTCCAAGTATAATAATATTTTAATATAACCAACAAAGACAGCCTTAAATACCGGTATATCAATGAAATCAACCTTAAATAAATTTTCTATAGCTCCAATGCTGGATTGGACTGACAAACATTGTCGATATTTTCATCGAATATTAACTAAGCAAACATTACTTTATACCGAAATGGTAACCACTGGCGCAATTTTATATGGTAAAGGAGACTATCTCGCTTTTAATGAACAGGAACAGCCAGTAAGTTTACAATTAGGTGGAAGTGATCCCATAGCGTTGGCTAAATGCGCTAAGTTGGCAGAGGAACGAGGATATAATGAGATTAACCTTAATGTAGGTTGCCCATCAGATCGCGTTCAAAATGGTATGTTTGGTGCTTGTTTAATGGGAAAAGCTGATTTAGTCGCAAATTGTATTGATGCCATGCAAAAAGAGGTAAATATACCTGTCACGGTAAAAACACGCATAGGTATTGATAACCAAGATAGTTATTCATTTTTATGTGATTTTATTGAAAAAGTGATGCCATATACCGATACATTTATTGTTCATGCTCGCAAAGCATGGCTTTCGGGGCTAAGCCCAAAAGAGAATCGAGAAGTACCACCACTTGATTATGAGCGAGTTTATCAGCTAAAGCGTGACTATCCGCAGTTAACTATCGCCATAAATGGTGGGATTAAAACCATTGAAGAAATCAAACATCATCTAAACTATGTTGATGGTGTCATGGTTGGGCGAGAAGCTTATCAAAATCCAATGCTATTAACTCAGATTGATCAGCAAATTTTTGGAGATGATACGCCAATTATCGATCCTATTGTCGCAATACAAACTCTTTATCCTTATATTGAAACACAACTTAGTCAAGGCGGACAACTCAATCATATTATGCGACACACCTTAGGAATATTTAATGGTAGAAAAGGTGCAAAACAGTGGCGACGTTACCTTAGCGAAAATGCGCATAAACCAGGAGCGGGAATTGAAGTTGTTGAACACGCGTTAACTTTCATTCATTAAAGAATTTTGTCTAGCTTAATTGGTCATGCGTCTGATTGCGCGGGATTGATAAATCAGTATATACTAACGAACAATTTTACTTAGGGCTTTTCTTCTGTGCGTTTAAATCCAAGTCAACAACAAGCTGTGGAATATGTTTCGGGGCCATGCCTTGTATTGGCTGGTGCGGGTTCGGGCAAAACTCGGGTAATCATTAATAAAATAGCTTATCTAATTCGAGTCAAAGAGTATTTACCTCGTCATATCGTTGCCGTGACTTTTACTAATAAAGCTGCACGAGAAATGAAAGAACGTATTGCTCAATCGCTAAGTAAGCAAGAGGCAAGAGGTCTGAAAATTTCAACTTTTCATACTTTAGGCTTAGATATTGTTCGACGAGAACATAAACATCTTGGTATAAAATCTAATTTTTCATTATTTGACGACCACGACCAAATTGCTCTACTCAAAGAACTAACACAACAATGGTTCGATGGAGACAAAGATCTCATCAACCAATTACGTTCTACCATCTCAAATTGGAAGAATGATATCGTTGATTCGACAGTAGCAATGGCTAGAGCACAAACCAACAAAGAAAAATTATTTGCTCACTGCTATCAACTTTACGAAAAACAACTTAAGTCTTGCAGTATATTAGATTTCGATGATCTAATCTTACTACCTACATTGTTACTAAAAACAAATGAAGAAGTTAGAGAAAAATGGCAAAATCGTATCCGCTACCTGCTTATTGATGAATATCAAGATACTAATACCAGCCAATATGAATTTATCAAATTATTAGTAGGTAGCCGAGCTAAATTTACGGTTGTTGGTGATGATGATCAGTCGATTTACTCATGGCGGGGGGCTCGTCCTAAAAATTTAATTTTACTAAAACAAGACTTTCCTAAGTTAGAAGTGATTAAATTAGAACAAAATTACCGATCATCAGGAAGAATTCTAAAAGTTGCTAACATCTTAATTGAAAACAATCCGCATATCTTTGAAAAAAAATTATTTTCAGAACTCAGTTATGGTGAACATTTAAAAGTGATCTCCGCCGACAATGAAGAACACGAAGCGGAAAAAGTTGTTAATGACTTAATTGGTCATCGTTTTGCTAATAATAGCCAATACGGTGAATATGCTATTTTATATCGCGGAAATCACCAGTCTCGCTTAATTGAAAAAATGCTAATGCAGTATCGAATACCTTACCGAATTTCTGGTGGGACATCTTTCTTCGCTCGCATTGAAATTAAAGACTTAATGGCATACCTACGCCTATTAACCAACCCTGATGATGATAATGCTTTTATCCGCATTATTAATACACCAAAACGAGAAATAGGGCCAGCAACTATCCAAAAACTGGGTGAGTGGGCAAATCAACGTGGTGTAAGCTTATATCATGCAAGTCATGATATGGGGCTAACCGAATTATTATCAGGCAAAAGGATGGAAACCCTACATGCTTTTATCCATTGGTTTGATTCTCTGATAGAAAAATCACATTCCGAACCAATGGCCGCGATTCATGAATTATTACATGGGATTCACTACGAAAGTTGGATCTATGAAACGTCTACCTCACCAACAGCCGGGCAGATGCGAATGCGTAATGTTGAACAGTTAGTTAGTTGGCTAAATGAAATGTTACAGGGTGATGAAATAGACGAAGCATTAACGCTAGAACAAGCAGTAGCAAGATTTACGTTACGTGATATGTTAGAGCGAAATGAAACTGAAGAAGAGCTAGATCAAGTACAATTAATGACATTACACGCCTCAAAAGGCCTCGAATTTCCTTATGTTTATTTAGTTGGTATGTCTGAAGGGGTATTACCTCATCAAACAAGTATTGATGAAGACAATATCGAAGAAGAGAGACGACTTGCTTATGTAGGCATAACTCGAGCTCAAAAAGAGCTAACCTTTTCATTCAGCCGGCAGAGAAAACAATTTGGTGAAACAGTTTATGTTGAACCAAGTCGCTTTTTACTCGAACTTCCACAAGACGATTTAGCTTGGCAAGATCAGCGTAATGAATTATCACCAGAAAAGAAAATGCAACAAGGCCAAAGCCGGTTAGCGATGCTAAAAGCGCAAATAGCTAGCGCAAAATAAATTATCTATATATCAAAAACAATTAACTACAGCTCAAATTATTAAACAAATTTATCGACATAACTGAAAAAAAGTTGAGGAACGGGGTTTTTGAGATCGAATAAATGAATATTTTTTCATTTTTTCTGATTATTAATATTGAATTTATTGCTGATAACGTCAAAATTGACGATATTTTGTCTATATAGATTGATAATCAATTAAAAAGCATTGACGGATCAAAATAGCTTTATATAATACTCAGCGTTTAATCACTAAATCCAATCGATGTCTCCTTAGCTCAGCTGGATAGAGCAACGGCCTTCTAAGCCGTAGGTCACAGGTTCGAATCCTGTAGGGGACGCCATTAAAGCTATATATAATCAACGAGTCTTAAGTTTAATCCTTAATATCTTTACATACTCTATCACACTATTTAAAGTGTTTACGTCATAATAAATTTTAATAATTAATAATTGCATTAATTAAATTAAATCAATATTATAAAATGAATATTATAAACGGTATTGATAATTCTATAATATTCGTTTATCCATATTATCATTTTCAAAATTATTAGAATTTATAAGTGAGTATTAATTGAGTATTAAAAAAATTCGAAACATTATCTTAAGTATTATTGTTTCAGTTGTTTGCTATTTTTTTTGTTAACCAGTTTGATCTATTTAATAAAAGATCTATTAGTGGCCAACTCTTTAAGATTTCTCAGTCACTGAATGAACGCACTCCAATTCGTCTAGATCAATTTACTATGTTGACCACATCTTATGCAGAAAACAATACATTAACTTATAGATATATTGTTGAAAAAATTAATTTTAATGAGATAGATAAAAGTGAAATTGATAAATTCCGTGATTTTCTGTTTTCTCAAATAAAAAATGATGGTTGTACTAATGATCAAATAAAACAATTATTAAAAAAAGGCGCAATTTTTCAATATCTATACTCAACCGAAGAGAATAAATATTTGTTTATGATTACCTTAAAAGAAAGTGATTGTTCAGGCGTAAAGCCTATTGATACAACAAAATAAAAAAGAATCTAATATGAACGTCCGTCATCTATAAAATCGTCGTTTGGAATTTGCCTGGTTATTAATTTTGGTTCGATTTTTTTACGCTTTTTATTAACCCTAGTTAATATTTAAATATTGCAAATTTAATTCCTTAACGACGGAATTATTAGCATAATATTTAGGAGCTTTAACTTTTTTATATGGGATAATTAATCTTTATTAAATTTCTTAATATGATTGATTATTATATTCAAAGCGAGCTTGCGAATAACAGATGTCAACGATAAATTGGTTATAAATATCATCATCAATACTTTTACTTTCCAGTTTGATTTTGAGTAGTTCGATGATTTGCCAGTCATTGTCATTACCAAAGTTTTTAATTAGTTCTTCGGCTCGGCTTTCAATCCATTCTTCCTTGGCATCTTGCATTTCAATATTGTTTAACATATTGCAGTAAGCGCTTTCGTAACCATTTTCAACCAATTTATGTAACTGCATAACTCACCTCGTAGCAATCTGTAGCATCCAGTAGAACAAGCCAAATAATCCACCTAAAATCACAAAGTATGTGCAAAAGAGGGCAAACTTTATTTCGCTGTCTGTTAACTCATAATCCTTATGAAATCTATCTTTGATTTTCATATTCACAAAATCTTTATCAGTCATATTTCCCTCGAGAAAGCCCTCAAAAGAGGGCAAAGGAGCTGAAATGTCGCCTTTCCGAGCTTTGAATACTAGTAGACACTCTTTATAAAAGTGTCTAGAAATATTAGGCGGCAAATTGATTGTTATCAAAACCGCTGTACTTTCATATGCCCCAGCTAGCTACTTGAATCTCGTTAACTAGTTAAATAACTCGTAGTCTTGTTTAACTTTGTTGTTAAGTTGATTGGTTTTGACGCGATAAATGATAATATAAGTTATCGTCAATGTCAATAATAAAAGTTATCAAAATAAAGATAAAGTTATCAAGCATTATTGTAGAGTGATAGCAAGATATGTTTAGCGGATTGTTGGAATAACTGGTAGGTTAATTCGTTAATGATATAAAGTTAATGTGCTGTAGAACTTTTCTTTGTTGCATCTATTAAGTTAGTTAATGGTAATGCTTTTGCTAAACTTGAAATTATTTTAATTTCCTCTATAGCTTTTTGGTTAAATAAATCATCCCCTCGATTGTCTACAATAACCATTATTTTTCTTCCATTTAATTGACTACCACTGACAACATCACCTACTTTTCTCATTACTGCTCCAACAGCATTTGGAGTAGGGTTAATAGCTAAAATTAACTCATTATCTATTTCAAAATCAAAATTATACTCATGATTAGATATTCCTTTTATTTTTGGATTTGGAGTTAATTTCTTTCGAGGCTTCCATGCTTTTAAATATAACTCAACCTCTTCCGCTAATTTATTGATTCTGTCAGGAATTCCAACCATTTCATATTCATAATGCATTAATGAGCACATAGCTGAAATATAATCAGAAAGTAAAGTATTTAATTTATCTTTGTTTGCAATAGCAATGATTTCACCATTCTCACTCAGCCCTATGTCACTGTGTGTACAATTTATTTTATCCCTTACTAATGACCAACTGCGTTTGTCTCCAATAACACCATTGAGTCTTAAATTAAAAATTGTCTCACCATCATCGGTAATCATTATTTGAGAATTAAGATCTATTATATAAAAAGATAATGGGCTTTTATCGATCCATAAATGATTTGTTTGTAGGCAGATTGCTTTCTCACCATTCACTGTTTCTACAGTATGGCATATTAATAGCTTGTTATGCTCTAAAAAACTACAATCAAATTTCATTTTTTCTACTCATCAGTTATACTGTTTATTTTTCCAGTAAAATCTAAATATACTTTATCACAAAAGAAATCAAACCAACTAGAAATATCTTCAACTTTATATAATGGGCTAATTTTATTAGTTTCCTTTCCAATATGTTCATGACAGCCATTTATATTATTAACGCCATCATGTGAACTAACTTTTTTCTCATCGCACGCTTCAACTTGGTATGCCCTTAGTTTTATTCCAGATTTTATTTTAAATAGCGTAATCACTGTTTTGTTGGATGTTTTAATTCGAATTGGTTTTTTATAATCAATTTGGACGGTTACGCCAGGGATAGTTCCCTTTAATTCATCACTAGAATCATAAGGTGTAAAATTAGATGTTATGTAGTTAGCATTGTTTGCTTTATTCCAATTAATATCTTTATCATAAGATTTTGGCATTGATATTAGTTGGAGTGAATC
Source organism: Gilliamella sp. wkB72 (assembly GCF_001693745.1). Classification (NCBI taxonomy): domain Bacteria; kingdom Pseudomonadati; phylum Pseudomonadota; class Gammaproteobacteria; order Orbales; family Orbaceae; genus Gilliamella; species Gilliamella sp. wkB72. Next base: position 31,642 of record NZ_LZEI01000011.1, on the reverse strand, counting down.
ACTTGTGCCTAAACAATTTAAATGTTCTTTCCTTGCCTTGATCATTTTATTACCTTTTTTTACTATCAAAAACCCCCGAAGCGGTCATTTTAGTTTTTATTATCAATCCAATATAGACGACTGCCACCAAACACGGCCTAAAATAGTTATTTCATCTTGAGACACTATTTCATCATCATAGCCAATGTTATAGCTTTTGATTTTTATTTGATTGCCAGGCATTTTTTCTAAAATTTTTATTCTTAATAATCCATCGTGATTGATTGCATAGATTTTGCCATCTCTAACATATGTATCAGCTTGATCGATTGCTACTGTAGAACCATCTCTAAATACAGGTTCCATGCTGTCTCCATAGACAGTTAGACATACAGTGCATTCTTTATCAATGCCATATTTCCGCATTGTTGATTTGGATAGGCGTAATTTATATCCGTTATAATCTTCAATATCATCAGTGAAACCATCACCAGCTGCTAGCCGTACATCCTTATAAAATGGCACTTCAATTTCATCATCATCTAGCGGTGTTTTACTATCCCAATCTTCGATAGATCCTAATACTGTCGCATTAGACTTATTTTTGTTTACTTTGGCTTTACCAACACCTTTTGTTAGCCATATAGGATCAACGTTTAATGCGTTAGCGATTTCTAATATTTTTCGTGATGTACTGGATTTTCCTGAAAGCAATTTTTGAATAGCTGGTTGGCTAATTTTTACTTTTTCGGCTAGTTGATGCTGAGACATCCCAGATTCTTTTAATGCCAAATTTAATCTATCTGTAAATGTAGTCATGCTTTTTTCTCGGGGTTGTTAATTTTTTAATTATATAACTCAAGTTATCACTCATCAAATAACAATAGTTATTGATTTATCCAATAACTTTGGTTATTATTGATAATAAATATTATCGTTAGATTTAAAGAATAATAATTGAGACTGCTGCAAAAGCTATCCATATTTTAGGAAGTTAAAGGAGATAAAAAATCACTATTAGATTACACAAAAGGGGGTATGGACACATTAAAAACTAAAGTCAATGCGTTCGAAACCTTACAACACTTGCAAGTGATAAAACAATCAATTCAGCACAAACATAAAATTTATCCGATTGTTAGATTAAAGGCATGTATCCACGATTTAATAAATTACCAAATAGTGACTGAAATTATTTATAAAAATGATAGCAATTTTGCTGAATATTTTTGAGGTAAAACAATGAATATAGTTGAAATATTGAAATTGAAAGGAAGACCCAACGCCTATTATCCAAAAATGGCTAAGCCGTTAGGTGGTGTTAATGCAGCTGTTTTATTTTCTCAATTATTTTATTGGCAAGATAAAGCTATATCTGATTTAGGGGTGTATAAAACGCGCGATGAACTTGAGGAAGAAACTGGTTTATCTCACAACGAACAAAGAACAGCTATAAAAAAACTACAAGATAAAGGCGTTTTGATAATTACTGAAAAGCGATTAGATCATAAAACTTTTTACAAAATTGACAATAAAAAGGTCAATGAAATTTTAGCTAATTTCGCCAAATCTATTAATCATTTACCGCGAAATGAAGAAAGTAATCACCCCGAAGTAGACATCGTAGATTTCGGGGAGGCTAGAAAGTCGAGTTCGTTATTTCAAGAGATTACAACAAAGACTATTACAGAGAATACTACAAATATTATTGCGGATAAACCACAACCCCAAAAACGGGAGTTGCCTAATGATTTTAAACCCAACGATCATCATCGAAACATAGCACTAAATGAAAATGTCAATTTGGATACTGAATTTATTAAGTTTAAAGATTATTGCTTGGCTAATGGGAAAAAATATATTGATTGGAACGCTGCATTTAATAATTGGCTACGTAATGCAGGGAACTATAAAAAATCGAATCACTCTCAATCAAGATTTATAACTCTTGCAGAACGTAATCGAGCTGTCTTAGAGAGTATGAGGAGCTGATTATGGCAAAAATCTCAGATGGTTTTTTAGCAATTATTGGTGGACTTCTTGAACTCTACGGACAGCAAGCGAGTACAACTAAAATCAATATTTATTGGTCAACACTTAGTCAATACCCAATTGATTCATTGCGCAGAGCAGCCAATGTATGGGTGCGTAAAAGTGAATTTATGCCGAAGCCTGCTGATTTAATTAATTTAATGGGTGGTCCTAATAACCATTTATCACCCGATGAGGCATGGGCAATAGCAATACTTGCTAGTGATGAAACTAATACTTTGGTTTGGACTAAGGAAATAGCAAAGGCATGGGCACAAGCTGAACTTGTTTATCGTAATGGCGACAAAATTGGAGCAAGAAGAACTTTTATCGAAGCTTATGGACGTTTAGTTAACTCATCAATGATGAATGGCAAAAATGTAGAGGTGTTTGTATCACTTGGTAGCGATAAAACAAAACGTGCTGATGCAATTAATCGTGCTGTTTTCATTGGTTTATTATCACCAGAAAAAGCTAATTGCTATTTGCCAAAACCAGAAAACACGATCGCAATGCTTGAGTTTAAAGATGATCAGGTTTCTGCAAAGAGTATGGAGCATATCGCTAACATTAAAGAGATGTTAAAAAAAAGCAGAACTTGTATTAAAACTGATTAGCCTTTGTTAATAGCGACTTTATTAGATGTTTAACAAAATAGTAATAGGCTGTGTATTAGGATTAACAGCAAATGTAGCAAAAAATAAATATAAATCTGTAAAGCAAGTCAATAAACGAAACATTCGGAACAATGTAAGCAAATCGAAGGGGTTAATATTGAAATGAATTACAAAACAACGGCAAAAGTGAATGAAGATTGGCAAAGTAGGGAGAGAGTAATGAGAGAAACTAAAGATATTTTAACTGCCTGGAAAAATACGCGTATATTGAAAAGAATTGGAACTGAATATCCTTCAAAATCGGCTGTTTTTTTGGGAGCGCCAACAGATGTTGATTATCGCCAATATTTAACAGAAGATGAAGCTGAAATTGTTGATAATGCGGTACTGATTTTAAAAAATGACAATTATTCTCAATGGATTGTATTGACCGCATATTATCTGCGAGGTATTTCGTGTAACTCGCAGGCAAAAGCAATTGGGAAGCGTCCACACGATATCATTAATTTATTGAATCAAGCCGAGATGTTTATAAGAGGAAATATTTATCAATATTTTAAAAAAGTTGCATAACCGCTTGACTTTGCGCAAATGCGCATATATAATAAGGTAAAAATGCGGTTTAGAACGCATATAGTTAAACCCAGCTAATTAGTTGGGTTTTTTTATATCTATATTATTCTGTTTTTTCTAGAAATAATAATCAATACGCTAGCTATTAGCTTGATTCCTTTTTTGCCAACCTCATTTAATGAAATACTAACTGTGATTTTATTTCTGTTGTAGCTATTTCAATTTATTTCCGTTTACTATATTTTTTATATCAATATTTTGACTATTTGCTCATCACTGAATCGATAGCAATGCTAGACTCAGCCATAACTCACATTCAGCTAGTATGCTGCCACTCATAACTAATAAGAAGATTTAAATATGCCGATAAAAGACCCTAACAACGTCAATTGGACTGTTGTTGTGTATTTATTTTTTGTTACTTTGCTTGGTTCTCTATCAAGTTATTGCTATCAGTTCCTAAATGGTAATAAATTTAATATTGGGGTGCTATTTGCGCAAATATTTATATCGATATTTACTGGAACGCTTGTTGTATTAGCCGCAAGTTATTTTAATTGGGACTTTGAGTTAGCAGGAGGTATAGCTGGCTTAGCTGGATGGTCAGGTGCAGCGTTAATCAAGGCGTTAGAAGAACGATTAATAAGAAAAGCCAAAGGAGATGATTAATGAAATTAACTGAACATTTCACGCTAGAAGAATTTACACGTTCATTAACTGCTAGTCGTTTAAAAATTGATAATTCAGTCCCCCAAAATTTAATGCCAAATGTGCAGTTAACAGCCATAAAGCTAGAACTTGTTAGAAAAGCATTAGATAAACCAATTATTATCACCTCTGGATATCGCTGTCCTGCATTAAATGCAAGAGTAGGCGGAGTCTCAACAAGCGCTCATACTAAGGGCTTAGCGGTTGATTTTCGTTCATCATATGGTACCCCTAAAGAAATATGTCAAAGATTGATTGATGCTGGTGTTCAATTCGACAAACTTATCCAAGAGCATAATCAATGGGTACACATAGGATTTAGTCCTAGCAATAACCGGCAAATAGTATTAACAGCCGTTAAGCAAGGTGGTAAAACTATTTATAGGAGCGGTTTGCTATGAATAATGAAAAGATATTGAGCATATCATTAATCATTATCACTTTTGCTATTTATTTTTGTTATAACAATTTTGAAGAAAAAAAACGATTAAAAGACGCTAATGCTGAGCTAACTAATCAAATAAATCAGTTAGAGCAAACCATATCTAGAAACAACCAAATCATCGCAGATAACGAATTATCAAAACGTGAACTTGAAAAACAATCACTAGAACGGCAGGAGCAAATTAATGAGCAACTCAAAGATAATGATTGTGCTAAGCAGTTTGTGCCTATGCCTGTTTCTGCAAGCTTGTACAACCGAGCGAAAGGCATACGTGAATCGACCGATACCACCCAATCTATTAAGTGACTGTTTACCAAATTTACCACCTAATCCCATGACTTTTGGTGATAGCCTCCGATATAACGAGCATTTATTAAATGTCATTGAGAAGTGTAATGCAGATAAAAGGGCAATAAAAAGGATTGGTAATGAATTATAGTGAATCTTTTAAAGAAATGTTGAAACAAGTTGAGTCTGAGTTTAATTTTTATGGACCTGTTAAAACGGCGGTTTTTTCCTTAGGGTTGTCTAATGATTCTATAAAGCAACACTTCGAGCAAATTAGAGACATTTTGCTTGAATATAAAACAATCCAATACAGAAATGTTAATAATAAATGTAATTTGAACTCCTATTCACTTCTATTGCATTAACCCTAAAAATTCACGAACAGTTATAAAAAATAACTGCATATTTAATCAATAGCCACCTAGTGTGGTTTTTTTATTTCTGAAGGGAACATATGACAAAGGGCGAAAAGAAAAAATAAATTGCCCAAGTGAGTTAGCCAATTGTTTAGTCAAGGTTAAGGAAGATTTGCGTGGGGGCTTCAAAAATGTTGAAGAAGTTGTGCCAAGTATTGCTGGCTTGGCTAGCTATCATGGTAAGGCTAGATCGAGAGTATACGAATACAAAAAATTAAATGAAGAATTTAAGGACACGTTAGAGACTATTCAATCACTACAAGAATGTTTGTGGTAAATAAAGGTTTAATTGGTGATTTCAACGTCCCTATCACAAAGCCAATGCTATCTAATCATGGCTATAGCGAAAAACAAGAAATCTATCACCAATCATCTGACGGTACTATGTCACCAAAACCAACGTGGTTAAAGTTAGTCACACTCGAGTCAATACTATGACAACAGCACAAATCCAGTTATCTAAATTGCAATCGTTGCTGATGGTAGGGTTGGCTCAGATTGTAGATTAAACGATAGTAAAACAAAATAGGAGCAAATTTAATGCTTAAAAAAAATAAATTACTAGCATTGATAGATTCGTTTCGTAAACGTCTAAATGATGCCGAGGAGGAGTTGTCAAAAGAGGAAATCAATAAAATGGTTTATGAACTCACAAAACAACTTGAGGAAGTTCAAGGTAAAGAAGATGAGAAATCAAAAGCTAAAACCATTGAACTTCAAAAACAAATTGTTACGACTGTCTCGCAACTCGATATGACGGAAGTCAGGCGCATCATAGCGGAGGTTTTGAAGTTACCTGAATCATTGGTATTTGATGCTAATAATATGCAGGAAGTTTCAAAACTAGATAAATTCATCACAGTCTTAAATGTATCCCAATCGGATATCGGTACTGAAATTAAATTCAAAGGTGCTGACGAAGTAGAAATCGCATCAACATTATGCGAGGTCACAATTTCAGTCAATGCCTATGGTAAAAATGCTTACGATATGTTATGCCAACTCACTGAATCAATGCGATTTACCGTAGTTTGGCAACGGTTAAAGCGTTTAAGAATGGGTTATCTAAGGTGCTCGAAAATTCGTAGTCTACCAACTGCGATTGCTGGCGGTAAAGAACAGCGTGCGCAAGTCGATCTTATATTTTCAATTAATCCAATCGTCAAGTCTCCATTGAATCGTGGCGATACAGTAAAATTTAATTTAGAGAAGGGGTAATAATGAGTTTACCAATCAGTCAAGTTGTAGATGTCACTCTGCAACAATCGCCTCGCGGGGCACAAAAACGTGATTTAAGCGTTGTTGCTATTTTCACTCACGAAGTGTGCGAAGAGTTTACTAATCCAGATACACGATACATTGTTGTAACAGATTCTAACTCTGTAGCATCATTGTTCGGCACTAATTCAGATGTGTATCGTGCGGCATCTGCGTTATTTTCAGCACGACCTAAACCAAAAACCGCGTTAATTGCTAAATATATAAAAGATGATTTAACGACATCAGCAATTAGTTCGAAAATAAATGGTTCCGCGTTAACTGTTTCATATATTCAGTTTAAAAATATCACAGATGGTTATCTGTCATTCTATTTTGGTGATGCAAAAATCGATGTTAAAGAGCTTGATTTCTCTACTGTTTCAAGTATGCAAGATGTAGCAAATGTCGTTAATGCAAAACTAGCTGATATTGGTGTTAAATTTATTTACGATTTGGTCGGAAGTCGTTTTATTTTGTCATCTAATACAGAGGGTAAAGGTGCCAATTTCGGTTATGTGTTCGATTCGCAATTAGATGGCAGTTATATTGGTCAGTTAATAAATTTAATTGACGGTAGAGGCACGTTAATTAACGGTGAAGATGCAATCACTTATAACAAGGAAACACCTGCCGAAGCGCTGAGTAAATTACAAAATCAATACCAAAATTGGTACGGCGTTTATTTCGCCAACACAATCACAGATGCTGAATTGTTAGAGGCTCATGATTGGGTAGTGGCTCAAGGCGTTGAAAATGCAAAAGTGATGGCGTACACAGAAACACGACCAGCTAACATTGAATATACTGATACAAATGTGCTTAAAACACTATCAAAACGTAACAGCGGTCGTCTGATGGTTCAGTATAACAACAAGGGTAATACACATGCAGCAGCCGAACTTATGGGGATTGCCTTAACTACCGTTTGGACTGGTGTTAATACTGCTAAAACTGTTAAATTCAAGCAAGAAGTTAGTGTTACATCAGATGATAAAATCACAATAAACGAAGCCACAAAATGTCGTCGTCTTGGTATCAATTATTATACCGATTATGCGGGTGTAAATATGCTTGCTGAGGGTGTTATGCTTGGTGGTACGTTTATCGATGAAACAACGGGCTTGGATGCTTTTATTAATGCGGTGCAGGTTCAGGCGTTCAATACACTACAAGGTCAGCCTACAAAAATCCCTCAAACCGATCGTGGTCAGCAAATTTTAATTAGTTCTATCAAAGTTATCGGTGAGCAGTTTATTAATAATGGCTTCTTGGGGCTAGGTAAATGGACATTGGGTGACTTAGGCGAACTATCATATGGTGACCAAATCAATGGCTATTACTTCTATTCTGATTCATTCGATATGCAAGATACAGCAGATCGCGAAGCCCGCAAGATGATGCCAATTAACTGCGCACTTAAATTAGCTGGTGCGGGTCACAGCGTCGATATCATTGTTCAATTTAATCGATAGAGGTTTACATGACTAAATCATTTTCTTTAGAAGATGCCGTTTTGACTATCGACGGCACAGAAATTACTGGCTACGAGAATGCGCAGGACGCTATCAGTATTGCGCCAATTGGCGATGATGGCGATATTACGTATGGCGTTAATGGCAAGGGGGTATTTGTTCACTCTTGCAATCGTGGTGCAACAGTAACAATCAAAACGTTACAGCATTCTGAAACTAATCAAAAATTAAATCAATTGCGCAATGCTCAAATTAACAATTCGACAACGGCGACGGGTAAATTAATTACATACAAAGATTTACGTAATGGCGATGAGTTTTTACTTACTGGTTGCTGGTTTACAACACCACCAACGCACGCACGTGGCACAGCACACAACGGCGTAACATGGACATTTAAAGCAACTAAAGCAGAATTTGACATTAAAGGCGGTTTATAATGCAAAGCACAGATTTTACTATTGATGATGTGGTTTACACATTCACGCAAGCAGATTTTTTTAAATCAAATAAATATCTAAAAAAATTAACAGCTCTACTTCAGGGCTGTTTTTCATTTGAAGGGAATAAATCAGGTTTTGATATCGGACAACTTGCCTCCAATATCGGTTCTGACCAATTTGCTGAAATAGAAAAATTCATTCTTGATTATGTTACTGCGATAGATGAAAACGGTAAAAAAGTACTGTTTCAAAAGCCGCAAGAAGCAGGTGAATTTTTCAATACACATCGAAGCCATTACTATCAAGTGATAGTTGAGGGTTTAAAATTGCATTTTTTGGGTTTTTTACCAAATGGTATATTATCCAATCTAAGTACGCTCAGCTTGGAGGAGATAGCCAAGAAAGCGATGTAGATTGGTTTGTGTGGGGTGTTATCGTAAACAAATACGCCACACTCCACGAACTCAGAACAGTTTATTCACTCGATGATGTTATCGATATGCATAATGTGATAGCAGAAACTAAATTAGCAGAAAAGCAACAGCAAGAGGCGCAATAATGGTTTTAGAAGAATTTTTGATAAAAATTGGCGTTGACGCCTCAAAAGCTGGCGATATTGCAAAAGTGGTTAATAATTTGCAATCAGGCGCTAATCGGCTTTCTGATGCGGCAAATAGCATACAAGAAGATGCAAACAAAGCAATTCAAGAAACTAATAAATCAACATCGGAGACAGGTAACGCGGTAAATAAAACTGGGTCGAAATTAGATTCATTGAAATTGGTTTCAGTTGCGTTGGCGGATACCGCAGTGCTGTATGGAAAAAAATTAATCGATGCTTTTCATAATGCAATCGACAAAGCTAAAGAGTTAGCTACAAAAAAAGGTACGCTGTTCAAAATATCGCAAAATGAGCTTCAGCAAGCTGAACTTTATAAACGAGAAATGAGCAAAACAGGTGTAGCGCTTGATAGTATCAAAACTAAGATTGCGCTAAATGTCGCGCCCGCACTGACTAATTTAATTGCTGGATTTAGAAGCTGGTTAACAGTTAATAAGGACTTGATTGCCAATGGAATCAAAAAAGTAATTAAATTTGTTGGAATGGCAATTCAGGTTGTTTCTAATTTTATCGAATTTATTGACAAAATTGTATCTGGGACATTAGGTTGGGAAAACGCACTAATTGCATTAGGTATTGCATGGGCGGTTCTCAATCGAGCGTTATTATTTAGTCCTATTGGTATTATTTTAGGCTTATTAACTGCTTTAATGCTGTTAATTGATGATCTTATTGTCTATATGAATGGCGGTAAAAGCCTATTCGGTAAATACTGGCAACCATTTATTGACGGAGCAAAAGTGGCGTGGGAATTTGCAAAAACATTTTGGGAATTTCTCAAAGCATTATGGTCTGGCAATACAAAAAAATTAAAATCATTATCAGAAGGCTTGTTTGATTCAATAGTAGGCGGTTTTAAATCGCTAATATCGGGTATAAAGTCGTTATTGTCAACAGCACTCCAAAACATACTAATGTTTTTTGGCATGTCCGAAGGTGAAGCAAGTAAAATGGTTGATAGAATTGGTAAAATTTTCAATTTTATTATTGATGTGCTTACTTTCCCGTTTCGTATGGCGTATCAGGCTATCTGCGCGATAATGGATTGGCTTGGCATTGATGCCGGTGATGTTGTTAACGCGATTGGAGAAATATTTGAGGCTATCATAAACTTTGTTACCGCGCCATTCGAAGCGGCTTGGAAATTAGTAAATGATTTATTTGACATCTGGGAAGATGATACAACATCGACGACTGATAAGATAGGTAAAACGTTATGGGCAATATGGGATTTCATTACTTGGCCATTTAAGGCCGCGTGGGATTTTGTTAAAGGGTTGTTTGACTCATGGATGGATGATACGAACGAAACTACACAAAACTTTGCTAAAAAATTTTTAGAAATTCATGAGTCAATTACAGCGCCGTTCAAAAATGCGATGAAGTGGATAGAGGATAAATTTTATGGATTTATTGATTCAATTAAAAGCAAAATAAAGGGCGCATTATCGTGGTTAGGGATAGGTGGTGACGATGATAACGAGTTAGAAGTTACGTCAAAACGAGAAATTCTAGCGAACGGTGTTACTGATATTGCGAAAGCAGGACGTCTTACACCAAGCAAAAAAATAAATAATAACAATGCAGTAACTATTAATAATACAATGAATGTCACATCCGTACAGGATGGCGTGGACAGTTTAAATAGTGTCACCAATAATTCATTACGCGAATTAGCGGATAACACCCAAACGGCACTGGGATCTAACTAATGTTTCAATCTATATTAAATAAATCATCAAAAGACAGCGGTTTGATAATTACCGAGAACACGGTATTTAGTCTCGATATTAATACTGTTGAACAACACGCATCAAAGCTGAGGGTAACTGAAAACCCGATTGAAAACGGGGCTAACATTGCAGACCATGCGGTATTAGACCCTAAGGAAGTAACTGTTTATGGTTTGGTCGTAGGATACGAAACTAATACATTTTCATTTGATAATGTATTAGGTTTTAATTTTTCAGATTATCCGCTACCAATGCCGATTAAAACCATAACAGCTCAGGCGGAGAGTATGGTAAATCGTTTTGCATCACACTTTAGAGCTGGCGCTAAAGCTGTGAACCAAGTTATAGCTGATTTTCTACCTGATTATCAATCTCCACTTTTAAATAGTTTCTCATCAGACCGTATCGCTGATGCTCATGAAAAATTGTTAGCTGTACAGCGAAGTGGTGAGCCTGTAACGCTACAAACAAATACACGGCAGTATAAAAACATGATTTTGACATCTGTTGGACTGACTCAAAAGCAAAACACAAGCGGTGAATTTGTATTAACGTTTCGCGAAATTTTCATTGTAGATACTCAGACAGCGAGCGGCCTAAATGTGCCAAAACCAAAAACAAGAAATCTTGGTAAAACTCAACCGAAAGAGGTTGATAAATCAGTTCTGAGAACTGGAAAGGGAATACTTACAGGTAGGAAAGGATAGAATGCACATTATACAAACAACAATAGATGATGTATTAGAGCAATCATTTTCACTATACGATATGAATTTGCGCTTAACATTGAGATATAACGCAATATCAACAGGATATCAATTTGATTTATTTGATATTGATAATGACGAGTATATAACAAAAAATAAAGGGTTATCTGTTGGTAGTCCATCTTTAATTGAATTCAACTTACCGTTTGTGTTGGTTTTGGATGACAAATCAGGATTGGGTATTAATGCGATATTTAAAGACGATTTAAATAATCGTATGCAACTATTAATAATGACTAAGGAAGAATATCGTGCGGCAATTCGGCAGGGTTTTAGAGCTTAAAATAGGTAATCGTAAAGAAAGCATTGTTATTAATAATCTTAGAGTAACTTTCTCAATTAAAAAAACACTATCTTCAGAGCCAAACACTGCCGAAATATCAGTCTATAATCTCAATGCGTCAAATCGTAACCTTATTACGAGCAAGCAATATCATTTTTTAGAGTTATCAGTCTGCTATAAAGAAGATGTTTTAAGATTAATATTTTGTGGCGATATATTGACGGTAGAAAATAAACTGACGGGGCAGGATATCATCACAACAATGCGTTGTGGTGATGGACATCGAGCCTATAACGAAAAAACCATTATTAAAACGATGCAAAAAGGGCAAAAAGATAGCGACTTTCTAAACGAAGCAGTAAGTAGTTTTGGTGTTCAGAAGGGAGCTATTAATTTACCCAATGATAGAGCTTTGCCTCGCGGTAAAGTGCTCATGTGCGATACGCGCGAAGCAATGCATAAAATCGCTATTAACAATAATGCGGACTGGTCTATACAAGATGATCAGCTAGTTGTTATTCCTAAAAATAAAGCCCTTGCTAATAACGAGGGCTGGGTTATTTCTAGAAATACAGGAATGATTGGAAGCCCCAAAAAAAGCAATGAAGGATTAGAAGTTACAACGCTATGCAATCCTCATTATAGAATAGGTTCGCTTGTTTGCGTTGAATCAAGGCTTACTGAGTATAACGGCGATTATAAAGTAAAATCGATTGAACATAACGGCGATTTATACGGTACGAACTGGCACAGTAAATTAGTTTGCACGGCCGGAAAGTTTGAGAAAGTATAAAACGAATCATCAATCCAAAGTTGATCACAATTATAACAATTTGGTTAATAAAACATTAATCAAAAATATAAAAACACATCGCACTTAAAGATATCATTTATCAATAAATTAATCTTATATCAATGCTTAACATTGATCTTAACCCGCTTCGGCGGGTTTTTATTGCTCGGGGAAAAGATGACAGATTCACTATTTGAAGCGATTGAAAATCAAATAAAACGCGCTCAATCAAATATATATACTGCTTTGCCTGCAAAGGTTATTTCATTTGACGGTCATACAGTTCAATGTCAACTAATGATTAATAGAGTACTAGCAAATGGACAAGAAGTTTCAATCCCTCCTCTGGTTGATGTTCCTGCGCAGTTTCCTCATGCAGGCGGATTTTGCATTACGGTACCTATAACAGCAGGTGATGAGGGGCTTGTTATCTTTTCGAGTCGTTGCATAGATGGTTGGTTTGCATCGGGTAATGTATCTAAACCATTGGATAATCGAATTAATGACTTAAGCGACGGTTTTTTTATTGTCGGTTGCAATAGTGTGCCAAATAAAATACCTGACTTTTATCATGATGGCCTTTCGATGCAAACTGACGACGGTTCGACACATATAAGGCTTACAAATGGAACAATCTATATAAAAGGGAACATTGAGCATGAGGGCAATATGAATCAAATCGGAAGCTACAATCAAACAGATGGTAATACAAATAGCTCTGGCACGATAACGGCTCAGGATGTTAAAACCAATAAAGGTATTGATTTGAATACGCATACGCACACAGATGTAAAAAGCGGCAATGAAAAAACAGGAGCACCGACATGATAGTCAGAGGTTTAGATAACAATCACGATTGGACTTTTGGCCATGGTCTGGGTAACTATTTAGATTGTTCTGATGCGATAGCGCAATGCGTGAAAACCAAATTATTAGCACTAAAAAAAGACTGGTTTTTAAATCGTGAGGACGGCATCGCATGGTTTGATTATCTAACTAAAAATCCTAACACAAAACAATTAGAAATTGATGTAAGAACAGAAGTTTTTAAAGTTGATGGAGTTGTAAATATCGATAGTTTCGACATTTTATTAGATACCGATAACCGCAAATTTCTAATTCAAATCACATACACCGATAAATTCAATAAAACTAACGAGGCATCATTTAATGTTACAGATAACAGATAAAGGTATCGAAATTGATGACTTATACACTATTCAAAATCGATTAGTTTCCGCATTTAAATCGATATACGGTGATGACGTCAATCTCGATAGCGATACTCCTGACGGCCAATTATTAGGGTTATTTTCACAAGAACTTGCAAACATACATCAAGCTGTTTCTTTTATGGTGCAAATGTTAGACCCGTACCAAGCAACTGGGCATTGGCTGGAACAGCGAGCAATGTACGCAGGAATAACCCGAATTACTGCGTCATATTCTTATATTGATGAAGTAATTTTCACGGGCTCAGCAAAAACGACAATACCAAATAATTCTATTTACATAGATAAAAACAAAAATAAATGGGTTACGACAGAATCAATAACATTGAACAATTTAGGTAGCGCTCGTGTCAAATTCAGGTCGTTAGAACTCGGTAATTACACTGTTAATGCAATGGACGAGTTCACGCCAAGTACAATAATCATAGGCGTAGATAAAGTCACTGCGAATACTAAAAGTTATGGTGGCGTTGATGAAGAAACGGATGATCAATTATTAAAAAGGTTTATGTTATCGCACTCAATTAATAACTACGATGATCGGCAAGGTATACAGTCTTCATTAATGAATATAACAGGTGTGACTAAATGCGTTTTATATGAAAATTATACGAATAAAACCGATGAAAAAGGTGTGCCTGCTCACTCATTTAACGCTGTTATTTTAGGTGGAGCTGATGAAAAAATAGCGGAAGTTATTACTAAAAAGAAAATTGGTGGATGTGGGTTATATGGTCAAATTGAATCCTCTTATTTATTAGATGGTATACCGCGTAGAGTTTATTTCGATAGACCAAAAAAGGTCGATATCAACGTCTCAATGGTAATTGGTCGTTATAAATCATTTAACGATATCAATACTGAGCAAATCAAAAGCAACCTTAAAAATCTTGATTTTGACATCGGCGAAAATGTTTATTCATCACGCATTATCTCAAGCATTAACCTAGTTGACGGGTTTTATATTAAAGAACTCACGGTTAATGGCTCAAATATAGCAAATATCGATCATCGAGAATATGCACAGATAAACAATGTTGAGGTGCTAATTGAGTAGGGAAAAATTCATTATTTGGCAGTATAGATCAAAGCCAAAGGCTTTAGGCACTATTAAAGCTATCTACGAAGAAACCGACCAAACATTTAGAAACATTATTCAAGTGGCGGATATTCTCAATATTGACGATGCAACAGGTTACGCATTGGATTTAGTGGGTCGCCATGTTGGTGTATTTCGTGTTTTACCAACGGCTATTGCCAAAGAGTATTTTGGTTGGTTAGAAGACGATATTGCGCTTTCATTCAATGTTGGTGAATTTTATAGACATGGCGACTCTTTACGCACATCGGTTGTTTTGAACGATAGTGATTTTCGTTTTTTTATTAAAGCACGAATTTCAAAGAACTATCAAACTGGTGAGATATCAAGCATTGTTAAATCGATCAAATTTGTTATTGGTCAGTATGGTAATGTGGTTGATTCACAAAACATGACAATGAACATATTGGTTAACAGTGATCAATTAAGCTCACTAACATTATATGCAATTAGCAAAATGGATATTTTAGCTCGCCCAGTAGGTGTTATGTATCAATATGTTGTGTTAATTAACAATGAGCCATTCGGATTTGATCATGATAACCAATCACAAGGATTTAACTTAGGTAAATTTGTTCGACTACAAGAAATAGGAACTATTCAATGAAAGTACAGAATAAACCAGATTATTTAATTTTCGCTGATTCAGCAAAAAAAGGTGAAAATATAGATTTTCCTGATGTGAGTAGGGGCTGGGGAATCACCATCGATCAAACCGCATCAAAACCACCTCTTGAATGGATGAATGGTGCATTTAACCGCATTGATAAAAATATGATTTATTTGCTCCAGCAGGGCGTGCCAGAATGGAGTGAGTTGGTTACTTACCCAGTAAATGCAATTATCAAATATAACGGGGTGTTGTATACCGCTATAGTTGAAAATGATAATGTTAAACCCTCCACGAATACAACAAAATGGAAAAAAACACAGGCTGAAATACCAATTGCCAGACTTGATCAAAAAGGTCTCGTCAAACTAAATTCAGAAATTAATAGCGAATCAGAAACCGACGCTGCTACACCGCGTGCAGTAAAAAAAACATATGATCTAGCAACTATTGCTAATACAACAGCAACCACGGCAAACAATACAGCAAACGCAGCAGTTAAACGATCTGGCGACAACATGGCTGGCGAGTTGTTGATTAATAACAAACGAGTGTTGGTCGATGGCGATGCATTTCGTTTCAATGGCTATTTGAATAAAACCAATCTCAATAGTATCACTGCATCTCAGCACGGGGTTTATTTGCAAAACATGAATGAATTTGCGACGATATCGAATAATTATCCGATAAACGCAGCAGGGTCGTTAATTGTGACTCAAACAGGCGGCGACGGTATCAAAGGTTGCTTGCAAATTTACACTGATTATTACTCAGTACGGCAATTTGTAAGAACTTACAGAGACGGACCAAACATATGGTCGCCTTGGGTTGAGCAGATTACATCTGCAAATCTAAACACTTATTTACCTCCTCCGCCACCGCCTCAAGTATGGCATAACGAAATATCGCAACGTGCCGCAAATGTAGTTTATACGAATACAACAGGACAGACTATTTTCGTAATGATCTCGTTTCAACACGGCTGGTCCGGGACTGCAATAGACATGCGCCTATTCATCAATGGCATGGAATTTTATGCAACAACGGGAGGCTCTGGAAGCGGTAGCACAAAAAATGTAACAATGTATATGCCGATCCCGGCGGGGTGTACATATAGAGTAACCGGGGGTGGCAATTTAACAGCATGGTATGAGTTGAGGTGAAATCATGAAATATTATAAGGATGCAAATAATCAAGTTTATGCGTACTGCGACGACGGCTCTCAAGACGAGTTTATTTCTCGGGATCAAATTGCGATAACAGAAAAAGAGGCTCTAAAATTAATTAAGCCAAAACCAGCGGATATTCAATACCAAAATCAATCAATAAAAACAGCGTTAATTAATGAAGCCAATGAAAAAATAGCGGTGCTTCAGGATGTTATAGATTTAGATATGTGCAAATCAAACGAGAACGAGCAGCTAAAACAATGGAAAAAATATCGTATATTATTAACTCGTGTTGATACGTCAGATGTTAATGCCTTGTTTCCTGAAAAGCCGAATAACTAAACGCTATCAATCTTCAACTTCACATACTCTACCGCATCTTGATACGATTCAAAAATTCCGACTTCGTTTAATCCGTTGTTCCGATAAAAGCACCACCAGTCATTGTGTATATCGTATGACGGAAAAATTAAATACGAATCATTGTCTCAATCGAAAATTGAATCGTTATCATGGTCGGTTAGTATGTAAATTGTTTTTGTGTAGTTTATTGTGATAATGTTATGAAAGATTAGTTAGTTTTATTCATCATAAACTAATATTTTTCTGGAGCGTAAATTGAAGTGAAATTGTGGGAAGTAGATCGCGAAAATAAGTGTGACCAATTTGTGACATAAAAATCTATTAATATATACTAAAATCTATCAAAATTTACTAATTGAAATTTTGATTAACTCTTGTTATTTATAGGTTTGTTAAGGTTTTTCAATTAATGTATTTTAGTAAGCCAAGACACTTCTAAGCCGTAGGTCACAGGTTCGAATCCTGTAGGGCTCGCCATTAAAATTAAATATAATTAAAGGTTTAATTTTAAATATTTAAGTCTTGATTATCTTTATTTACATTTTGCGACACAGATTGTGATCACATCTAAAATTTGCACAAATGGATAGCATTCAAGTTATTATGTTATTTCAACCATTTTAACGTTTCTTACCCACCAAATTCTTTTAAGTTGTACTGTAGCAGATCAAGCTTTTTCATTTACATTTCATAAAGCGATGTTAGGTCAAAGCGAAAAAAGAATTGAGCTTGCTATTGCTTTATATACTCCAGAGCCGTCAAAGGGTGAATTAACGGCTTTCGGTTTAACAAAAGCTGATTATTAAGATAAGTATATAGAAATATGGCAAGATAATTTAAAAGCTTTTAGATTATTCAAGGTGATGTCTACTCAATGAGGTGCAAGCATGGGCAGCATAATAAGGCTTGATTACAATTGCCTTTCGTTGGTAGTGAAACTTAAGGATATTTGTGAAAATGAACGCATTTTTAATACATGAATTATATTCTTTAATACAATTTGGTAAAATTAACTCATTTTCGTGTTCTCCATGTACACTGGAATGAATTTTTTGAAAAAACTATTATGATAAAAATCGAAAATTTAATAGGATTATCGATAACTGAATTTTAATGTAAAAAGTTTGACTTCAATACTAGAGGTTATTTTGAAAGAGTAATGTAACTATCTGAATATTAATTACAAATCACAGTGAGTAATAATGCCGATGAACTTATTGTTCATAATCTTTCCCAATTAGAAACTACCCCATATTTTATCCCAGATTGGGCAAATAACTTCACCAATAAGCCTCTTATGCAATTTTTGGATGTTGAAAATGAAAAAGGATATTCTGATTTAATTTGTCTGGGTATTGATGAATTTATACCCAGTATCGTTTTGTCTTCTTTAGCTTCTGAAATAAAAGTTGGATTAGTCAATTATGATAAATAACTAGAAAAGGATAAAATAGAAAAAAATAATTAATGGAGTTAATTAAATGATTTATTTAAATGGAATAGATTTTTTTATATTGTCACTATTTATCTTTTGGTGGGTTTATTTATTAGTTTTCGTAATTGGTATAATAATTTTATGCTTCGCTAAAACCAAAATTATGCGAAGATTAGGTATTTTATTGATAATCACACCAATAGGTTGTTATATTTTTGCCTATTTATTATACGGATTTTTATCATTAATGTGGATTTGACCTATTTTAATTACCTTTTTTCCTAAATAATAAAATATAATTAAAATTCGCTATTTACCTTTTGTATTTCTTTTCTCTTTTTTCGGTTTTTTATTTGATGATAACTGCAAAGCCTGTACACTTTGCACTAAGTCAGCCAATTGCGTAACAATTTGGTTTCCGGTATCACTTTCATCACCACCTAGAGTTTTATTGCGTATAAAATCAGCTTTGATTTGTTGCCAACGTTTAGTTTGTGTATCAGTTAATACGCCACGAATTTCAGCGAGTTTAAGAAGATTTTCTTCAGCACCATTAGTTAATAGCTGAGCTTCACCCAAATAGTGATCGTTGATGATTTGATTAAGTTCATCATCATTCATAACAGAAGAAACCTTCTCAGCAAGTTTATTCATGTTTCGATAACTACCTTGAAGTTTGAAAGGTGGTTCTGTACGGTATTTATCTGATTGAGCAGCACTAACGATGTATTGCTGGTTAACTTTGAACACCACTTCTCTAATTTTCAATAAGTGACTAAGTACTGCAACAATTTCGCTGATTTCTGCTTGGCTGTAAGCATAACTTAATTCATTGCTATTAAGTGGCTTGCCTTGTGCATGGTCAATGAGTTGATAAAGATCATTTAAGTCACGTAAAGCAAGTGGTGCTAAAATTGGATTTGAAGTTAAGCAGTTTTCGATATAACTTGAAGCAAAAACTTCATCCATACCACCAAGAACTTCACCTAAATTATAAATATCTGCACGGTTAGCCAACATATCTGGTATTTTGAATACTTCTCCTGATTCAGTATATGGGTTACCTGACATAATAACGCAGAATTTTTTACCTCGGAGATCATAGGTCTTAGTTTTTTCTTTCCAAACACCTTCGATTCGGCGTGAACCATCACAAAGGGAAATGAATTTTTGTAAGAATTCCGGATTGGTGTGCTGTATATCATCAATATAAAGCATGACGTTATTTCCCATTTCAAGCGCTAGATTAAGTTTTACTAGCTCTTGTTTGGCAGTTGCATTCGGTGCTTGATTTGGATCGAAAGATAACACACTATGACCTAAAGCCGGACCGTTAATCTTCATAAAGATTAATCCAAGACGATTAGCAACATATTCCATTAACGTCGTTTTACCATAACCTGGTGGAGATATAAGCAGTAATAACCCCATTAAATCGGTACGTCTAGTTTCACCAACCGTTCCCATTTGTTTAGCTAAGTTATCACCAATGATAGGTAAGTAAACTTGATTAATGAGTTTGTTTCGCACAAACGAACTTAATGGTTTAGCCTTAAATTCCTCCAGATGTAGAAGATCACGTTGTTCATCGAGTACTTCCTGACGAAGACTTTGATAATGCTGAAACTCCGGAATAATAATTCTGGACTGTTTACGCATGCGACTGAAGAAATCATCAAGATTAATATTCAACACTCCCTGAATTATACTTGGATGATCGCCAAGTAAATCGTTGACGGAAATATCAAGCTCAAGCTCGCTAATTCCTAGCGTAATGCTACTTTCTTTATCTAACATACACAATACTAAAGCTTCAGCAATATAGTCTGATAGTTTTTGATATTGGGGTAGGGTACAAAGACCTTTAAACCAACTTTCGATTAGAATCCAGCGATCGGCAAGTCGTTTTTGAAGATTGCTTTGTGATTGGTTAAAATCACCCCACATATGAGATTCCTCGAGGCGGGCTTTTAAACCTTCAAATAGATAGTGGCCATATTTACTTAACGTAAATTCTTGTGGTGTTTCGGCTAATATATAGCTTAAATATTCAGTTGCTTGTTTTACATGATACTGTTCATGTTGAATAGGATATTTTTCTAAAAATTGGGTTAATTCAAAAGACATCTCTGTTTGAAGATTTCTTATACCTTCATCATGACCAAATAACGCCTGTATATCTTTACAAGTTTTGGCTCGCTCTGGCCATAATTTGGCAATATCACTCTTTTGATTATGATGCCAAAAAAGGATAGCTAAGCTTCGGGCTAAAGGGTTATAGCGTAATAGACCGGCCGCTTCACCTAGCGGGATCAGTTTGGCTAATATTTTTAATGCATCGTGATCGTGAATCCCTTTTTCATAGCCTTCACGATATCGCATTGACGCATAATCTCTTACTGTTTTAGCTAATACCTCAGGTTGGTTTAATTGATTTTTTAAATCGTCATAACTTAAATCATGCTCTTTTTTAAGCGCTGAATTAATTATTGAATATGCTAAATATTCACCACGGTAAACACTAGGCGATTCGGATTCTAATGAAATTGACCAGAAAGGTTTATAACTTTCTAATTTAGGGTGATTAATTCTTTCTTGATAATCAGTACCCGTTAATTGCAAATAAAGATGATCTTCTTTTGGTACAATGGTTAAATCAAGCTCTTGGGTGTTGACACTAAACTTATGTCTTGGCCCCAGTTTGATTACATTTCCGCCAGATTCAAATATTTCTGATTTATCTCGTAAGGCTCGTATTGATTGATCTCTGGCACTTTGGAAACGAGATTCAATATCATCTGCTTTGACATTATCAAAAAGTGCTCTTAATTTTTCGACTATTTCACGAATTTTTAAAGCTAAAGCGTCGGCAACAAAAAAAGCATTTAACTCATTTTGATCAGAAAATTTAGCCGTTCTTCTTGGTATACTATCTAAAATTCGATTGGCAGCCGTAAGTAACGCTTCTGTTCGTCTTGTTCTATCTTCAAGTAGTGATTGTTTATGGGTTTCAAATGATTCTAATATCTCTTCTCGTTTAGCCAGAATATCATTAAGGAACTCTTCACTTTCACTGAATTGATTTTCAAGCTCTTCAAGTTGTACTAGAAGACGAGATAGCTCATCATCACATTTTTCAGGTGTTGTTGCCATACTCAAGGCATTGGCAATACTTTGCCCAAATAATTTAAATTGAGCACCAAATTGAGCGACCATTTCAACATTAGCTAAATTTTTTCGTTTTTGTTGGATTTTAGCTTTTGTTTGGTTAAGTTTTGCATAGACTTCAGCTATTGATTCTATGATTTTAGTTTGTAATGTGACGTCATCAAATTTTAGGGTTGCTATCAATTGTGAAAGCATATCTAAATCAGTTGACATAGTTTCTGTTATTTCAACAGATTCAAGTAATTTTGCAACAGTATCTGCTTTGGTAATTTGCTGTTCAATATCGTCAATTTTTATATTGAATGGCTCTAATGCTTTATCACTTCCTAAAAACTCAGCAGTAGCTAATGAAACTTCAGCTTGTCTAGCTTTTAGTTTATTTTCCATTTCATCGATTTGGTCTAAATCAATGTATCGGTAAGTTCTTAATGTGACTAAACTGCCAAGTTGTAACTTTATTGCATTTAATGCATCAACAAATTCTTGTGTTTCTTGCCAGCTATCAGGGTAAAGCTTGGTTAATAAATCTTGTTGATTAGAAATTGCCTCACGCATAGCGCTTTCGGATTGACGTCGAATGCTTTCGACTTTTTCATACTCATCTATAACTAATTCACTCGTTTGTGAAATATTACGAAGAATAGGGGAGAATGATAGGTGTTTCTCGTCATTGAGCCAAAAGTAATTATCAAAGAGCCGTTTTGTATCTTCACTTAGTTTGCTATAGAGTTGTGAAGAGACTGCCTGGTTATCGATTTCACGCGAGATAAAATACAGATCTGAAATTCCGCGAACAAGTTCAGCATTACCTATTTTTCCGAGGAAGCTATTATTTGTCGGTTGTTGTGCTGCATATTCATCACTATAAAAAGGAGTTTGCCAAATTTGCATTGGATGAACTCTAGTTGGCTCATCACTTTCTCCTTCAAAAACGACCATTCGACCATCTTCAAAAACGGCGTAGCCATGACCTAAAATTGGGTTATCTAGTTTGCGTTCAATCATATTATAATTGAACAGTGCTAGTCGCCCATTGCTTGGGTCATAGAAAATGTATAAAACATCTTCCCCATTTGGTGAACGGCGAATTCGTCTGAAACGCATACCTGACATTGATTGGTCAAAAGTTTTATAATCTCCATTTTGTAAGTAGTATCCCCCAGGAAATATAATTCCATGATCTTCTGGAAGTTGAATACATGATTGACCAATAAAATCTATACGATGGACTTGCTGGGTTAGCGAGTTATAAACTAAATAGCGCCAATTGTCTTCGCGGTAAGGGAGAATTTTCAATAGGATTAATGAACCAACTTTTGCATATTCTATTTTAGCATCATTAATTGATTGATTTTTATCAACAACCTCTTCTCGATAAATTCCTAAACCATCATTAGTATTATTTTCACACTTTATTGTTAAGTCACCACCAATGGTTTCAACAAATACTGTATCAAGAACATTGATATGAGGAAATCGCCCATTAACAATATCTTCACGTGTTGTTTCGATCCATTCAAAATCGTAGGCAGGTGGTAGTGCGATATCTCGCTCACCTCGATTATCTATATACTCGATTGTTTTTTTATCGCTAGATATAGACCATCGAAATACACGAATATCACTAATTCGTTCTCCAATTTGAAAACTAGCAAGAAGTTTTCCATCACGTTCAACAAGCTGAAGTAACTGGGCATTTTTATAATAAGTATAAAGCTCATTAAAGTCTTGTATAAATCTATCTATATTTAAGAATGTATTTGAGAGATCAACCGGATCAGCTTCATAATTGTTATCACGTTCAACTAATTGATAAAGTGAAAATACATCTTCTATCTTGGTTTCTTTTTTTAATCCTAAATAGACGTTATAACCAAACAACAACCAATCACCAAAGCGAACAATATCTCGTGCTACACAGTTATTTTCCGTTCTTATACGAATACGGCTAATAATGGACATGTCACTTTTACCAAACTCAGATAGCCTTTCCTGATTTAGAGCTTCTGTCTTTTGATTAAGTTCTTGTCCTAAAGAGGTTAAACGTTTACGAAGAATTTCATAAGCTCCGCCTTCCGCGACTGCTTTATCAATTGATGTTTGTTGCTGATCTTGGGTTTCTGACATGTTTTACTCGTTGAAGATAATACTGAAATACCTAATGTTTTAGGTAGGAAATGAATCCTACCTAAAACTGATTACATTATAGATAAATGGCTATTCTGATAGTAACCTATTCATTCTCATTATTGGATGACAAAAATTGTTTTGCTAACGCTTTTAAATCAGTGTTTTGCAAAGTCTCTTTTATGTTTATGTTTTTGTCTCCCGATAAGCGAGATAGTACTGATTGTAATGCAGATTGTAGTACAGGGCTCTGATTAACAGTTCCTTCTATTGCTTTACCTACACTAATTGCTTTAGAGAAGCTATTAAAGAAGTTATCATTACCGCCTACAATTTCAATATTGGCTTTACTGAATGCCGCAGCAAGCACGTCAGCTTGTTCTCTAGCAATTTCTTTGTTAGCAGCAATAGCAGCCATGGCTTGTTCGAAACCTTTTTCAAGCGCTAAACGGAATTCCTCATGATTTTTCGATTGTTCATTCATCGTACCCATTGCTTGGAACTTATCTACTAAACCATTTGCCTCAGCAGTTAATTTTTCGCGAATTACTAACGCTTCTGCAAGACCTTGTTCTTTTGTTGCTGATGCTTTTGCGAATCCAATACGTTCATCACCACGAGCTTGAGCAGAAAGTTTTTCCTCAAGTACTTTAGCTTCAGTTAAACCTTGTTTTTCTACTGCAATTGCTTTGGCTTCAATAACTTTAGCTTCTGCTAAGCCTTTTTCTTGATTACCTTTCGCTTCAGCTAATAATGTCTCAGCTGTAATATTTGCTTTGACTAAACCTTCTTTTTCTTCTGCTTCTGCTCTTGCTTTACGTACTTTAGCTTCGGCAAGGCCTATTGCCGCTTCTTCGGCTTCTATACCCTGAGCTAATTGTTTTTTAGCTTCAGCTTGTTTAGCTGCAGCTTCTAATTCAGCTTGAGCCATCGTGCTGATTTCAATTGCGCGATGTTTAGATGATTGTTCATCTGCCTCAGCTTGTTTTACTTGTTTAACTAGCTCTTGTTCAGCTCTAGCTTCAGCTTCAATAATTGTTGTTTGTTTTTCACGATCTGCTCTTGAAACTTCACGAACTTCTTTAATGTTTTCCTCTTCAACTGCAACTGTTTTTTCAACTGCTACACGTTCACGAATAACATTAGCAATCTGTTTCTTTTCCTCTTCTACAACTTTGTCTTTCTCTATTCGTTGTAGTTCAACTTCACGTTCACGAGCAACAATTTCAAGTGAACGAGCTCGGATTACACGTTCTTCTTCAATCGCAATAGCTCTTAGGCGGTTATTCTGTGCAACTTCTACTTCACGTAAACGATTCTCTTCTCTTACTTCAATTTCTTGTTGGGTTTGAATTCTAGCTTGTTCAGCTTTCAAACGTTCTTCTTCTTGAACTTTTAATGTTTCAGCGGCTTCTCTAGCTCGAATAGTTTCAATTTCACGTTTTTGTCTAGCCTCAGCGTCAGCTTGTTGACGTTCTAATTCAAGTTTAGCTTCGATAGTTTCAGTATCTTTTTTCTTAAGAGCTAACTCTAAATCGCGTTCTCGCTTATTGGTTTCATCTTTATGTACAGCAGTTATAGCTGTAATTTTATTAATACCTTCAGCATCAAAAATATTATCTGGGTCGAGTGATTTAATTGGAGTTTGTTCTAAATAATCGATAGCAACATCTTCAAGGGCATAACCGTTAAGGTCTTTACCTATTACATCAATGATACGTTCACGGAAATTCATTCGATCTTCAAACAGCTTTGCAAGTTCAAATTGTTTACCTACGGTTTTCAATGCTTCTGAAAATTTAGCACTAAATAATGTGCTTACCGCTTGTTGGTCTGATGCACGATCTACACCGATTGATTTGGCAACTTTAAGAACATCTTCTGTTGTTTCATTAACGCGTAAATAGAAGGCTACGCAGATGTCAGCCCTAAGGTTGTCTTGGCAAATTAAACCATCTTTACCTCTTCGTTCTACGTCAAAAGTGATCAAGGAAATTTTCATGAACTCTTTTTTGTAGATGATTGGATATACCAATGCACCAGTAAAATGAACTTTAGGTTTTGACGTCATGTCATTAACAATAAGCGCCGTACCTTGAGGAACCTTTATGTAAAATGCCTTAAATAATAGGAAGAATCCGACAATTACAAGGAATATACTTCCAACTATTACCAAAAAAAACATTATAGTATCACTGCTTAAAGACATATTTTTCTATTCTCCAAATTAACTTCTATTAGCCATTAAAATCTTTTAGGCTAATTATTTCATAACAATTTGTTGTTTCATCATACTGAAGGATTACGGCTTTATCACCGCGCTTGAATTGATAAGATTCATCACATCTTACCTCTAAAATAAGGCCCGCTCCTCCATCTTCACAGGTAGCTTGTCCTTTAGTTCTGGTTACGGTACTTGAGCGTATTTCGATAACTTGCCCTAATAATGATTTATGATTGTGGTTAATTATCAACTTTCTGAATAAAGGACGAAGTGGTTTAATAAAAAAAGCAGTTAAATAGACTGATAAAATAAATGAGATAATTAAAAGAGCTATCCCTGCTAAATAATAAAGAAATACAAAATTATACAAAGGTAGGATTAATAGACGAAAGGCAAAATAACAAATTGACCATCCAATTAAAGAGATCAAAGTGATGATGAGAGTCATTGGTACTTCATTGAAGCCAAATTTCATTAATAAACCACCTAATCCAGTAGATGGAACATCACTATAAACATCATTGACACTGATATCAAAATCTAAACAGTCAACGCTTAATAGTCCTAATGCTGCAACAAACCAATATAAGATACAGATTGTTAACAATGCACTAAAGATAATTACGGGAAAAGAAAAAAATATTCCCCAAAACAGTTCCATTATATTCCCTTCATCTATCCAAACTAGTTTTAACTAATTAATTATTTTATAATTGTTTTTGCTATTCTAACTTAAAAATATCAAAACGCGAAAACTTTAATTCGATTGTTTTTCTTTTAATCTAGCTAAAATTGAAGCTGCATTATTATTGCCAGCTTTAATACCGGCCGCTTCTAATTTACTATCAAGCGAATCAGGATTTTCAGTTGCTGCTAATTCTTTTTTTGCTTCAAAAGTGGCAGCAGCTTTTTCTTGACGTTTTTTGATTCTATCTAATGAATCGAGTGCAGTATGCAATTTAGCTGTTGAACCACCGTAACGCTGTGCTACTGCAGATTGTGCTTTTTGGACACTTTCAGTAGCTTTAACTATATCAACTTGTTGTTTTAAGTTACGAATATTGATTTCAGATTGTGAAATAGTTTGTCGTAAATTTTTAACACTTTCAGCAAAATAGTTAGCTTGCTTTTTGTTATTTTCATATTGATTCTCGAGTACCGAAAGTTTTTCCGCTACTTCCAAAGCTAACTCTTCATTGTTATTTTCAAGTGCTTTAATAGCATATGCTTCATATTCAGTTATTTGAGCTTTTGTTGATTCAACTTGTTTCTCTGCTAATTTTTGTTCTGCTAGAATATTAGCTAATGATTCTTTAGCTTGTCTTAATTCTTCATCAGCATCTCTAATTTCTTGGTCTAATATACGTAACGCTTGAGAATCAATTATTGATTCGCCAACTTCATTTATTCCACCACGTAATGCTGTTACTAATTTTTTGAAGATAACCATATTTAACTCCTTCTATAACTTTTCGCTTTAACTATTCAATATTAAAGAAATGCTCATAAGCTTCAGTCGCTTTGATCACATTGTCTGATAACATTTCGAGTTCATAAATAATATCGTTTAAGGTTGAGGATGAACTAAGTGCACCATACATAATGTAATTGATTTCTCCATCTCCTGTTTTTTCAATTGCTATAGTTGATAAAGCAAATAGTTTTCTAGCAGACAGAATTTCTTCATTAAATGATGAAGGATTTTTGATTAGTGAAACTGGCCAAAGTAGTGCTTCTACAATAATTTGCTGATTTGAAACGCTTAAAAAAAGTGGTAAATCACCATAGTCATGCATAATGATATGTAAACAAGCATCGACACCATCAATTATTTCAATACTTGCAGAACTTTGTTTGATTAAATCAGTTTGATTTAATTCTTGGAAAAGGTCATTAATTTTCCAGATTTCTGTATTTTTCATTTCATTGTTTTCCTTCACATGGTACAAAAAAGATTTATTTTCTACAGCTGGTTGACGAAATTTTTTTTCGATTTCAAGTAACTCAGCAGTATTTTCAGGCAAAATCCAAACTTCTTTTTTTATCAACCCCTGTTCTCTTAAACGTTGTCGGTATTGTTGTTGATAAAATGCTGAGCTTTTAGCTTCTTTGGTTTTTTTCATAAATTTTGGTTATTCTTTAATTTTTTATACAACTTATATTAGCATAATTTTATCACATGTAAATATTACATGTGATATTTTTTATCAATTTATTGATGCTAAATTTACTTTAATTTTAATAAAAAACTAAACATCTTTAGGGAGGTTTTATAGAAGGCTATAGAATAAATAACCCGCATGATGCGGGTTATTTATTTGAAAAAATGATATATCATTCTAGAAATCAACATCTAAACCTAATTGGAATGTTCTGCCTGGAGCAGTAAACATGTTTAGATATTTATGATCTGATGTGCTGTATAATTTATTATTACTTAGATAATCCCAATATTTTTGATCGGTAAGATTATAAACTCCACCATTCAATTTAACATTCTTAGTAATATTAATATAACCAGTTAAATCAATAATGCCATGACCGGCGATTCTAAAATAGTCATCTTTAGAATTAGGAAGTGGTCTACCATCATTACCATAAGATTCTCTAGATGTCGCTTCGGCTTTTTTACCTTTTTGGAATGTTGCTGTAACAGCCACACCATAAAATTTATTCGGATCATCCCACGCTAAACCGACAACACTTTTCATTGGTGCTATTGAATCCATTTCAATATATTTATCACCTAAATAGCTTGATTTTGATTTGCCTTGGTTATAACCAATTGCAAATTTAGCGCTTAAGCCATTAGCAGATTCTACCCATTTGCCGATATTGAATTCACTGCTCAATTCAGCACCATAGATGTATGCCTTATCACGATTTTCTGCTTGATAAACAATTCGGTTACCTGTTCCGACAAAGTTCTTTCTATAACGTGTATAAGCGATGAAATTTTTATATTTATTATAAAAAGCTGAAGATGTTAAAGTTACACCTGAAACAGGATGTCCTTTCAAACCTAATTCAAAATTGTCACTGGTTTCAGTGTTAAGATTTGAATCACCAACAAGTACATACATATTGCTATGCGCTAAATAAGATCCATATAATTGGTTCTGATTTGGCATTTGTGCGGAACGTTTGTATTGTAAATAAGCAGTGAAGTCAGGATTAATATCATACATAAATGACATAGAAGGTAAAACTTGGAAATCACTATTGCTACTATATTGTTTACCTAACTGGCTACCATTGATGTTTGTTACAGCCATATTTTCTAAATTACGAGGTTTAGTATTTTGGTAAATAACTCTAA
This sequence comes from Gilliamella sp. wkB72, assembly GCF_001693745.1. NCBI lineage: Bacteria > Pseudomonadati > Pseudomonadota > Gammaproteobacteria > Orbales > Orbaceae > Gilliamella > Gilliamella sp. wkB72. The sequence continues at coordinate 2,465 of NZ_LZEI01000011.1, read as the reverse complement.
CACCAGGTACTAGATAGAAATTATTACTATCTTTAATATTAAAACTAATTCTGTCTTCGAGGAATCCCCCTAATTGATAACTTCGACTATCTGCTTGGGGTTTAGTGTAATCTCCGTCTGGAAATATTCTACCATTTTGAGATTGGGCTGAAGTAAAGAATGGTGATTCATCTTCACTCCATTTACCATTTAAACCAGCGCTAATTTTCTGATTTTCATAGTTTTTAACTAAAGTAGTAATAAAATTATAAGTTTTTGTATTGTAATTTGTTTGAGTATTAAAATTACCTTTAGTTGTATGTCTAATATCGGTACTATCATAGACATTGGTTCGTTGATAATTTAATTGAGTAGTTAAACTATCAATCCAGCTTATAGCAGTTGGTTTCCATTGATCTTTAATCGCAAGATTAAAGCGATTGTTTTTGCTTCTTTGATGATCAAGTGACTCAACTTTTTTACCGTATTTATCCCAAGTATCATAATGAGAATTTTTGGTTTTATTATTGTAATCAACTGTTGTATTAATTAAATGTTCTTCTGTCATTTGCCAGCCAAAACCAGCTAAAATCGAGTTGGAGTGCCAGTTTTCTGGATAACTACTTATTGAGTCTCCATTATTACGTGTTTGCTGGCCATCGCGTCGACTTAAAACCAAAATACCATTTAGATAATCATCACCACCAGCCATAGTTAAGCCCTGGTGGAAACTTCTATCTGAACTATCATAGTTATTTTGATAACCAAAGTAGGTCGTTTTACCCGGATAGAGGTAATAACTTGCCGATTTAGTTTGGAATGAAACTGAGCCACCTAGAGCATTATTTGCATTACTAACCGATGTCGCTCCTGATTGAATATCAACTTTATTGTACATATAGGTATCAATATAATCTCGGCCAATACCGTAAGATCCAAACCCAGCTCGTCCAACAGAGTTAACCCGACCTTGAGCTATTGGTAAAGGCATACCATCAATATCGATTGACACGCGGTTAGCATCTAAACCACGAATATTGTATCCAGTAAACCCACCACGGTCCCAACTACTTTTACCACTACCTGAACCTGAAATACTTCCTGGGGCAGAAATTAGAGGTTGATAACGCATTATAGTACCAAAATTAGTACCTCCATCACGGCGAATATCTTGCTCAGAAATTTCAGTATTCATTCCCGGATTTTTTGTTGCTTCATGAGCTGTTACAGTAATAGTATCAATGTCTTTTTCATCATTATGTTTATCAGTAGCGAAAGTAGGTAGTGCTAATGTTAAACCTATTGCTAATGAACTTGTCTTTTTTAAATATTTAAAATTCACATTTTTATCCTTTCAAACTTAATATGTTTAATGCGCGCATTTATTGCTTCAATTAATAAAAATATTATTAAAATAGTTTATTCAGGGTAAAAGCTTTGGAAAAGCAATTTTGCTGCTTCATCAACTCTTGGCCCGATTCCAAATAAGTAACTATCATCTATAACCGTAATACGATTATTTTTAAATGCACTCGTTTCAGTAATACCTGGAATAGTATTGACTTTGTCTAAACCACCTAATTGATCAATCGAATATTTATTTAAAATGATAACTTCTGGATTGATAGCTATAATTGATTCTGCAGTGTAACTTTTGAAGCTATTATGCGTTGCCAAATTTTCACCACCAGCGATAGTAATTAATGCATCAATTGTAGTATTTTTACCTGCTACAGAATTGGAACCACTCATACTCATTAGGGATAAAACTTTTGTTTTTTGTGGGTGAGTTGCGATTTTGGCTTGAATGTCGGCAAGATTGGCTTTAATTCTATTGATTAATTTTTCGCCTTCTTCTTGTTTATTTAATTTAGATGCAATTTTATTGATATTTTCGTATAACAGTTCAATTGTACCAGGTACACGCCTTAATGCTAATACATCTACTTTTGACTCAGAAACTTTTTCGATAACATTATCAGGTTCTACATCATTTAATGTTATAAACAAGGTTGGTCTAAGCGATAAAACACCTTCAATATTTAATAATTTCCAATAACCGATTTGTGGCAATTGTTTAACTTTCTCAGGATAACTGCTTGTTTTATCAACACCTACGACATCATCTCCAGCACCTAGTGCGAATACAATTTCAGTAAGAGATCCTCCAGCAATAACAATTCTTTCATTTGCTAAACTATAATTGAGAAGACTGTTGATACTAAATATTAGTAAAAATAGGCTAATCCTTTTTATAAAATTTTTCTTCATGATTTAATTTACCTACCATGGTTTTCAATTTTGGAAGAATAATATAGTGAAAATGATAACCATTATCAACATAAAATATTGGGGGATTTAATAGCAAAGCATTAGAAACTGATCAAGCATAAATGATAAATTAAAATTTATTCAAATAAATAATAATGTTATAACAAATTATTACAAAAATAATATATTGATATTTTGGGGGATATGAAAATTAG